>DATIQL010000235.1:0-3955 GCA_035470905.1 Casimicrobiaceae bacterium
CTGTTGCCGGGCGCGCTGCTGATCGTCGAGACGCCGAATCCCCTGTGCCCCTTCGCGCTGGGCCAGTTCAACACCGACCCCACGCACGTCGCCCCGCTCCCGCCCGAGCGCCTGCGGTTCGCGATCGAAGCAGCAGGGTTCGAAGCCACGCGCACGCTGTTCCAGGCGCGCGCACCGGGAGCTGCGTTCGCGGGCCCCGATCCGCGCGCCTACTACATGGATTACGCGATCATCGCGTACCGGTCGGCGACGTGAAGATCGCGATCGATCTGCAGGCCTGCCAGACCCCGGGGTCGCGGCGGCGCGGCATCGGTCGCTATTCGCTCGAGCTCGCGAAGGGGATCCTGCGCAATCGCGGGTCGCACCAGGTGCAGCTGCTGCTGAACCACGCCTTCAGCGGGCACGACGACGCGCTGAAGGAAGAACTCGCCGACGGGACCGGCGTCAGCTTCGAGACCTATCGCCTGCTCGCGGTCGACGGCGGGCCGCGCGAGCGCAGGCGCGAGCTGCGACGGATCAACGACGAGATCCTCAACTGGCGCTACGCCTGCTGCGGCGCCGATGTCCTGCACGTCTCCAGCGTATTCGAGGCATGGGGGGCGCCCGGCGCGCACGTCGATGCAAGGATCGCCGACGTTCCAGGCGTGCTGCGCTCGGCGACGCTCTACGACCTCATCCCGCTGCTCTTCGCCGACGCCTATCTCGCGCCCTCGGTGCGCGCGGAGTACATCGCCACCCTCGGGGTGTTCCAGCAGATGGACCTGATCCTGGCCATCTCCGAATCGGCGCGCCGGGACGCGATCGCGAAGCTCGACATCCTGCCCGAGCGGATCGCCAACATCGGCGCCGCGGTCAGCGGAGCGTTCGGCCGCATCGAATCGATCGATCCGGAGCGATCGCGCGAGACGCTCCGGCTTCACGGCCTGCGCTCGCGCTTCGTCCTATACACGGGCGCCGCCGATCCGCGCAAGAACGTCGACTTCCTGCTGCGCGCGTATGCGGCGCTGCCGACGCAACTGCGCAAGGAGGTCCAGCTCGCGATCGTCTCGGGGCTGCACGAGGCCGAGCGTCGCGCCTTGGCGCAGCGGGCGGCGGCGCTGGGCATCGAGGACGACGTCGCGCTGATCGGCTACATCCCGGACGAGGACCTGAACCTCCTCTACAACTGCTGCGACCTGTTCGTGCTGCCTTCGCTTTACGAGGGCTTCGGCCTGCCGCTGCTCGAAGCGATGACCTGCGGCGCTTGCGTCATCGCATCCGACGCGTCGAGCCTGCCGGAGATCGTCGGTCGCAGCGATGTGCTCTTCGACCCGACCGAGCACGCCGGCCTGACGCGGATGATGCGCGACCTGCTGGACGCCCCGGAGCGTCGTCGCGAGCTCGGCGCGGCCAATCTGGTTCGGTCGCGTCAGTTTTCCTGGGACAGCGTGGCCCGCGCCGCGCTCGAGGCGATGGAGGAATCGTCGCGGCGCAAGGCCGCCGCCTCGGTCTTCGCCGCGCCGCGGCTCGGCACGCCGCCGTCGCGTCCCCGCATCGCGCTGTTTTCGCCGCTGCCGCCGCAGCGCGACGTCGCCGCGGCGTACGTCGCCTCGATGCTCCCGCTGCTCGCCCGCCATTTCGACGTCGAGCTGGTCGTCGCCGGGTACACGCCGGCGCTGGACGAGGTGGCCGGACGCTTCGCGGTGCTCGACATTCCCGAGTTCCGGCGCCGCGCGGGCGGATTCGATGCGATCGTTCACCAGCCGCCGGGTGCCGGTCTCGACGCGGGCGCGCAGGCGCTCCTCGCCCAGTTTCCCGGGATCGTCGTCGTCGACGATGTCAGGGCGTGCGTGTCCGAACTGCGCGACGCGATCGGGCACGCGCGCGGCATCATCGTCCATTCGCGATTCGAGCAGGAGCTTCTCGCCAGCGAGCCCGCGGCGATCGCGGATATCCCGGTGCGGGTCGTGCCGCGGGCCGAGTTCGTTCGCGCCGAGCCGGCCGCTCGCCGCCGAGCGCGCGCTCGACTGCGCCTTTCCGACGACGACCTGCTGCTCGGCATGCTGGCGCCCGTGTCGGATGCGACGCAGTTCCGGACGCTGCTGGATGCGCTGGCGGGCGAGTCACAGCCGAAGGGCGGCCGGCGCCTCAACGTCGTGTACGTCGGCGACCTGCTGCGCGGACCCGGCCACGATTCGACCAGTGCCGCGATCGCGAATCATCCGATTCGCGACCGGATCCGCGTCACCGGACCGCTCGATCCGGAGGCCCGCGCCGAGCACGTCGCCGCACTCGACGTCGCGGTGTGCCTGCAGCTGCCTTCGGGCGCCGAAGCGGAAACCGCGCTGCAGGGCCTGCTGGCGGCGGGCTGCGCGGTGATCCTCGGTGACGGCCCGGAGTCTGCCCATATCCCGGGCGACGCCGCCTACAGGGTCGACGCCTTCGAAGCCGGCGCGCTCGCCCGCGCAGCGCGGCTGCTCATCGACGACGGGGCATTGCGGCTGCGCCTGGGCCAGGCGGCGGCAGGCTGGGTGCGCGAGGAACTGCACCCTGCGCGCGTCGCCGAGCAGTTCGCCGATGCGATCGCGGCGCTCGCCGCGCTCGACCGCGCGCGCTGTGCGGCGGGCGTTACGCGTCGCGTCGCCGAGTTGGTCGCCGGATCAGGCCTGCAGCGCGAGGCGCTGCAGCAGGCGGAGGAAGCGATCGCTGCCGGGATCGAGCTTCATCCGGCGAGCGCGCGCCGGATGCCTCTCAGGACCTGATCAGGGGTTCGCGGGCCCGGTCGTGCCCAGCCAGGGCACGGTGATGCCGTTGCCCGACGTGCAGGTGATGCCGTAGGGAATGCCGGGGACGGGGTTGCTGCTGGTGGCGGCAAGGTCGGCCGCGAGCGTGCTGCTCGACTGATTGGCCGAGACGTCGATGTACCAGCGCGTCGTCTGGCCCGCGTTGACCGCGTTCTTGTCGCCGGTGTAGACGTAGAAGTTGGTCGCGCCTGGACCACCAGCGGTGAATGGCGACGTGTTGTACGGGGCTGCGGGTACGAACTGCAGTGCCGTCTGCGCATCGCCTGGCACCCGCAGCATGATCTCGAGGTCACCCAAATGTTGCGTGCTGTCGCTTACCAGCGAGCACTGGATGAAGTCGGGCTGGGCGAAGATAGCGTAATGGATGTTCTTGGATGTGGTGCTGTTCAGGTACGCCGCGTTGCTCACGCTCGGGGTCGTCAAGCCGCAGCTGTCCATGCCGTAGCAGGCCTGGCGCGACTGGCGGACGTCGCGGGCATCGTCGGACTTGGCGATCCGGAAATCGGCGCTGCCGTTGTCGGAGGTCTCGACCGTGCAGTAGCCGATCATCGCCGAGCCGCTGCTGTTGTAGAACGTCGCGCGAACGTTCGAGTAGTCGTAGAGGGTGGTGCTGAGAGAGCCCAAAGCAGTGGCGTAGACGTTGAGGATGCGGGTGTTCTGGTAGGGGCCGAGCGTGCCCGACAGCGAGCTGCCGATCGGCACACCCGCCGAATCGCGCAGGATCAGCTGCCAGTTCACCGTTTCCCCGAGCGCCCCAATGAAGCAGTTCGACTTGAAGTGCGGGGCCGCCGTGCTGCCCTGCAGACCGATCGCCGAGGCGGTCGCGCTGGAGAAATTGCCGGCCGGGAAACCCTCGACGCTGAAGCCGTTGTTCGGCCCCGCAGCGCCGACGGGTTGCGCGGTCCGCGAGTAGGTGTAGAAAGTGTTGACCTTGGGCGATGCAGCATCGTCGAGGATCATCATCCCGAAGATGTTCGTAGCCGTGGGGTAGGCGCTCGCCAGATTGCATTGAACGTAGGGATCGAAGGTGGCCACCGCGTTCGCCGCGATCGTCAATTGGGTGCACGACTGCGATTTGTCCGCGATCTGCGCTTCCGCATCGTGCGAGAAATTGTAGGTGATGTTCAGCGAGATCGGCGTCGCTTGCGTGTTCTGGACGAACACTGTCGTCA
>DATIQL010000236.1:0-2352 GCA_035470905.1 Casimicrobiaceae bacterium
CGACGTGAAATCCGCACCACGGTGGCTCATTTCCATCACCGACATGCCGCGGCCCTGCCAATCCAGGAGCTCCGCCTGTGCGCGTTGCAGTACCGGCCCGGCCACGATGCCCTTCTCCCGCCCGCGGGAGCCCGCCGGGGTGCGGGTGCGTTCCTCCCTCTCCCGCACGCGGGAGAGGGTCGGGGTGAGGGCTGCCTGTCATCACTCGACGTCCTCGTCGTCGCGCTCGGCGAGCGGATCCAGCCCCGCGAGCTTCTCGCCATCGCCGAGGTTGATCAGCGTCACACCCTGCGTCGAGCGGCCCATCTCGCGGATCGACTTGACGCTGGTGCGGATGAGCACGCCGCCGGTCGAGATCAGCATCACCTCGTCGTCGCGGCGCACCAGTGCCGCGCCGACGACCTGGCCGTTGCGACCCGACTGCTGGATCGCGATCATGCCCTTGGTGCCGCGACCATGGCGCGTGTATTCGACGATAGGCGTGCGCTTGCCGTAGCCGTTCTCGGTCGCGGTCAGCACCGACTGCGATTCGTCCTCGGCGACCAGCATCGCGATGACCTTCTGGCCCTTGTCGAGCATCATGCCGCGCACGCCGTGCGCGTTGCGGCCCATCGGGCGCACGTCGTTCTCGTCGAAGCGCACGGCCTTGC
Organism: Casimicrobiaceae bacterium; assembly: GCA_035470905.1. Lineage (GTDB taxonomy): Bacteria > Pseudomonadota > Gammaproteobacteria > Burkholderiales > Casimicrobiaceae > VBCG01. The sequence continues at coordinate 651 of DATIQL010000236.1, forward strand.
CGCCCGAGCTGAACAGCATGACATCGTGCTTGCCGTCGGTGAGCGCAACGCCGATCAGCCGGTCGCCATCGGTCAGGTCGACGGCGATGATCCCGGACGGCCGCGGCCGCGAGAAATCGGTGAGCGGCGTCTTCTTGACCGTGCCCATGGCAGTCGCCATGAACACGTAACGGCCCTCGGCGAACTCCTTGACCGGAAGGATCGCCGTGATCTTCTCGTTGTCGATGAGCGGCACGAGGTTGACGATCGGCTTGCCGCGCGACGCCCGCTGCCCGCGCGGCACGTTGTAGACCTTGAGCCAGTACACGCGACCGCGGTTGGAAAAGCACAGGATGAAATCGTGGGTGTTGGCGATGAACATCTGGTCGACGAAATCGTCTTCCTTGGTCGCGGTCGCCTGCTTGCCGCGCCCGCCGCGGCGCTGCGCCCGGTACTCGCCGACCGGCTGCGCCTTCATGTAGCCGCCGTGCGACAGCGTCACGACCATGTCCTCGGGAGCGATCAGGTCCTCGAGCGACAGGTCGATCCCCTGCGCGACGATCTCGCTCCTGCGGGCGTCGCCGAACTGGTCGCGTATCCCGGTCAGCTCGTCGTGGATGATCTTGGTCACGCGTTCGGGTTTGGCGAGGATGTCGGTAAGGTCGACGATCAGCGCCATCACGTCGCGGTAGTCACCGGTGATCTTGTCTTGCTCGAGTCCGGTCAGCCGCTGCAGACGCAGCTCCAGGATCGCCTGCGCCTGCACGTCGGACAGGCGATAGCCGCCGCCCTTCGCCTGCCATCCGAATTCGGGCGCCAGTCCATCGGGACGCGCGGCGTCGGCGGCGGCGCGCTTCAGCATGTCCTCGACCAGCGTCGAGCGCCAGGTCCTGCCCATCAGCGCGGCCTTGGCCTCGGCGGGCGTCGGGGATGCCTTGATCAGCGCGATGATCTCGTCGACGTTGGACAGCGCGACGGCGAGGCCCTCGAGGACGTGACCGCGCTCGCGCGCCTTGCGCAATTCGAACTGCGTGCGCCGCACGACCACTTCGCGGCGATGGATGATGAAATGCTCGAGGAACTGCTTGAGGTTCAGCAGCCGCGGCTGGCCGTCCACCAGCGCGACCATGTTCATGCCGAAGCTGTCCTGCAGCTGCGTCAGCTTGAACAGGTTGTTCTGGACGATCTCGGGCACTTCGCCGCGCTTCAGTTCGATGACGACGCGCATTCCCGATTTGTCGGACTCGTCGCGCAGGTCGGAGATGCCCTCGAGCTTCTTCTCGCGCACCAGCTCGCCGATGCGCACAAGCAGGTTCGCCTTGTTCACCTGATACGGGATCTCGTCGACGATGATCGCCTGCCGGCTGCCTTTCTCGAGATCCTCGAAATGGGTCCGCGCACGGATCACGACGCGCCCGCGGCCGGTGCGATAGCCTTCGCGGACACCTTCCAGTCCGTAGATGATTCCCGCCGTCGGGAAATCGGGCGCCGGAATGATCTCCATCAGCTCGTCGATCGAGATCGCGGGGTTCGCCAGCAGCGCGAGGCAGCCGCTGATCGTCTCGGTCAGGTTGTGCGGCGGAATGTTCGTCGCCATCCCGACGGCGATGCCCGACGAGCCGTTGACCAGCAGGTTCGGCAGCCGCGACGGCAGGACCGCCGGCTCCTGCTCCTTGCCGTCGTAGTTGGGGACGAAATCGACGGTCTCCTTGTCGATGTCGGC
>DATIQL010000237.1:0-30535 GCA_035470905.1 Casimicrobiaceae bacterium
GCGACCCACGGCCTCGATTTCAAGGCGATGCGAGCATCGCTCGATGCAATGCCGGTCGGCAGCATCGTCGTGCTGCACGCCTGCTGCCACAACCCGACCGGCGTCGACCCGACGCCCGCGCAGTGGGACGAGATCATCGGCGTGGTCCGCGCGCGCGGGCTGGTGCCTTTCCTCGACCTCGCCTACCAGGGCTTCGGTGCCGGGATCGATGCCGACGGCGAGGTCGTGCACAAGTTCGTCGCCACCCCCGGCCCCGTGTTCATCTCGAACTCGTTCTCCAAGTAGTTCTCGCTCTACGGCGAGCGCGTCGGCGCGCTGACCGTCGTCACCGCCGACAAGGACGAGGCCACGCGCGTGCTGTCGCAGCTGAAGCGCGTCGTGCGCACCAACTACTCGAATCCCCCGACGCACGGCGGCCAGATCGTCGCGCTGGTGCTGACCCATCCCGAGTTGCGCAAGCTGTGGGAGGTCGAGCTTCGCACGATGCGCGATCGCATCCGCTCGATCCGCGCAACGCTGGTCGCCAAGCTCGCCGAGCGCGCTCCGAAGCACGACTTCGGTTTCGTGCGCGATCAACGCGGGATGTTCTCCTACTCCGGGCTCGACAAGGCGCAGGTCAAGCGCCTGCGCGAGGAATTCTCCGTCTACGCGATCGAGACCGGCCGCATCTGCGTGGCGGCCCTCAACACCGGGAACGTCGACTACGTCGCCGACGCGATCGCCGCCGTCCTGGCATGACCGCCCCCGCCGTGCGAGCGCCTTGAGCGGGCGCGCGGCGATGGTATAATGCGTACTTCATGCGGGAATAGCTCAGTTGGTAGAGCGCAACCTTGCCAAGGTTGAGGTCGGGAGTTCGAGACTCCTTTCCCGCTCCAGATTTCCGGGGAGAGCCAGTAGTTCGTAGACGCGGCTCTCCCTTTTCGTTTCCTTTTTTGCTCGATTATTCGCCAGATTTTTCGTTCGATTCTTCGTTCGATTCTTCGCTTGTCCGGCCGCAGCAGCGCGTTCGATGCCTGTTCCGGCCGCGTCCATCCCGGGCGGGGTGGCAGAGTGGTCATGCAGCGGCCTGCAAAGCCGTCTACGCCGGTTCGATTCCGACCTCCGCCTCCAAACCTTCCAGGGAAGCCGGCCGAGCGCCGGCTTTTTTCATGCCCGGCATCCGACGCGTGCCGTGTCACGGGGCAAGGCCACTGCCGCCCGATGGAACGAGGTAGCCCGAGGCGGCCACCGTGAAGTCGTTGGTGCTGGTGTTTGCCAGAGTCAGATAGCCGAAGACCCGCAGTCTTATCTCCTCCCCGGCAAGCACGGTGATCCTTCCTGCGTATGCCGTCGATACGGTCGATTGAAAACCGTTGTTGCTGGACAGCGGAAGGCGGAAGGAGGCCGGCGAGCTGCCGATGATCCTCACCTCTGCATCCAGGATCCCGAGACCTCCTGCGTACATCGATACGCTCTCCAACACCGCGTCGTAGCCGGCGGGAACCACGTAATACGCCACGCATTCGCTGATCGGTGGGTTGCCGGCGCATTCCTGGAAAATCCGCAGCGCCAGTTGCGAATTGCCTGCAGGCGGTTGCGTTCTCGCATAGGCCTTTTGAGCATACGCAGCTTGGCCGAGCGTGACTTCCACGATTGCCGCCACGACGAACAGGCCCAGTTTCCTCATTTTTCCCTCCAGTCGCCTGCACTGCGGACGAAATGACGGGTGCAACTCGCTGCGACCGCGTTGAATGCGGCCGACGGAGCCATATGCCTGCGGGCGTGGCCGTGCTGCGCTTCGCGATCACGACCCGCGGCGCGGGCGCGTCCCGAAGCGAGCGCGAAGGCGACCCAACGCGGCGCCCGCGGTGCCGGATATTTCGCGATGCCGGCCATGTAACGCGCCCGGCCGCCGTTCCATGCAGTTCGGTGTGCGGCGGTGCCGGCGGTTGGAGACGATGCCGCGCCGACTGCCCCATCCAACGCGTGCAGGGATCTCGACCCACATTCGCCATGCGGGCGCGTCGCAATCGCTGTCTTCCGTCATGAGCCGGCGCAGGAAATCGTCGACCACGTCGTCGTCGAGGAGAGCGCCTTTCCTCATTTCTCCCTCTGCTTGTTGGCGCACTGAGGGGAAATGATGGGCGGCGTCACCTCGAGTCGTATTGACCGGTGTCAACAGAGATGCCTTCGGGCAGGACGCGCCGCGCTGCACGTCACCTGGCGCCTGGGCCGTGGGCGCCTCGCGATGGCGAATCGGCTAGGGGCAACGCGTAGTGGCGATCGACGCGGTTCGCTTGCCTGCTTGAGCGCAGACGCGCGCAGGAACCCGCAGCCCGCCGTCGAACTCCAACCCACGGGCGCGAACGCGCCCTGTGCGGTGCTCGGCCTGCAGTTTCGGAAAGCCATTCTTCCCGTGGCCCGTCGCGCGGTGGCGACACCATGCGCAGCCTGCAGGTGCTGCAATCTTCCTGACACGCGCTGCCGCTCGCGCATGTCGGGAAAGGAGAGGACGCGACGCCGCGAAATCGCCAAGAATCATCGGGCCAAGGCTCGGAAGCCGAGGCTCGAAACCATGGAGAGCAACGATGAAGAGAATTCCTGGCATTCTGATATTGGCAACGGCACTCGCGCCGCTGACTGTGGCGGCACAGCAATCGATGTTGCCTCCGCCAGGCCCGCAGGCGCCTTTCTATTTTGGAGCCGGCATCGGCGGCGGCCACCTGAACATGTCGGGCAGTGAGCTCACGGGGCTCGACAACGCCCAGGTCGACACCCACGATACGACGTATACGGTTCGCGGCGGCTGGCGCTTCAGCCCGTACGCGGCAGTCGAGGTCGGGTACTACGATTTCGGGCGCTACAACTTCCACGGGACGCTGAATGGAACCGCGGTGCCGATCGATGGGTCCGCCAAGGCGCAATCGGTCGGAATATCCCTGGTCGGCATATTGCCGATCAACAATTTCGACCTCTATGGCCGCATCGGGTATGCGCATTCCGAGCTGAAGCTGAACGCGAATACGTCGCTGCTGACGGCAAGCCGGGACGATAATCAGGACGAAGCGACGTACGGGGTCGGCGGTCGCTGGACCTTCGCACCCAACTGGGCGCTGTTCGCCGAGTGGGTGAAAAACGACCGGATCAAGGTCGACAGCTACGTCGGCGGGGTGGACTTCCGCTTCTAGCCGAACGGGCCGGGCGCGGGCGGATCCAATCCGCTTGCCGCGCCCGTTGCCGCCGGCAGAACGCAAGCGCCCCAGCTGGCCGGTCATTGGCCGGCCGGCACGCGCCAGAGCAGGCGGTCAGCTGGCGTACCCGGGTTGCTCGCGGTCGAGCTTGCGGCGCAGTGCATCGAGGTGCAGCCGCGCCCAGTGTTCGCGCTCGCGGCCGAACTGCGCCACCGTCTTCTTCGCCGTCTCGTGCCCCACGAGGCGCAGCGGCCGATTGCAGCTCATCGCCTTCACCTGGAGCTCGGCCGCGCGCTCGAGGTAGTACAGGTGGTCGAAGGCCTGAGCCGCCGTCGGGCCCACGACGATCACCCCGTGGTGAGCCAGGAAGATCACATGCTTGCCGCCCATCGCCCGCGCGATGCGCTCGCCTTCCTCGGCCTCGTGCGCCAGGCCGTTGTACCTGTCGTCGTAGGCAATGTCGCCGTAGAAGCGCAGCGCCTCCTGCGACGCGGGTTCGAGCCGGCCGCCCTCGAGCATGGTTATCGCCGTCGCAAAGGGCATGTGGGTATGCAGCACGCAATGTGCGTCCGGGTGCAGCGCGTGGATCCGCGAATGGATGTTGAACGCGGCAAAGCCGGCATCGTGCGACGGATCCTGGCTGTTCCCGTGCTCGTCGATCAGCATCAGGTCGCTCGCGCGAGCCTCCGAGAAGTACATGCCCCAGGGATTGAGCAGGAAGCGCAGCGGCTGCTCGCTGACCCGCAGACTGAAATGGCTGCATACGCCGGCCTGACCGCTGAACATGGCGGCGCCGCGGAACACTGCTGCGAGGTCGCGCCGGTCTTCGACGAATTGCTGGGTCATCGGATCTCCTCCGGTTGCGTGTTTCAGGACGAGAAGGCGTTCGCGGGCAGCGTGCCATCGGCGGCGAGGTGGCAGGCCGCCCGCTGGCCGGCAGCCAGCGGCATCAGCGCCGGATCCTGGCTGCGGCAGCGATCCTGCGCATGCGGGCAGCGAGGCGCGAAGCGGCATCCGGCCGGCACGGCGAGCGGGCTCGGCACGTCGCCGGCCAGGACGTGGCGATGGCGCTGCTCGCGCGGATGGGTGACCGGCACCGCCGAAAGCAGGGCCCGGGTGTACGGATGTGCGGGCCGCTCGAACAGCGCGTCGGCATCAGCGATCTCGACGATGCGCCCGAGGTACATCACCGCGATGCGCGTCGAGATGTGCCGCACCACCGACAGGTTGTGCGAGATGAACAGGTAGGTCAGGCCGAGCTCGCGCTGCAGGTCCTGCATCAGGTTGATGATCTGCGCCTGCACCGACACGTCGAGTGCGGACACCGCCTCGTCGCAGACCACGAAGGCCGGCCTGAGTGCGAGCGCGCGCGCGATGCCGATGCGCTGGCGCTGGCCGCCCGAGAACTCGTGCGGGTGCCTGGTCGCGGCGCTGCGTGGCAGGCCCACCAGGTCGAGCAGCTCCGCCAGCGAGCGCCTGCGCTCGGCGGTCGAGCCGATGCCGTGGATCGCGAAAGCCTCGCTTATGATTCTCTCGACCGTCATGCGCGGGTTGAGCGACGCGAACGGGTCCTGGAAGATGATCTGCATGTGCCGGCGGCGCTCGCGCATCTGGCGGGCATCCAGGGTCGTGAGCTCCGTGCCTTCGTGCACGATCGATCCGGCGCTGGGCTCGATCAGGCGCAGCAGCAGCCGCCCGGTGGTCGACTTGCCGCAGCCCGATTCGCCGACCAGGCCGAGGGTCTCGCCCCTGCGAATGCCGAGGTCGACGCCGTCGACGGCGCGCACGACGGCATTCTTCGCAACGCCGAAGGCCCCGCTGCGGACCGGGAAGTGCTTGGCGAGGCCGCGCGCCTCGATCAGCACGCCGGCATCGTCGCGGTCGCTCACGTCGGCATCTCCAGGGGTGCCGGCATCCGGGCATCGGCCCCCGCCGGGCGCAGGCAGGCGACTGCGTGGCCCGGTGAGAGCACCCGCGTCGCGGGCGGCGCTGCTTCGCAGGCCCCGTCGCGGCGCGGGCAGCGTGGCGCGAACCGGCAGCCCCTAGGCAGTGCGCCCACCGCCGGCACCGCGCCCTCGATGGTTACCAGTCGCTCGACGCGCGCCGCCAGCGTCGGCACCGAGGCGAGCAGCGCCCGCGAATACGGATGCGCCGGCGCATCGAACAGCGCCTCGGCCGGCGCCGACTCGGCGACACGTCCGGCGTAGAGAACCATCACCCGGTCGGCCATCTCGGCGATCACGCCGAGGTCGTGCGTGATCAGCATCAGCGCCATCCCGGTGGCGCGCTGGATCGACCGCAGCAGGTCGAGGATCTGCGCCTGGATCGTCACGTCGAGGGCGGTGGTCGGCTCGTCGGCGATCAGCAGCTTCGGATCCGAAGCCAGCGCCATCGCGATCATCACCCGCTGGCGCATTCCGCCCGACAGCTAGTGCGGATAGACGGCCAGGCGTCCTCTCGCCGACGGTATCTCGACGCGCTCGAGCAGGTCGATCGCACGGCGCGTCGCCGCCGCGCCTTTCATGCCCAGACGGCGGCGCAGCACCTCCTCGATCTGCGTGCCGACGCGCATCACGGGGTTCAGCGAGGACATCGGCTCCTGAAACACCATCGCCATGTCGCGGCCGCGGCGGCTGCACCAGGCGGCCGCACTGCCGGCCGTGAGTTCGTCGCCGAGCAACCGGATCGAACCTGCGGTGACGCGGATCGACGGCGGCAGCAGGCCCATCACGGCCAGCGCGAGCATGCTCTTGCCGCTGCCGGATTCGCCGACGACGCCGAGCACCTCGCCAGGAGCGACCTCGAGCGCCACGTCCTCGAGGATGGTCGCGGCGCGCGCAGCCTGGCCGAGCGTCGTCGTCAGCCCCCGGACCTCGAGGACGTTCCCGGTCATGGCCCCACCTTGATCCGCGGATCGAGCAGGTCGCGCAGACCGTCGCCCAGCAGGTTGAGGCCCAGCACGCAGACGACGATCGCCAGGCCCGGGAAGATCGTGACCCACGGCGCCTCGACCATGAAGTCGCGGCCGTTGGCGATGATGTTGCCGAAGCTCGGCGCCGGCGGCGGCGGGCCGACGCCGATGAACGACAGCACCGCCTCGGCGAGGATGGCGCTCGCGAAGACGAAGGTCAGGCGCACGATCAGCGGCGCCAGCGAATTGGCGAGCACATGGAACCAGAGGATGCGCAGGTCGCCGGCGCCGAGCGCACGCGCGGCCTCGACGTACTGCATCTCGCGCACGACGAGCACCGAGCTGCGCACGATGCGCGCGGTGTGCGGCGTGGTCGCGACGGCCAGCGCAATCACCACGTTGCTCACCGAGGCGCCGAGGGTCGCGCTCACCGTCAGCGCGAGCAGGATGGCCGGGAAAGCCATCAGCGCGTCCATCACGCGCATGATCGGACCGTCGAGGCGCCGGTAATAGCCGGCCAGACTGCCGATCAGCGTGCCGTAGAAACCCGTCATCAGCACGACGAACAGGCCGATCTCCAGCGACAGCCGGCCGCCGTAGATCACGCGCGACAGCACGTCGCGACCGAAATGGTCGGTGCCGAACCAGTGCTCGACGCTCGGTGCCTGCAGTCGCGCATGGAAGTTGCTGGCGAGCGGATCGTAGGGCGCGATCAGCCCGGCGAACACCGCGACCAGGGCGACCAGCAGCACGAGGGCGCCGCCGATCACGATCGACCGGTGCGCGAGCACGCGGCGCATGGCCCCGCGCGCGCCGTCGGCAAGGGTCGGTTCCGCGCTCAAAGCCGCACGCGCGGGTCGACCACCGCGTACAGCAGGTCGACGACGAGGTTGATGACGACGTAGACCCCGGCCAGAAAGAGCAGCCCGCCCTGGATCACCGGGAAGTCGCGGCTCATGATCGCGCCGATGATCAGGCGTCCGATTCCCGGCAGCGAGAACACCTGCTCGACGACGACGGCACCTCCGAGCAGCGAGCCTGCGATGATGCCGAGCACGGTCAGGATCGGCATCATCGCGTTCGGCAGCCCATGCCGCAGCACGACGAAGCCATGCTTCAGGCCCTTGGCATCGGCGGTGCGGATGTAGTCCTGGTGCAGCACGTCGAGCATGGCCGAGCGCGTCATGCGTGCGATGAAACCGGTCTGCACCAGCGCGAGGGTCAGCGCCGGAAGCGTCATCGTCCGAAGCCAGCCGCCGACGCTCTCGGTGGCCGGAACGAAGCCGCCCGACGGCAACCAGCCCAGGCCGACGGCGAAGACGACGATCAGGACCAGCCCCAGCCAGAAATCTGGCATCGACAGTCCGAGCAGCGACGCCGTCATCACCGAGCGGTCCGCCAGGCGACCGCGATGCATCGCGGCATAGACCCCCGCGGAGATCCCGAGCACCGATGCCAGCACGAGCGCGAGCGCAGCCAGCGACAGCGTGACCGGGAGGCGCTCGACCAGGGCTTCGCCGACGCTGCGGTGCAGGAGGATCGACTGCCCGAGGTCGCCCGACAGCACACGGCCATACCACTGAATCATCTGCTGCCACAGCGGCTGGTCGAGGCCGAGTTGATGGCGCACGGCCTCGAGCTGCGCCTTGGTCGCGCTGGCGTCGAGGAAGGACGACGCGGGGTCGCCCGGCACCAGCCAGATGACCGCGAAGGACATCAGCGAGACGAGAAACATCACCGGGATCGCGGCGATGAATCTGCGCAGCAGGTACTTCAGCATCGTGCGGGCGGAAGGCGAAAGCCGGAAATCGGAATCCGAAAGCGAAAGGGGGCGGCACGATGCCGCCCCCGGGGTTGCGTCAGATCAGCTCTTGTCGAGCCACACACCCCACATGCGCGGGATGCGATACGGCTTGAAACCATGGAGCTTCGACGTGCTCACCTGGAACAGGCCGTAGTTGCCGACCTTGGCAGCGATCACGTTGTCGATCATGTGCTTCTGGAACGTGGCGAACAGGGCCTTGCGTTTCTCCGGGTTCATCTCGGCGCTGAACTCGGCATACAGGCGGTCGATCTCCGGATCGGGCTTCTGGTGGAGCTGGCCGCCGGTCCACGACGCCATCACCGTTCCCGCTCCTTCGAAAGGCTGGATGCCGAAGCCGTGCGCGAACAGGTTCCATCCGGCCGGCGACCAGCCGATCTTCACCGCCGTGGGCCAGTCGGTCACCTTGATGTCGACCTTGACGCCAATCTGGGCCAGCCGCTGCTGGACGACCGTGGCGGTGTCGGTGTTGGCGCGCAGGTTGTCGACCAGGAAGGTCAGCGTCTCGCCCTTGTAGCCCGACTTGGCGAGCAGCTCCTTGGCCTTCTTCATGTCGGGCTTGTTGTAGTCCTTCAGGCCTGCATTGCTGTAGTCCGGCGAATTCGGATACAGCCAGCCGCCGTCGAGCTGATAGATGTCGGGATAGGCGATCGACATGATCTCTTCCATGTCGAGCGCCGCGACGACAGCCTGCCGGAACGCGAGGTTGTCGGTCGGCGGCACCGCATGGTTGAACTTGACGATCTGGAACGAGAACGGCAGCAGAGGATAGATCGTGTACGCCGTGTTCCTTTCCAGGCGCTTCTTGGTCGGGCCGTCGACCGTCTCGACCACGTGCACCTCGCCGGACTCCAGCGCGGCGACGCGGGCGCCCGCCTCGGGCATGAAGCGGAAGGTCACGGTGTCGAAGTAGGCCTCCTTGCGGCCGCCGAAGCCGTCGCGCTTGGTGTAGTGCGGGTTGGGCACGTAGTCCTTGAACCGCTCCAGCTTCACGTGGCTGTCGGGGCTCAGCTCGACGAACTTGTAGGGGCCGGTGCCGATGTAGGCGATCTTGTCCGGTCCCTTGGCCGCCTCTTCCGCCGGATAGATCGCCAGCGGCGCGGTCGACGACGACAGGCTGTCGATCAGCGTCGACTGCACCTTCTTGAGCTTGATGACCACCTCGTTGGGCCCCTTGGCCGAGATCGACTCGACCTCGGACAGCAGGCTGGCGTTGGCGCCGACCTTGCGATAGCGCTCGAGCGAAGCGACGACGTCGGCCGACGTCATCGTCTTGCCGTTGTGGAACTTCACGCCGTTGCGCAGCGACAGCGTGTAGGTCTTGCCGTCGGGCGAGACCGTCGCGCCTTCGGCGAGGTCGGGAATCGGCTTGCCGTTCTCGTCGCGTGCATACAGCGTCTCGAAGATGTGCAGGCTGACGTAGCGCGCCGACTGGATCGTCGTGATCTGCGCGTCCAGCGTCGGCGGCGCCTGCGTGATGGCCACGATGACGTTGCCCCCGCGCGTCTGCGCCTTGGCGGCGGTCAGGGGCAGCGCAACCAGCGCTGCCGAGGCCAGTGCAACCAGCAAAAAGGATTTCCTGTTCATGCGTTTAGGGTCGTGTGGTTGGAGGTGGATGGGGAGCAACGGAGCGAGCCTATCAACGCCCAACCCGCGAGGCGAATGCCGAGTGCGGATCGGCCGATGCCGGCACCGCATCGCGCATGGCGCGGCGGCGCGGCTTCAGAGACGGATGCCGATGTTCTTGGTCTGGACGTAGCCGAGCAGGGCCTCCTGGCCCTTCTCGCGTCCGTAGCCGGAGCGCTTGCTGCCGCCGAAAGGCGTCTCGACGCCGCCGACCCACCAGTCGTTCACGTAGACCTGTCCGGCGACCAGCCGGTCGGCCGTCCACAGCGCGAGGCCCAGATCGCGCGTGAAAACGCCGGCGGCGAGCCCGTAATCGGTGCCGTTGGCAATCGCGACGGCCTCGTCCCGCGTGTCGAAAGGAATGGCCACGATGACGGGACCGAAGAACTCTTCCTGCGCGATACGCATACGGGGTTCCACGTCGCGGAACACCGTAGGCTGCATGAAATGGCCGGGATGGCCCGCGACCCGCGAACCTCCGCAGGCGACCACGGCACCTTCGTCGACCCCTGCGCGGCACAGCGCCTCGACGCGGTCGAGCTGGCGCGACGAGATCAGCGGGCCCATGTCGGCGCCTTCGGCGCCCGGGCCGACGACCCGGGCCTGCGCCTGCGCCACCAGGGCCTCGATGAACCGCTCGTAGATGGAGCGCTGCACCAGCACGCGGCTCGCCGCCGAGCAGATCTGGCCGGCATGCGTGAAGATGCCGCGCGCCACGCGCTGTGCGGCCAGCGGCAGGTCGGCGTCGGCGTGCACGATCGCCGCCGACTTGCCGCCGAGCTCCATGACGCAGGGGATCACGCGCTCGGCCGCGGCGCGCAGCACGCTCTTGCCGGTTTCGACCGAGCCGGTGAAGACGATGTGATCGATGTCGCGGTGCACCGCCAGCGCGGCGCCGGCATCGTGTCCGTAGCCGCAGATCAGATTGAACGCCCCGCGCGGCACGCCGGCACGCTCGCAGGCCTCGGCGAACTTGATCAGGCTGAGCGGGGAGTCCTCGGGCGACTTCAGCACGACGGTGTTGCCGGTCACGAGCGCGCAACACACCGAGCGCGCGCCCACCGGCAGCGGGCCGTTCCACGGCACGATCTGGGCAGACACGCCGAAAGGTGCGTGCACCGTATAGTCGACGACACCGTTGCCCAGCGGGATCTGCCGGCCTTCGAGCTTGTCGGCAAGGCCGCCGTAGTACTCGAGGTAGCGCACGGTGAGCGCGACCTCGTTGCGGCCGTTGGCGAGCGTCTTGCCGTTGTCCAGGCATTCGAGCTCGGCGATCTCCTCGGTCATCGCCGCGAGCTGCCGCGCCACCTCGAACATCAGCCGGCCGCGCTCGGCCGGGCTGAGGTCCAGCATCGCGCGCCGCGTGAACGCGTCGCGCGCGGCTTCGACCGCGCGATCGACGTCCGCCGCAACCGCACGGGCTACCTGCGCGATCGGCTCCCCCGTGGCCGGATTGGTGACGACGATGCGCTCGCCGGTGGCACCGTCCACCCAGCGGCCGTCGATCAAATTTTGCCAGTCGGTCTTCATCTCGAGAGTCGAATATCCATGATTCATTATAATTTGCGGACGCCCCTTCCTCCTTGGCAGGCGGCGCGGGTCCGGGGCTATGGTGACACCCGCCGCGCCGCGGCCGCGAATGCCGATTGGCGATGGCGCAATGCCGGGCGGGCATGGCCGATCCGGCTGCGGGAGCACCACGATGGAAATGAAGTGGCTCGAGGATTTCCTCAGCCTGGTCGACACGCGCAATTTCACGCGCTCGGCCGAGTTGCGATTCACCACGCAACCCGCCTTCAGCCGGCGCATCAAGAGCCTCGAGGAGTGGATCGGCACCGCGCTGATCGAGCGCAGCACGCAGCCGGTCAGCCTGACACCCGCTGGCCAGAAGCTGCGTCCGGTGGCCGAGGAGGTGCTGCGCCGGCTCTACCAGGTGCGCGAGGACATCCGCCATGTCGACCACGCCGCGGCCAGCACCATTACCTTTGCGGCCACGCACAGCCTGTCGCTGACCTTCTTCCCGAACTGGATCCGGGACGTCGAAGCGCGCAAGGGTGTGCTCTTCACCCGGCTCGACACCTGTCACGTCGAGCAATGCGTGCAATCACTGCTCAAGGGCCATTGCCATTTCGTGCTGTGCCACACCCATCCGAGCGTCGAGATCAATCTGCCGCCCAACGACTTCCGCTCGGTCGTCGTCGGCGTCGACCGGCTGCTGCCGGTGTCGGCAGCCAACCCCGACGGGACCCCGATGCACCCGCTGCCGGGCACCCGGGAGCGTCCTGCGCATTACCTCGCCTATGCCGAGACCTCGGCGATCGGGCGCGCGACCGAGAAGATGCTGGCCCGGCGCACCGAGCCAGCCCATCTGGAGCGGGTGTTCGTCTCGCACCTCGCAGCCGTGCTCGAATCGATGACCCGCAGCGGGCGCGGCATGGCGTGGCTGCTGGCCAGCCAGATCGAGGACGACCTGGCTTCGGGCCGGCTGGTGCCGGCCGGTGACGACAGCTGGTCGATTCCGGTCGAGATCCGGTTGTATCGATCGAACGATGCGCTGCCGCCGAAATCCGAGGAGTTCTGGAGCGCAGTGACCAGCCCCGGCGAAGGCGAGGCAAAAAGTGCATCGCGCTAGGTGAAGGCGGCATTGGCGTTGGATGGAGGTCCGTTGCTAGGCTGCGAGCCCCGATGAAACTCCGGTTGCGGCCCACATGCCTGCTCGCTCGTCCCAACGTGTCGCCCTGCTCGGCCTGCTGCTCGAAAGCAACAGTTTCGCCCCGCCGACGGTCCGCGACGATTACCTGAGGCGAGTCTACGTCGCGGGCGACGAGATCCTCGCCGAACTGGGCAAGGCCGATTCCCGCCTGCCCGCCGAGGTGCTCGGCTTTCGCAGCGCGATGGACGCCGCCTGCGAATGGACCCCGCTGCCGATTCTGATCGGCCTCGTCGAGGCCGGCGGCCCGCTCGACCACGAGTTCTACCGCACGACGCTGGCCGAGATGCGCCGCCGCCTCGAGGCGGCGATGCCGCTCGATGCGGTCTACATCGCCAACCACGGGGCGATGATCACCACCGCGACCCGTGATCCGGACGGCGAGATCTTCGCGATGGTGCGCGCGGTCGTCGGCCCCGACGTGCCGATCGTCGCGACACTGGACCTGCACGGCAACGTCTCGCAGGCGATGGTCGACAACGTCAACCTGATCGCCGCGTACCGCACCAATCCGCATGTGGACATGTTCGACCGCGGCGTCGAGGTCGCACGCGCACTGGTCGAGATGCTCCGCGGCCTGCGCCCACAGGCAGTGCTGCTGCGCCTCCCGCTTGCGCCGCCCACCGTCACCCTGCGCACCGAGTGCGGCCCCTATGCCGACCTGATGGCCTACGGCCAGTCGCGCATCGGGGGCGAGATCCTCGGCGTGTCGATCCTCGGTGGCTTCGCCTACGCCGATACCGAGAAGAACGGCCTCGCGATCATCGTCACTGCGCGCTCCGACCGGAAGGCCGCCGCACGAGTGGCGCGCGATATCGCGGCGCGGGCCTGGGCCGACCACCTGCGCTACGTGCCTGCGCTGACCAGCCTCGACGACGCGGTCGCTACCGTCCTGCAGGTGTGCCGCGATCCGTCGCGCCGCCCGGTGATCCTGGCCGACGTCGCCGACAACCCCGGCGGCGGCGGTCGCGGCAACACCACGTGGATCCTCGAGGCGCTGCAGCGGGCCGGCGCGACCGGCGTGCTGATCGGCGTCTTCAACGACCCGGAACTCGCTGCGCAGGCGCACGCGCTCGGCGAAGGCGCCGAGTTCGACGCCGTGTTCAACCGCGCCGAGAGCGATCCGCGCTCGCTGCGCTTCGAGGCGCATGCCCGCGTCCTGCGGCTGCGCGACGGCGACTGTGTCGGGCGCCGCGGCTTCTACGCCGGACGGCGCATGAACCTCGGGCCCAGCGCCCTGCTCGATCTGGGCGGCATCCGCATTGCCGTGATTTCGATCCGCACGCAGTGCGCCGACCCGGTCTTCCTCGAGATGTTCGGCGAGGACATCGCGAGCGCGCGGGCCGTTGTCGTGAAGTCGCGCGGGCATTTCCGCGCCGGCTTCGACGAGTTCTTCGACGACAGTCAGGTCATCGAGGTCGACGCGCCGGGCCTGACCTCGCCGATCCTGTCGCGCTTCGACTTCAAGCACCTGCCGCGGCCGATCTTCCCCGTCGACACCGAAGTCGAATGGGTGGCGCCGCAGGGCGACCTGTAGCCCCGTGCAGGCATTTTCTGCCGTTTGCCGATGAAACTCTCAGACCTCGATACCCCGAACCTGATCCTCGACCGCAGCGTCCTTGCGCGCAATGTCGACGCGATGAATCAACGCGCGCAGTCGCTCGGCGTCCGACTGCGGCCGCACATGAAAACAGCCAAGTCGGTCGAGGTCGCGCGCCTCGCGCTGGGCGCCGCGGTGGGCCCCATCACCGTCTCGACGCTCAAGGAAGCCGAGTACTTTGCCGATGCGGGCTACACCGACATCCTCTACGCCGTGGGCATCGTGCCGTCGAAGCTCGGCCGCGCAGCGGCATTGCGGCGCCGCGGTGTCGACCTTGCCGTCGTGACCGACCGGGTCGACATTGCACGCGCGGTCAGCGCGCACTGCGTCCAGCTCGGCATCGACCTCGACGTCTTGATCGAGCTCGATACCGGCGAGCACCGCGCGGGCCTGATCCCCGACGATCCGCGCCTGCTCGAGCTCGGTCGCGCGCTGTACGAGCTGCCGGGACTGTCGCTGCGCGGCGTGCTGACACATGCCGGGCATTCCTATCAGTGCCGCTCGATCGAGCAGGTGCAGGCGGTGGCCGAGCACGAGCGCTCCGCCTCCGTCGCAGCGGCGGAGCGGTTGCGCTCGGCCGGACTGCCCTGCCCGGTGGTCAGCGTCGGCTCGACACCGACCGCCGTCCACGCCCGCAATCTCGACGGAGTCACCGAGCTGCGCTGCGGCGTCTACATGTTCGGCGACGTGTTCCAGTCCGAGATCCATTCCTGCGGCCGCGGCGACATCGCCGTATCGGTGCTGGCCAGCGTCATCGGCCACCGCGAGGACCTCGATTGCGCGCTGATCGACGCCGGGGCGCTCGCGCTGTCGAAGGACCGCAGCACCGCGGCCGAGGGACTGCCCGAGGACATCGGCTTCGGCCTGGTGATGGATGCGCAGGCCCGCGAACGCATCGGCACCGTGCATGTCAGCCGCGTGTTCCAGGAACACGGGCTGCTGAGCAGCCATGGGCCCTTTCCCTTCGAGCGCCTGCCGGTGGGCTCGAAGGTACGCGTGTTCCCCAACCACGCCTGTCTGACCGCGGCGATGTACGACCGCTACCAGGTGGTCGAGGGCGGCGGCGAGGTGATCGCCGCCTGGTCGCGAATCAACGGCTGGTAGCGCGCGCCGTCCGTCGAGGACGGCTCAGATTCAGAACGGGACCTCGACGCCGAGGCCGCGCTCGCGCGCCCGTCGCACGGCCGTGGCCGCCGGCGCGAGGTCCTGCAGCGCGATGCCCGTGCCGTCGAACAGCGTGATTTCGGAATCGCTTTGCCGGCCGGGGCAGCGCCCGCCGGCAATGCTGCCGAGCGTCGTCATCGCGTCGGTTCGCAACATTCCCTGCGCATAGGCGTGCTGGCATTCGCCGATGGTGATCGCCTGCGCGGTGTCGTCGACGATGACGCGGCTTGCCGCCACCAGCTCGGCAGCGAGTTCCTGCTTGCCCCTGGTGTCGGCGCCCATGGCGTTGATGTGGGTCCCTGGACGTACCCAGTCCTTCATCACGATGGGCCGCGTCGCGGGCGTCACCGTGGTCAGAATGTCGGCAGCCCGCACCGCTTCCTCGGCCGAGCCTGCCGCCCGGTAGTCCACCCCGAGTGAAAGCACGATGCGGCCGAGTTCGGCGAGGTTGGCCGCCGAGGGGTCCCAGGCGACCACCGTGGCGAGCGGCCGCACCGCCAGCGCCGCGCGAATCTGATGGGCGGACTGCACGCCGGCCCCGATCAGCCCGAGGACGCGCGCATCGCGGCGTGCGAGGTGCCGGGTCGCAATCGCGCTCGCCGCGCCGGTGCGCACGCCGGTCAGGTAGTTGCCCCCGACGAGGGCGATCGGCTTGCCGGTGTCGGGGTCGAACAGGAGCACGGTCGACTGGTGGTTGGTCAGCCCTGCGGCCGCGTTTTCGGGCCAGTAGCCCCCTGCCTTCAACCCCAGCACGCCGGCAGAGCGATCAAAGCCCGACTTGACGCCGAACACCGCGCCGCGATGACCCAGGGTCTCGCGCACGACGGGATAGGGAGCGGCTTCGCCGCGATCGAAGGCGACGAAAGTCTGTTCGACGCTTGCGATGGCATCCTCGGTCGAGACGAGTTGGGGAACCACGCCCTCGGGAAGTAACAGCATGTGAAGTGGCGCTGGGCAGCCGGCAAATGTGGAATCATGCTTTTAAAGCAAACCGTGCCAGCAGACGAATGCCGAATTCGGATGGGCCGATGCGCCGACCTATGCAGGGCGCCCCGCCGGCCAATGGCCGAGCGCGTGCACGCTGCGTGAGCGCGGTGCACGCCATGCGCCGGGGCCCGCGCGCCCGCCACGGACTCGATCCCCCGACCTCATTCCGCGCGACTTCCTCCCATCCGCTCGCCGATGCGCTCGCGCAGGCTCTCCACGATGTGGGTCACCAATGCCGCGGTCTGGGCCTCGCCGAGGGACGCCACTGCCTTGTCGCGCACGTGAAAGTGCATCATCAGCACGGTGCGCAGCTTGTCGAACGCCAGCTGGTTCTTGCTGCCGCACACCGAGGCATCGTTCTGCAGGACCCGCTCGACGATGCCCGGATCGAGGATCCTGACGTTGCATATCGTGGCGAGCCGCGCGATTTCACGGTCCACCTGGTCGAGGCTCCTGGCCCACCAGACGCTGCCGAACTCCGTCGTGCCCATGTCAGTCATCCCTGCGATTCGGTGTGGATCGGTCGGGGTGTCGCTGCGAATTGCGAATCATCGCCATCGCTGCATCGCACCCGGCCTACTGTCGCGGCGGCGGTGTGTCCGGTGGCGGAATGCTGTCGGTCCGCGGGTCGGGGACGACATAGCCGGATGCCGGCGAGCCGCTGCGCGACGGGTAAGGCGCCGAATAGTCCTGCGGGAGACGCCCCTGCGTCGTCCCGCCGTACGCCCCCCGCACCGGGACCCGGTTGCCCCGCGCATACATGCATTGCACGTAGGCGGCGTCGTACTGTTGCTGCAACGCGTAATACGAGTATCCGTACATGTCGGTTCCGTACGCGCTGCCGAACAGGAGTCCCGTGCCGGCACCGATCGCCGCGCCAGGTCCCGCATTGCCGGACGCGGACCCGATGATGGCGCCTGCCGCGGCGCCGATCGCCGTACCCGCCGCGGCACTCGCGGCCGCGTTGCCCGAGGCAACCTGGGCCGAGCCGCCGATCCTCGCCTGCGCATACGCCCGGCAATAATCGTCATCGACTCGGAACTGATCCAGACCCTTCGTCGAGCCGGGCAGGGCCATCACGGTCGGCGCGACGGGCAGCGCAACGCAACCTGCCAGCAGCAGCGCGCAAACGACCGACGACGCGAGCGCAAGGCGGTTCATTTGGATCCTCCTGCCCCGCCGGAGGGCTCGGACGGCGCAGGGCCGCGCGACGCTCCGGGAACATCCTGCGGCAGCACCGTCATCCATGGCTTCGTGCAGCGCTGAACGTACGGGTAGTAGCCGGCGGGACTCGTACAGTAATACCAGTAGTGAGGCGCCGCCGCCTGCGGCGCCTCTTCGATGTAGACGGAGGGCTCGCGGGGCACGTAGGCATAGGGCGCCGGATAGGAATACCCATAGCCATAGCCATAGCCATAAGGCCATCCGTAGCCGTACGGGTAATAGTAGGGCCAGCCGCCCCACCCCCACCAATAGGGACTGCCCAGGTAGAGGCCGACACTCGGTCCGTACCAGCCGCCATACCAGCCGCCGCCGTGCCAATTGCCGCCATGCCAATCGCCGCCGTGCCCGCCACCGCCATGCCAAGCACCGCCCCCAGGACTTCCGCCGTGCCATGCGCCTCCGCCCATACCTCCGCTCGGGCCGCCACCCGAACCCCTGCCTGAAGCCCCACCCGAGGGTGCGCCCCCACCCCCGCCTCCGCGCGGCTGTGCCGTCGCAGCAGAGCTTCCAAGCACGAGCGCGACAACTGCCAATGAAATCAAGACTCGGCGTGCCATCACAACCTCCGTACCCGTCCGGATCGCGGGCGTTCCGCTCGATCCACGCCCCGGTGCCGAGCACCGAGGCATTCGATGGGTTCGCATCCTGCGACAATACAGCGCTTCCACGCAGCGCGTCGTTGACCAGGGTCAACCCATCGCGCCCGGCGGATGGGCCAGCGCGACCCTAACCGCTAGACTACGGCCGAGCCGAATGATTCCGTCATGCGCCGACCGACCACCCTTGCCACCAAGTTCGTCATTGTCGGCGGCACGCTGCTCGCGCTGGCGATCGCCTCCATCGGGCTGACGCTCTGGGTGACATGGCAGCTCGAGGGCGGCGCGGCCGCGGTGAACGAGGCTGGGCGCATGCGCATGCAGGCCTGGCGGCTGGCGGCCACCCAAGCGGGCAGCGCGCCCGAGGCCGTGCAACCGCTCCTTCGCCGCCTGGACCAGACGCTCGCGCTGCTTCGAGCCGGTGATCCGTCGCGACCGCTCTTCGTCCCCTGGACCGACGACGTCCGCTCCGACTTCGAGGCGGTTCAGCGCCAATGGACCGCGCTGCGCGACGCGTGGTCGAGCGCACCCGCGCCCGCGGTGGTCACGCAGCGCACGGAGGACTTCGTGGGCGCCGTCGACCGCCTGGTCTCCGCCATCGAGCACCAGCTCTCGCGCTGGACGGCCATCCTCAACGTCATCCAGATGGCGATGATGGCGCTGGCGATCGCGAGCGCCGTCGTGTCGCTCTATGTCGGCTACCTGTTCGTGCTGGACCCGCTCGCCCGCCTGAAGGCCGGGCTCGCGAGCGTCGAGAAGGGCGATCTCGCGACGCGCATCACGGTCGCCTCGCACGACGAGTTCGGCGAGCTTTCGGAAGGTTTCAACCGCATGGCGGAGACCCTGGCCTCGCTGTACCGCGACCTCGAGGGCAAGGTGCTGGAGAAGACGGCGAGCCTCGAGATCGAACGCCAGCGCCTGTCGGCACTCTACGAGGCGAGCGCACTGCTGTCGCGTGCAGGTTCGCTCGGCGAGCTCGCGCGCGGGTTCGCACGCAAGATGCGCACGATCGCGCATGCCGATGCGACCGCGATACGCTGGTCGGACGAAAGCAACTCGCGCTACCTCCTGCTCGCAGGTGACTGCCTGCCGCAGGCGATGGCCGAGGACGAGAGCTGCCTGCTCACCGGAACCTGCCTTTGCGGCCAGGTGCAGGGTCGCGCGACCACGCGCGTGATCCCGATCCAGCCGGCTGCGCCCGCGCCCCTCGACCACTGCGCGCGCGCCGGATTCGAAACGCTGGTCAGCGTTCCCGTCACTCATCAGCAACGCATCCTGGGCGAGGTGGACCTCTTCTATGGCGTGCCGCGCGCGATCTCCGACGACGAGCGCAGCCTCCTCGAGACGCTGGCGAGCCACCTCGCAAGCGGCATGGAAAGCCTGCGGGCGAGCGCTCTCGATCGCGAGACCGCCGTCGCTGAGGAGCGAAGCCTGCTCGCACGCGAGCTGCACGACTCGATTGCGCAATCGCTCGCTTTCCTGAAGATCCAGGTGCAGCTGCTGCGCGAGGCGATGCAGCGCCGGGACATGGTCGCGGCCGAACATGCGATCGCCGAGATCGACGCGGGACTGCGCGAGAGCACGAGTGATGTCCGCGAGCTGCTCGTCCATTTCCGGACCCGCACCAATGGCGAGGACATCGAGCCGGCATTGCGCACGACGCTGCGGAAGTTCGAGCACCAGACGGGGCTCGTCACCCACTACAGCACCGAGGGCCATGGCCTGCCCCTCGATCCGGACCGCCAGGTACAGGTGCTGCACGTCGTCCAGGAAGCGCTGTCGAATGTGCGCAAGCACGCAGGCGCGCATCAGGTATGGATCGACGTGCGGCAGTCGCCGCAATGGCGCTTCAGCGTACGCGATGACGGTCGCGGCTTCGACCCCGGCGACGGCATGCTCGACGAGACACATGTGGGACTGCGCATCATGCGCGAGCGTGCTGCGCGCATCGGAGCCCAGGTCGAGGTGGAGGCCACGCCGGGTGGTGGCACCTCGGTCGTGCTCACCGTGCCCTCGAGCGCAACCGGCAGCCTGCGGCGCGAGTCGGCAGCGGCCTGACGGGGAATGCCGCCCATGCCCTCGATCCGCATCCTGGTCGTCGACGACCACACGCTGTTCCGGCGCGGCCTGATCGCGCTTCTGCGCCAGAACATCGGGTTCACGGTGGTGGGCGAGGCAGGTGACGCGGGCGAGGCGCAGCGACGCGCCTCGGAGCTTCAGCCCGACGTGATCCTGCTCGACAACCACCTGCCCGGCGTGGCCGGCATCGACGCGCTGCCGGGCCTGAAGGAAGCTGCGCCCGCGGCACGGGTGCTGATGCTGACGGTGAGCGAGGACGAGCACGATCTCGCCGCCGCGCTGCGCGCCGGGGCCAACGGCTACCTATTGAAGACGATGGACAGCGAGGGGCTTGCGCAGGCGATCGAGCGCGCCGCCGGCGGCGAATCGGTGGTCAGTCCCGAGATGACCGGCAAGCTCGTCAACGCCTTTCAGCAGGCGAGCGCCCGCCCTGTTTCCCTGGAACCACCGGCGAGCGACCCGGTGACCGACCCGCTGCAATCGCTGTCGCCGCGCGAAAGCGAGATCCTCCAGCACATCGCCCGCGGTGCGAGCAACAAGGAGATCGCGCGCGCGCTCGAAATTGCCGAAACGACGGTCAAGATCCACGTCCAGCACATCCTGCGCAAGCTCAACCTGAACTCGCGCGTGCAGGCGGCCGTCTACGCCGCCGCGCACAACGGCGGCTGACTCCTCCGACTCACATCCCCCTCACCCCAGCCCTCTCCCGCAGGCGGGAGAGGGAGCAGGACCCTCACCCCAGCCCTCTCCCGCGGTGCGGGAGAGGGTGCCAAGCGAGAGCGAGGCGGGTGAGGGAAGGGGTGAGGGAGGCTTAGTACTTTCGAACTATGCCGGGTCGCCGCGGCATAGTTCGTCCCGCCCGCTGCGCCTGCACCACCGGAGGATGTTCGCCGGCTGCGCGAACCGCGATAGTGGACGCCGTCGTACATCGACGAGGGAGCGTCTCCGTGGCACGCACCGGCAGCCAAGCGGCAAACATCAACGAAACCCCCAGCCACCGGCGCCAGGCGTGGTCGGTGCTCGCGGCGAGCACGCTTGCATTCACCGTCTGCTTCATGGTCTGGATGATGTTCGGCGTCATCGGCATCCCGATCAGGAAGACCCTGGGTCTCAACGCGACGGAATTCGGGCTGCTGACGGCGACGCCGGTGCTGACCGGCTCGCTGATCCGCGTGCCGCTGGGCATCTGGACCGACCGCTACGGCGGCAGGATCGTGATGGCGATCCTGATGGCGATCACCGTGCCCGCAATCTGGCTGATGGCGTATGCGACGCAGTTCTGGCACTTCATCGTCATCGGACTGTTCGTCGGCCTGGCGGGCGGATCGTTCTCGGTCGGCACGCCCTACGTCGCACGCTGGTTCCCGAAGAGCCGCCAGGGCATGGCGATGGGCGTCTACGGCGCCGGCAACTCGGGGGCGGCGGTCAACAAGCTGGTCGCGCCGAGCCTGGTCGTCGCGTTCGGCTGGGCGATGGTGCCGCAGGTCTATGCCGCGGTGATGCTGGGGACGGTCATCCTGTTCTGGCTCCTGACCTACAGCGATCCCTCCCACCTCGTTCCTTCGACGACCCGCTTCCGCGACCAGCTGAAGACGCTCAGGGATCCGACGGTCATCAAGTACTGCCAGTACTACAGCATCGTGTTCGGCGGCTACGTGGCGCTGTCGCTGTGGATGGTCCAGTACTACGTCGGCGAGTACAAGCTCGACATCCGCATCGCGGCCCTCCTCGCCGCATGCTTTTCGCTTCCCGGGGGCGTGCTGCGCGCGATCGGCGGAGTGCTCGCCGACAGGTACGGTGCGCACAGCATCACCTGGTGGGTGATGTGGGTGAGCTGGATCTGCCTGTTCATCCTGTCCTACCCGCAGACCGATTTCACGGTGATGACGACCGCGGGCCCGACGACCTTCCACATCGGCCTCAACGTGTACATGTTCACCGCGCTGATGGCGGTCCTGGGCGTCGCCTTCGCCTTCGGCAAGGCGAGCGTCTTCAAGTACATCAGCGACGACTATCCCGCCAACATCGGCACCGTCAGCGGCGTCGTCGGACTTGCCGGCGGGCTTGGCGGCTTCGTGCTGCCGGTCATGTTCGGCGCTCTGCTCGACATCACCGGCATCCGGTCGAGCGCATTCATGCTGATGTACGGCGTCGTCTGGGTTTCGCTGATCTGGATGTACTTCACCGAAGTGCGCAGGACCGAGGTCATGGGGGCCGAAGCGCGGCTTTCGCATGGCCATACCCGCGGCTGAATCCCGCGCTGCAAAGGAGACAACGATCGTGAGCACCACCGCAATGGGCGCGCCCAAACGGCGCGGCGGGCGGGTCCTGACCGTCTGGACCCCGGAGGACAAGGCGTTCTGGGCGCAGCAGGGCGAAGCGATCGCCAAGATCAACCTCTGGATCTCGGTGCCCGCGCTGTTCCTCGCTTTCGCGATCTGGCAGGTCTGGAGCGTCGTCGCCGTCACTCTGCCATCGCTGGGCTTCAAGTACTCGACCAACCAGCTGTTCTGGCTCGCGGCCGCACCTGCGCTCTCGGGCGCGACGCTGCGCATCTTCTATTCGTTCATGGTGCCGCTGCTCGGCGGCCGCCGATGGACGGCGATCTCGACCGGGTCGCTGCTGATTCCGGCGCTCGGCATCGGCTTCGCGATCCAGGACAACACGACCACCTATCCGACGATGCTGGGACTGGCACTCCTTTGCGGCCTGGGCGGCGGCAACTTCAGCTCGAGCATGGCCAACATCAGCTTCTTCTTCCCGAAGGAGCGCAAGGGTTCGGCGCTGGGCGTCAACGCAGGGCTGGGCAACCTCGGCGTGTCGGTCGTGCAGTTCCTCAGCCCGCTGGTCGTCACCGCCGGCATCTTCGGCATCTTCGCCGGCGATCCGCAGACGATCATCAGGAACAACGAGCCGATCCAGGTCTGGACGCAGAACGCGGCCTTCATCTGGGTGCCATGGATCGCGCTCGCCGCGCTCGCCGCATGGTTCGGCATGAACGACATCGCCGACGCCAAGGCATCGTTCGCGACGCAGGCGGCGATCTTCCGCCGCAAGCACAACTGGCTGATGTGCATCCTCTACCTCGGCACCTTCGGCTCGTTCATCGGCTATGCGGCGGGCTTCCCGCTGCTGATCAAGAGCCAGTTCCCCGGTGTGAATCCGGTTGCCTTCGCCTGGCTCGGACCGCTGGTCGGCGCCCTCGTGCGTCCTTTCGGCGGCTGGCTCGCCGACAAGCTCGGCGGCGCCCGCGTCACCTTCTGGAACTTCGTCGTCATGGCCTGCGCGGTCGTCGGCGTCCTCTACTTCCTGCCGAGCGGACCCTCGGGCGGAAGCTTCGCCGGCTTTTTCGTGATGTTCCTCGTCCTGTTCCTGACCACCGGCATCGGCAACGGCTCGACCTTCCGCATGATCCCGGTGATCTTCCTGACCCAGAAGCTGCGCGGCGTCGACCCCGCCAACGAAGCGGCGGTCGCCCAAGCGACGAAGGAAGGCAACACCGAGGGCGCGGCGACCCTGGGGTTCACCGCGGCCATCGCTGCCTACGGTGGTTTCTTCATTCCCAAGAGCTACGGCACGTCGATCACGATGACGGGTGGCCCCGAGTTCGCGCTCTACACGTTCATCGTCTTCTACCTGCTGTGCATCAGCGTCACCTGGTGGTACTACGCGCGCAGGAACGCCGAGATGCCATGCTGACGTCCGCCTCGCTACGCCCCGGGAGTTCTTCATGAGCCATTTTCTCGACCGCATCACCTACTTCTCGCAGGCGCACGAGGATTTCGCCGAAGGCCACGGCCGCACGACGGGCGAGGATCGCACCTGGGAGGACACCTACCGCGGACGCTGGCAGCACGACAAGATCGTCCGCAGCACGCACGGGACCAACTGCACCGGCTCGTGCTCGTGGAAGATCTACGTCAAGGGCGGCATCGTCACCTGGGAGACGCAGCAGACCGACTATCCGCGCACCCGCCCGGACCTGCCCAACCACGAGCCGCGGGGATGCGCACGCGGGGCGTCGTACTCGTGGTATCTGTACAGCGCCAACCGGGTGAAATACCCGCTGGTGCGCGGGAGGCTGCTCAAGCACTGGCGCGCCGCACTGGCAGTCGCCAGGTCGCCGGTCGACGCCTGGGCGAGCATCGTCGAGAACCAGGACGCGCGGCGCGAGTGGGTGGCGCAGCGGGGACTCGGCGGTTTCGTCCGCTCGACCTGGGACGAGGTGAACCAGCTGATCGCCAGCGCCAACGTCTACACGATCAAGAAACACGGTCCAGACCGCGTGATCGGCTTCTCGCCGATCCCGGCGATGAGCATGGTCAGCTATGCGGCGGGCAGCCGCTACCTGAGCCTGATCGGTGGCGTCTGCATGAGCTTCTACGACTGGTATTGCGACCTGCCGCCGTCCTCGCCGCAGACCTGGGGTGAGCAGACCGACGTGCCGGAAAGCGCCGACTGGTACAACAGCACGTTCCTGATCGCCTGGGGCTCGAACGTGCCCCAGACCCGGACCCCCGACGCCCATTTCTTCACCGAGGTGCGCTACAAGGGCGCGAAGATCGTCGCGGTCACGCCCGATTACGCTGAGGTCAGCAAGCTCGCCGACCTGTGGCTGCACCCGAAACAGGGCACCGACGCCGCGCTCGCGATGGCGATGGGCCACGTGATCCTGAAAGAGTTCTATTTCGGCGCGAGCGGTCAACCACGCTCTGCCTACTTCGACGATTACGCCCGGCGCTACACCGACCTGCCGCTGCTGGTCGAGCTCAAGGAAGCGACGCTGCCCGACGGGCGCCGGGCGTGGGTCCCCGACCGCTACGTCCGGGCGAGCGACTTCGCCGACGGCCTCGGCCAGGACAACAATCCCGACTGGAAGATCGTCGCGTTCGACACCACCGGCAAGGTCGTGCTCCCCAATGGCTCGATCGGCTTCCGCTGGGGCCCCGACGGGCGTCCCGACGCGGGTCGCTGGAATCTCGAGGCGAAGGACGCGCGTGGCGGCGAGGTCAAGCTCAAGCTGTCGGTGCTCGAGGACGGCACGCAGGCCAATGAGACCCTCGATGTCGCGTTCCCCTACTTCGGCGGTCGCGAGGTTCCGCACTTCACCGCCAACGCGCAGGGCGGTGACGTGCGCGTGTGCAGGGCGCCGGCGGTGAAGGTCACGCTGGGCAAGCCAGGCAGCGCCCGCGAGACGCGGGTGGCGACGGTGTTCGACCTGCTTGCCGCCAACTACGGCGTCGCCCGCGGCCTTCCGGGAGAGACCGGGACCGAGTACGACGAAAACCTCCCCTACACGCCGGCCTGGCAGGAGGCCATCACCGGGGTCCCGCGCGCGCAGGCGATCGCGGTCGCGCGGCAGTTCGCCGACAACGCCGACAAGACGCACGGCAAGTCGATGGTGATCATCGGCGCGGCGATGAACCACTGGTACCACAGCGACATGAATTACCGCGCGATCATCAACATGCTGATGCTCTGCGGCTGCGTCGGCCAGAGCGGGGGTGGTTGGGCGCATTACGTCGGGCAGGAAAAGCTGCGGCCGCAGACCGGCTGGACGGCGCTCGCGTTCGCGCTGGACTGGATCCGCCCGCCGCGGCAGATGAACAGCACGAGCTTCTTCTACGCGCACAGTGACCAGTGGCGCTACGAAAAGCTGGGCGTCGCCGAGATTCTCTCGCCGCTCGCCGACAAGGCCCGCTATCCAGGAGCGATGATCGACTACAACGCGCGCGCCGAGCGCATGGGCTGGCTGCCGAGCGCGCCACAGCTGCAGATGAATCCGCTCGACGTGGTGCGCGCCGCGCAGGCCGCCGGCCAGGATCCGAAGGACTACGCGGTCCAGGGCCTGAAGAGCGGGACGCTGAAGATGAGCTGCGAGGACCCCGACCATCCGGACAACTGGCCGCGCAACCTATTCGTGTGGCGCTCGAACCTGCTGGGCTCCTCCGGCAAGGGCCACGAGTATTTCCTCAAGTACCTGCTCGGGACCAGCCACGGCGTGCAGGGACAGGACCTCGGTGCGGGCGATGATCCCGGCAATGCGAAACCGCAGGAGGTGGCCTGGCACGCCGAAGCCCCAAAAGGCAAGCTCGACCTCCTGGTCACTCTCGATTTCCGGATGAGCACGACCTGCCTCTACTCCGACATCGTGCTGCCCACCGCCACCTGGTACGAGAAGAACGACCTCAATACCAGCGACATGCACCCGTTCATCCATCCGCTGTCGACGGCGGTGGACCCGGCCTGGCAGGCCAGGAGCGACTGGGAGATCTACAAGGGCTTCGCCAAGGCCTTCAGTGAAGTCTGTGTCGGTCACCTCGGCACGGAGAAGGACCTGGTGCTGACGCCCCTGATGCACGACACCCCCGCCGAGCTCGCGCAGGCGCTGGACATCGCCGACTGGAAAAAAGGCGAATGCGAGCTCGTGCCGGGCAAGACGGCGCCGCAGATCACGATCGTCGAGCGTGACTATCCGAATGTCTACAAGCGCTACACGGCGCTGGGCCCGCTGATGGCCAGGATCGGCAACGGCGGGAAAGGCATCGCCTGGAACACCCAGGACGAGGTGCAGGCGCTCGCGGAGCTCAACGGCAAGGTCGTCGACGAAGGCGCGACGCAGGGCCTCGCGCGCATCGAGACCGACATCGACGCCTGCGAGGTCGTGATGATGCTCGCGCCGGAGACCAACGGCCACGTCGCCGTCAAGGCGTGGAATGCGCTGTCGAAGATCACCGGCCGCGAGCACGCCCATCTCGCGCTGCACCGCGAGGACGAGAAGATCCGCTTCCGCGACATCCAGGCGCAGCCGCGCAAGATCATCAGCTCGCCGACCTGGAGCGGCCTCGAGAGCGAGAAGGTCAGCTACAACGCCGGCTACACCAACGTGCACGAGCTGATCCCGTGGCGCACGCTGTCCGGGCGCCAGCAGTTCTACCAGGACCATCGCTGGATGCGCGACTTCGGCGAGGGTTTCGTCAGCTACCGCCCGCCGGTGGACCTGAAAGCGCTGGTGGAAGTCGCGGGCCGCAAGCCCAACGGCCATCCGGAGATCCCGCTCAACTTCATCACCCCGCACCAGAAGTGGGGCATCCACTCGACCTACAGCGACAACCTGCTGATGCTGACGCTGAACCGCGGCGGGCCCGTCATCTGGCTGTCCGAGGACGACGCGGCGAAGGCCGGCGTCGAGGACAACGACTGGGTGGAGCTCTTCAACGCCAATGGCGCGATCGCGGCGCGGGCCGTCGTGAGCCAGCGCGTCAAGCCGGGGATGGTGATGATGTACCACGCACAGGAAAAGACGATCAACACGCCTGGCTCCGAGATCACCGGCGCGCGCGGCGGCATCCACAACTCGGTGACGCGGGTCGTGCTGAAGCCGACGCACATGATCGGCGGCTACGCGCAGCTTTCCTACGGCTTCAACTACTACGGCACGATCGGCACCAACCGTGACGAGTTCGTCCTGGTGCGCAAGATGGCCAGGGTCGACTGGCTCGACGACGAGCCGGCCCTCGCGGCCGGCCAATGACGGGAGCTCCGCGATGAAGATTCGTGCGCAGATCGGCATGGTGCTGAACCTCGACAAGTGCATCGGCTGCCATACCTGCTCGGTGACCTGCAAGAACGTCTGGACCAACCGGCCCGGGATGGAGTACGCGTGGTTCAACAACGTCGAGACCAAGCCCGGCATCGGCTACCCGAAGGAGTGGGAGAACCAGAAGAAGTGGAACGGCGGCTGGGTGCGCAACCCCGACGGCTCGATCGTTCCCAGGCAGGGGGGCAAGTGGAAGGTCCTGATGCGGATCTTCGCCAACCCCAACCTGCCGCAGATCGACGACTACTACGAGCCTTTCACGTTCGACTACGAGCACCTGCAGACGGCGCCCGAGACGAAGGCCGCGCCGACCGCGCGCCCGCGCAGCCTGATCACCGGCGAGCGGATGGACAAGATCGTCTGGGGCCCGAACTGGGAGGAGATCCTCGGCGGAGAGTTCGCCAAGCGCAGCCGCGACGCCAACTTCGAGGAGGTGCAGAAGGACATCTACGGGCAGTTCGAGAACACCTTCATGATGTACCTGCCCCGCCTGTGCGAGCACTGCCTCAATCCCACCTGTGTGGCGAGCTGCCCGTCCGGCTCGATCTACAAGCGCGAAGAGGACGGCATCGTCCTCATCGACCAGGACAAGTGCCGCGGCTGGCGCATGTGCGTCTCGGGCTGCCCGTACAAGAAGATCTACTACAACTGGCAGAGCGGCAAGGCCGAGAAATGCATCTTCTGCTATCCGCGCATCGAGGCCGGCCAGCCCACCGTGTGCTCCGAGACCTGTGTCGGGCGCATACGCTACCTGGGCGTGCTGCTCTACGACGCCGACCGCATCGAGCAGGCAGCGAGCGTCGAGCGCGACCGCGACCTGTACCAGGCCCAGCTCGACGTGTTCCTCGATCCCCACGACCCCAGGGTCGTCGAGCAGGCGCGCCGCGACGGCGTGCCCGCCGCGTGGCTGGAAGCGGCAAAGCTGAGCCCGGTCTACAAGATGGCCGTGGACTGGAAGGTCGCGCTGCCGCTGCATCCCGAATACCGGACGCTGCCGATGGTCTGGTACGTGCCGCCGCTGTCGCCGATCACCGCCGCGGCCAATGCCGGGCAGATCGGTGCCAACGGCGAGATTCCCGAGGTCAGGCAGCTGCGCATCCCCGTCCAGTACCTCGCCAACCTGTTGACCGCCGGCGACACGCTGCCCGTCCTGCGCGCGCTCGAGCGCATGCTGGCGATGCGCGCGTATCAGCGGGAGAAGCACGTCGAGGGGCGCCAGAACCTGGCGGTGCTGAACCAGGTCGGCCTGACCGCCGCCGAGGTCGAGGACATGTACAAGGTGATGGCGATCGCGAACTACGAGGACCGCTTCGTGATCCCGACGACGCACCGCGAGTACGCGGAGGACGCCTACGACCTGCGTGGCGGATGCGGCTTCTCGTTCGGCAACGGCTGCTCGGACGGCGCGAGCGAAACCAGCCTGTTCGGCGGCAGGAAGAAGCGGACGATCCCGATCAAGGCGGCGGTATGAAGGCCGGAATGAGAGGAGCCGCCATGGCTGACGACCATTGTCACCGCAGGATGCTGCGCGTGCTGGCGGCGTTGCTCCAGTATCCGGACGCGCAACTGCGCGCAGCCCTGCCCGAGATCGCCGAGGCGATCGACGGCGACCGCACCCTGTCGCGCCCGCGCAGCGCGGAGCTCGTCGCGCTCGCACGGAGGATCGCGTCCGCGGATCCCTACGATGCCGAGGCGGATTACGTCGACACCTTCGACCGCGGCCGCGCGACGTCGCTGCAGGTGTTCGAGCATGTGCACGGCGACTCGCGCGAGCGCGGCGCGGCGCTGGTCGACCTGCGCACGATGTACGAGCAGGCGGGACTGCGGCTCGCGCCGGAAGAGATGCCCGATTACCTGCCGGTGATCCTGCAGTTCGCCTCGACGCAGCCCGAACGCACGGCGCGCGACTTCCTGGGTGAGGTCGAGCACGTGCTGCGCGCCATCTTCAGTGCGCTGGTCGCCAGGCAGAGCACCTATGCATCGGTGCTGGCGGCGGTCATCGAGTTCGCCGGCGGCAAGGCCGAAGCGGTGCCGGTCGCGGCTGAGCCCGCGCTCGACGACGCCTGGGCCGAGCCGCCCGCCTTCGACGGGTGCAGCGTGCAGGGACAGGCGCGTCCCCACGGTCCGACCAACGCGGCGCAGCCGATCCACATCGTCCGCAAGTCCGCGCTTTCCGAAGGAGTCAAGGCATGAACGGCTGGCTCGACACCCTGCTCTTCGGCTATTACCCGTACGTCTGCCTCACGGTGTTCCTGCTCGGGAGCCTGATCCGCTTCGACCGCGACCAGTACACGTGGAAGAGCGATTCGTCGCAACTGCTGCGTCGCGGACAGCTGCAGTGGGGCAGCAACCTGTTCCACGCCGGCGTGCTGTTCCTGTTCTTCGGGCACGCATTCGGCATGCTGACGCCGCACGCGGTCTACGAGCCTTTCATCGATGCCGGCTCGAAGCAACTGCTGGCGATGGTGTCGGGGGGCATCGCCGGCATCCTCGCGTTCATCGGCACCACCCTGCTACTCCATCGGCGGCTGTTCGATCCGCGGATCCGCAAGACCTCGAAGACCAGCGACATCGTGATCCTCGAGCTCCTTTGGCTGCAGCTCGCCCTCGGGCTCGCGACGATCCCGCTGTCCGCCCAGCACCTCGACGGCTCGATGATGCTGCTGCTGGCCGGCTGGGCGCAGCGCATCGTCACCTTCCGCTCCGGCGCGGTCGAGCTGATTGCCGGGGCGAGCTGGGTGTTCAAGCTGCACATGTTCCTCGGGATGACGATCTTCCTGGTGTTCCCGTTCACGCGGCTCGTCCACGTGTGGAGCGGCTTCGGCACGCTGGCGTACGTTCTGCGCCCCTACCAGCTGGTCCGCAGCCGGCGCGTCGGCATGCCGCGCAGCCGGAGCGCCGCGCCATGAGCCCGACGGGCCGCCCCGAGGGCGAATACCGGAGTGCGCAGCACGAAGGTAGTCCAGTGAGCCCGACGGGCCGCCCCGAGGGCGAATGCCGGAGTGCGCAGCACGAAGGTAGTCCAGTGAGCCCGACGGGCCGCCCC
>DATIQL010000238.1:0-10040 GCA_035470905.1 Casimicrobiaceae bacterium
AGTCCACGGAGCCACAGTCGGCACCATCGCTATCATCGCCGTCGGCGGGATCTCGATGGCCATGGCGCAAACCGGCACCGGAGCCCCTTCCGCCAAGCCGTCCGCCGCGTGCACCAAGGCCATGAAGCGCGTCGCCAGCCAGGAAAAATCGGTCGCGAATTCGCAGGCCGCGATCGAGCGCACCCAGAAGGACAGCACGACCTGCACGACCAAGCCGGTCTGCGATCGCTACGCGATCAAGATCCGGGAGGAGCAGGAGCGCAAGGCGAAGCGGGAGGCGCGCCTTGCGAAGCTCAAGGCCGAGGCGGCCAAGGCCTGCGCGACGCCGTAGCGGTTCTGCGAGCGAACGGTCGCGCTGACCACGTCGAGGGTCGGCCCCGGGCACCTGCCGGCCGGCCCCTGCTTTGGGCATCCGCCGCGGTCAGCGCAGGGTGACGGCCGCGACGACCAGCGCGGCAACCGCCAGCACGAAGAAGAACGCGTAGACCACGCCGGTCAGCGCAGCGCGGGCAACCGCTCCGCTCCAGCGTCCGCCGTAGACGATCTTCATCGAGACGATGCCGTAGCCCAGCGCCCAGAAGGCCAGCGGTGTGCGCAGCGCGCGCGGCACGACCGCGAACAGGATTCCGAGCACGAACAGGAACGCGTGATGATGCGCGGCGTAGACGAGGTGCGCCGCGTACCGGCGCGGTCGCAGCGGGTGGCGGCGCCCGCTGCCGGCATACGCGAGCCGAAGCAGCAGCGCATACACCGGCAACAGGCCGATCGCGGCATACGGCGCGTAGCGCAGCGTCCCGTAGAAGATCCGGGCGGACTTTTCTTCGTGCGACAGCCGGTTGAACTCTTCGAACCGCTTGCGCAAGGGCGCCAGCCGCGACCAGTCGCCGACGTCGAGATCGATGTCGAAATCGGGGCCAACGCGAATGCCTGCGCTGGCCGCCTCGCGGTCGGCCTGCTCGATTGCCACCACGTCCTCCGCTCGCGCCGGCCCGGCAGCGACCAGGACCGGCGCGTGACCGACATAGCGAAACACCGCGAACATCGCGATCGACAGCGTGATGAACAGCTTCGCCGGCCGCACGTAGCGGCGCCGGCGGCCGGCGAAATACTCGCGCGTCAGGAATCCCGGCCGCGCCAGCAGGTTGCCCAGCGTTCGCCACATCCGTCCGTCGAACGCCGCGTAGCGGCCGGCGGCGTCGCGCAGGAATCCCGCCGCCGACTGCAGGGCGAGGTTCGTCTCCTGGCCGCATTCGGGGCAATAGTTGCCCGGCGCCGCCGCGCCGCAGTTCCGGCAGCAGGTTGCGCCGCTCATCGCAACCCGGGGCGCGCGATCGCGGGCATTCGCGAACCACCCCGCTTCATCGCGGATCACCTCGTGTCATCACGATGCGCGAACAACGTGTCCACCCGCGCGAGGATTCCGCGGAGGATGTTGACCTCCTCGCGCTCGAGGCCGGCGCGCGCGAACAGCCGCCGCAGGCGCTGCATCAGCCGTCGCGGCCGACGCGGGTCGAGGAAGCGCAGATCGGTCAGCGTGCGCTCGGCGTGCGCATGCAACGCCTCGATATCCTCGTGGGACGCGCGCTCGAATCTGGGCGCCTGCCAGACCGCGTCCCCCAGCGCAGCGATGCGCAGCTCGTAGGCCGCCACCTGCACCGCCGCCGCGAGATTGAGCGACGCGTATCCCGCATTGGCAGGAATGGTCGCCGCCAGAGTGCAGCGCGCGAGCTCGGCGTTGGAGAGCCCCGACATCTCGGTGCCGAAGACCAGCGCGACCTCGGCGTCGCGCGCCGTGGCGACGGCCTCGGATGCCGCTGCGCGCATCGGAAGGACGCGCCCGGCGAATTCGCGCGGGCGCGCCGACATGCCGATCGACAGGCGCGTGCCGGCGAGGGCCTGGTCGAGCGTGCCGACCACCTGCGCGCCGTCGAGCACCGCCGTGGCGCCGGACGCGAGCGCAGTCGCATCCGGATGCGGAAAGCGCGCAGGCTCGACCAGCACCAGCCGGGTCAGACCCATGGTCAGCATCGCCCGTGCCGCGGCGCCGATGTTGGCGGGGAGGCTGGTGCCGACCAGCACGATGCGCAGGCGCGCAAGCGGTGGCAGGTCCCGCGCCATGGCGGGAGCGCTTTCTGCCAGGGTGGAAGGGCCTTCGGTCATGGGCTTTCGTGGGGGCGCTTTCGGGCGGCGTCGATTGTGCCTGTAGAATATGCGATCCCCGCATTCTGTCACGCGACCACTGCGCTCGCGTATCCGCCGATCCCATGCATCCGATGCTGACCACGGCCGTCAAGGCAGCGCGCCGCGCCGGCAATATCATCACGCGCGGCGCCCGCGACCTCGACCTGTTGACCGTCAAGACCAAGGGGCCGAAGGATTTCGTGAGCGAGGTCGATCATGCGGCCGAAGCGGCGATCGTCGAAACGCTGCACGCCGCATATCCCGATCACGCCATCCTCGCCGAGGAAGGCACGGCACGCGACCAGAACCGCGACGCCGAGAATGTCTGGATCATCGACCCGCTCGATGGCACGACCAACTTCCTGCACGGCTTTCCGCAGTACTGCGTGTCGATCGCGCTGGCGCACAAAGGCGTGATCACCCAGGGCGTCATCTACGACCCGGTCCGCAACGACCTGTTCACCGCGACGCGCGGCCGCGGCGCGTTCCTCAACGACCGCCGCATGCGGGTGTCGCGCCGCACCCACCTGCGCGATTGCCTGATCGGCACCGGATTCCCGTTTCGCGATGGCAGCTATCTCGACACCTACCTGCAGATGATGCGGGCGATGATCCAGCAGACCGCCGGATTGCGGCGTCCGGGCGCCGCTGCGCTCGACCTCGCGTATGTCGCTGCGGGCTTCTACGATGGATTCTTCGAGATCGGCCTCAACCCCTGGGATGTCGCTGCCGGGAGCCTGCTGGTGCTGGAGGCGGGCGGGCTGATCGGCGATCTTTCCGGTGAAGGTGACTACCTGCACGGCGGGCAGGTGATCGCAGCCACGCCCAAGGTGTTCGCGCAGATGGTAAACGTGCTCGCACCGTTTCGCGCCGACCTCGTGCGCGATCGCGTGGCGGCCGCTGCGCCGCAGGCCGCGGGACAGTCGCCGGCCTGAGTCTTTCGGTCCTGCTCAGTCGCCGGTCTGCGTCCCGGCCCACTCGACGAGCAGCGCATAGCCGACTGCGAGCAGCACGGGGCCCAGGAACACGCCGATCGCGCCGAAAGCGATCGCGCCTCCCAGAACGCCGAGAAGCACCAGGATGAACGGCAATTCCGCGCCGCGGCTGATGATCAGCGGCTTGATCACGTTGTCGATCGTCGACACGACCAGCGTTCCCCATGCGAGCAGGAAGATCCCCCACCCCGTCTCGCCGTTGTGAATGAGCCATAGCGCCGCCGGCCCCCACACCAGCGGCGGCCCGATCGGGACCGGAGACAGCACGAAGGTCAGCAGCCCCAGCAGGGGCGCGGCTGCGATGCCGACGATCCAGAAACCGATCCCGGCCACCACGCCCTGGACCAACGCGGTTCCCAGGATGCCGAGCACGACGCCGCGCACCGTCGCGCCCGCGACATTGGCGAGCCTCGCGCCGCGCTCACCCGCGAGCCGCTGTATCCCGCCGCGCACCCGCTCGACGATCGCGTCGCCGTCCCGGAACATGAACCAAGCGATGAACACCGACAGCCCGAGCTGCAGGATGCCGCCGACCACCGACGCGCCAGACGCGACCGCGAATTTGCGCAGCGGGTCGAGATAGTTGGACAGGAGCTGCAGCAACTGGGCAGTGTCGTGCGCAACGCTCGCCCAGTACGCGGACGCGGCCTCCCCGATCAATGGCAGCCCGGCGATCCACGCAGGAGGGCCGGGCGGCCCGGCCTCGATTGCAGCGCGTCCCCATGCAACCATCTTGTCCGCGTTTTCGGCGACGGTCGCGCCGACGATGACGAACGGCGCGAACATCAGCAGCAACAGCAGCAGCACCATCGCCAGCGCCGCATAGCTCGCGCGACCGTGCAGGACCGCCGTCAAGCGCTTGAACAGCGGCCAGGTCGTCGTGCACAGGATCGCGGCCCACGCCAGGGCAGTGAGGAACGGGCGCAGCACGAAAAAGCAGCCGACGATGACCACCGCAAGTACGGCGAGCGTCAGCGTCTGGTCGATTCGCGTGGGCGTGCTGGGCATGGAGCGCTCGTCGGGGCGTTCGGGGTGGGCACCCAGGGTTCGGCATCCAAGTATCGCCCAAATCCGCCGCGGCCATGCGTTCCGCAACCGAAGTACCATCGGCGTCTCTGTCACCCACCCGGCCCGTCCCGCACTGCCATGACCTCGACATCCCGCGCTGCCCTGCTCGACGACCTCGTCGCCGCCAACCACATCCTCGCCAGGCTCGGCGTGCTCGACGGATTCGGCCACGTCAGCGTCCGCGATACCGAACATGCCGATCGCTACCTGATGTCGCGCTCGCTCGCCCCGGAGCTCGTGGGCGAGGACGACATCATGACCTTCGACCTCGCGTCGGCACCGCTGGCGGGCTACGCCCGCACGCCGTATCTCGAGCGCTTCATCCACGGCGAGATCTACGCCCGCCGCCCCGACGTGCACGCGGTCGTGCACAGCCACGCGCCGGGGGTGGTCCCGTTCGCCGCATCGTCGGTCCCTCTGCGCCCGATCTATCACATGGGCGGCTTCCTCGGCGCAGGCGTACCGGTGTTCGAGATCCGCGAACGCTTCGGGCAGACCGACATGCTGGTGCGCAACCGCGTGCAGGGACAGGCGCTCGCCGACACGCTCGCGGATCGCAGCGTCGTGCTGATGCGCGGACACGGATTCTGCGCAGTCGGCGACAGCGTGCCGGTCGCCGTGTTCCGCGCCGCGTACACGCAGTCCAATGCCGCGCTGCAGCAGCAGGCAATCGCGCTCGGCGGGACCGTCACCTATCTCGACCAAGCCGAGGCGAGCCAGGCCGACGCGACCATTCGCGGGGTCGTCGCGAGGCCATGGACGGTATGGAAGGCGCGCTTTCACGACAGGGCGAAGCGCTGAGCGTCCGGACCGATCCGGACGCGTCACCCGGTTCTCAGAAGGTGATGACGGTGCGCAACCCGAGCACCAACTCGTCGCCGATCCGCCTCGCGGGTTCGAGCGGATTCGGAATGCCGCCGCCGGGGTTCCAGACGTACTGCAGATCGGGCTGAAGCACCCACCAGGGTGCGAGCTGGCACTGGTAGGTCAGCTCGATGAAGTGCTCGGTGCCGCGCACCGGATACGGCGTGCCGCTGAAGTGCGCGGTGTCGGCGTCGAGCGCGCTCAGCTGCCTGCTGACGTGGGCGAGGCCATAGCCGAGCCCCAGGCTGTCGTCGTCGCGTCCCGGCAGCGGGGCTTTCACGTTGATGCCGGCGTTGACGCTGAAGTCGATCGGGTTGCGGTCGGCCGGAGCACCCATGATACGGACGAACACGCCGACCGAGCGCGGTCCGCCCGGTTCGCGCCACACCCTCTGATCGACGACGCCGTAGACGCTGAAATTGCCGCGATGCTCGAGCGGCACCCCGTTGCTGGCCGGATCGGCCAGCGAGAGACCGCTCGAATCGTAGCGCTGGTCGGGAAAGCTCGCGGTGTCGTACCAGGCGCCGAGCTTGTAGGTCCCAGGCAGCCCGCAGTCCACCGGGTCGCAGCGCGAGCCCTCGTCCCCTGCGAGGTTCACCGGGTACTGGAGTTCAGCGATGAACAGGGCGCCGGTGTCGAGGTTGAACGCGATCCCGTGCGACTCGCGACCGCGAACCTGCGAATCGTCTGCGAACGAGCCGCCGGGAGGATTGTCGTCGAACACGCCGGCGAGCAATGTCGATCCCTGCGTCGGATGGGTTTGCATGCGCACCCCCAGCGACGACAGCGGATAGGCCGGGCCGCCGGCGTAGAGATCGGCGGAGGGCAGCATCGGCCAGCCCATCATCGTGTTCAGGTACAGACCCGAGTACTGGCTGACCATGAACTCCTGGTCGAGGCTCTGCTGGCCGATCTTCAGGTCGACCTCGCCATCCATCAGCGATCGGTCGAACCAGAGTTCCCACAGCCGCGTCGACGGATCGGCGGTGACCCCGCTCACCGTCTGCAGGTTGTAGAGGTTCTGCGCGCTGAGGTTCTGGCCGTGGATCTGCAGCAGGCTGAGATTGAAGGTCCCTTCCTTCCAGCCGAAAGCCTTCGAAGCGTCGACGCCGAGAACGATCTCGGTGACCCCGTCGTAGGCGCTGCCGCGGCGCACGCCGCCAGTCAGGTTGCCCAGCACCTCGCTGGTCTCGGTGACGCCGAGCGAGACGCCGTGCTGCGCGACGTACGGTCGCAGCCCTCCCATGTCGCCCAGCAGGTTCGCGCGCTGCCACGGGCCCCCGGCATCCGGGACGCCTTGGGCGATCGCCGACGGCGCCACCAGCAGCGACACCACGACGCACGCCAGGCACAAGCGGCATCGACGCTGACGCATGCTCACTGGGCTAGCTTCGTGCTGCGCACTCCGGAATTCGCCCTCGGGACGGCCCGTCGGGCTCACCAGGCTAGCTTCGTGCTGCGCACTCCGGAATTCGCCCTCGGGACGGCCCGTCGGGCTCATGCGGCCCTGCGCGCAGCCAACCTGCGCTTCGGGGCAGGCTCACGCGGCGAATCGAGCACGTCGTGAACGGTCCTGCGGATCAGCTCGAGCATCGTCTGCTGGGTAGCGGTGGCGGGACGCTTGGAACTCGTCGCAAGCGACAGCTTGCTTCGAAGACGGGGCTT
This sequence comes from Casimicrobiaceae bacterium, assembly GCA_035470905.1. Lineage (GTDB taxonomy): Bacteria > Pseudomonadota > Gammaproteobacteria > Burkholderiales > Casimicrobiaceae > VBCG01. The sequence continues at coordinate 6,774 of DATIQL010000238.1, forward strand.
GACGATCGGCCGGACGTCGAATGCCGCGGCGTTCCCGGACGCGGTCACCGCGGTCATCGACAGCACGGCGCACCCGGCATCGTCGGCCACCAGATCCAGGATCGCGCGAACGCCGTCGATCTCGAGTGCGATCTGCGGATGAAAGCCTAGGTTGGCCAGTTCGATCTCGACCAGCATCCGGATGGAATTGGGGCGGCTGGGAATCACCAGGGGTTTCCCGGCCACCTCGCGCAGACTGATCGGCCCGGGCGCGGATTTCCCCCGCTTGCGCTCGATGAGGAACAGGTCTTCTTCCCGCAAAGGCGAGGTGTCGAGGTCAGGAGACGGCGTCGCGTTGTACAGGACCGCGACGTCGAGACGCCCCGCGATCAGCCAATCCTGGATCGTCGCCGACAGGCCCTCGCAGACCGCCAGCGAGGCCATCGGCATGCTGGCGCGGAAAGCGCGCGTGAGAGGGACTGTGAGCACCCTCGACAGCGTCGGCGGAAGTCCGACGGCCACCCGGCCGGCGTACGCGCCGCGCACGCGCTCCACCTCTTCCCGGGTGCGTTCGACCTGATACAGGACGCCGCGGGCGTGCTCGAGCAGGACCTTGCCCGCTTCGGTGGTGCCCACGCCCCGCCCGTTGCGGGTCAGCAGGGTCTGGCGCAGCTCGACCTCCAGCAGGCGCACCTGGCGACTCAATGCCGGCTGCGCGACGTCGAGCGCGATGGACGCGCGGGTGAAGCTGCCCAGCTCCGCGACCCGGACGAAGTACTCGAGCTGCTTCAGGTCCATTGCAGAATTATAGATAGCCGGGGCAACGAGGTATACCAAAATGCGATAGCTGCTAGAATCGACGGGGGCTATTGGACCGCTCCCGCCAACCGCAAGATCCCGCCATGCAGAAACCGATACCCTGCCTGTTCATGCGCGGCGGCACTTCGCGCGGACCGTTCTTCAACGAGGCCGACCTCCCTGTCGAAGTCGCCGCACGCGACCGTCTGCTGCTCACGGTCATGGGCTCGCCCGACAAGCGCCAGATCGACGGTCTCGGTGGCGCGCATCCGCTGACCAGCAAGGTCGGCATCGTGCGTAGGGGCACGCACCCCGGCGTCGACCTGGAATTCCTGTTCGCCCAACTGCAGCCCGACAAGGACACCGTCGACACGACCCCCAACTGCGGCAACATGCTGGCCGCCGTCGTGCCATTCGCGCTGGAGACCGGGATGGTGCAGCCGCAGGGCGACACCAGCACGTTCCGGGTGCTGACGCTCAACACCGACATGCAGTGCGCGATCACCGTGCGCACACCCGGCGGTCACGTCGAATACGAGGGCGAGGCGCGGATCGACGGCGTCCCCGGCACCAGTGCGCCGATCGCCATCGATTTTCTCGACACCGCGGGCTCGGTGTGCGCAGCACTGCTGCCCACGGGTCGCGTCCGCGACCGGATCCACGTCGAGCGCCAGGGCGAGACGCCGGCATTCGACATCGACGTGACGTGCATCGACAACGGCATGCCGCTGGTGATCTTCAGGGCGGGCGACGTCGGTCGCACCGGCTACGAAAGCGCTGCAGAGTTGAACGCGGATGGCGAGCTCAAGGCAAGGATCGAGCGTCTGCGCATCGCCTGCGGCCACGCGATGGGCTTGGGCGACGTGACCGCCAAGAACTATCCGAAGATGACACTGGTCGCGCCGCCCCGTGCGGGCGGCAGCATCTGCACCCGCAGCTTCATCCCGCACGTCTGCCACGACGCGATCGGGGTGCTGGCCGCGGTCACCGTCGGCACCGCCTGCGTGCTCGAAGGGTCGGTCGCGCACGACGTCGCGCTCCTCCCGTCGGGCCGCGTGAAGAAGGTTTCGGTCGAGCACCCGACCGGCGAGTTCAGCGTCGAGCTGGAAGTCGACCCGGCGAATCCGCAACACGTGACTCGCGCGGCGCTGTTGCGCACTGCGCGCCTGATCATGCGCGGCGAGGTGATGGTGCCCGCCTCCGCCGTGGCGCCTGCCGCGCAACGCTGAATCACACCGATCCCAGGAAGGACACACCCGATGAGCATGAACGACCTCGGCGTCGTCAGACGCAACATCACGCGCGCCGACCGCGCGGCAGTGGACAGGCTGTCGCACTTCGGCTCGGCCACGGTCCACGAGGCGATGGGCCGCGTCGGCCTGCTGAAGCCCTACATGCGCCCGATCTATCCCGGCGCGTCGGCCTGCGGAACCGCGGTCACGGTGCTGATGCATCCGGGCGACAACTGGATGCTGCACGTGGCGGCCGAGCAGATCCGCCCGGGTGATGTCGTGGTGGCGGCGGTGACGGCCGATTGCACCGACGGCTATTTCGGCGACCTGCTGGCGACGTCCTTCCGTGCGCGGGGCGCCCAGGGCCTCGTCATCGACGGCGGCGTTCGCGACGTCAAGGACCTCACCGAGATGAAGTTCCCGGTGTGGAGCAAGGCGATCAGCGCCAAGGGAACGGTCAAGGCCACGCTGGGCTCGGTCAATGTCCCGGTGATCTGCACCGGCGTGGCCGTGAACCCGGGCGACGTGGTGGTGGCCGACGACGACGGCGTCGTGATCGTGCCCGCCGCCGTGGCGCAGCAGGTGGCAGACGCCGCCGCCGCGCGCGAGGCCAGCGAGGCCGAGAAACGCGCCAGGCTCGCGGCCGGCGTGCTGGGGCTCGACATGTACAACATGCGGCCAGCGCTAGAGAAGGCCGGCCTCAAGTACGTCGACTGATCGCATCGACGGATGAAGTTCGAGAAGACCCCGGGATGGCTCGACTGGTACGCCGACCCGGCCACGCCCCGGTTCCGGCTGCCGCCAGGCGCCGTGGACGCGCATTGCCATGTGTTCGGCCCCGGCGAAGTCTTTCCCTACGCGGCGGAGCGCAAGTACACCCCCTGCGACGCATCGAAGGAGCAGCTGTTCGCGCTTCGCGATCACCTCGGTTTCGCGCGCAACGTGATCGTGCAGGCGACCTGCCACGGCAACGACAATCGCGCGCTGGTCGACGCGCTCGTCCACTCGCAGGGCCGCGCCCGCGGCGTGGCGGCGGTCGGCCGCGACGTCACCGACGCGGAACTGGCGGCACTGCACGCCGCCGGCGTGCGCGGCACCCGCTTCAACTTCGTCCGCCGCCTGGTCGACTTCACGCCGCGCGAGGTGCTGGCCGAGATCGCGCAGCGCATCGCGCCGCTCGGCTGGCATGTGGTCGTGTATTTCGAGGCGCAGGACCTGCCCGAGCTGTACGAGTTCTTCACCGCGCTGCCGACCACCG
>DATIQL010000239.1:0-13529 GCA_035470905.1 Casimicrobiaceae bacterium
TCATCCGGCAGCCCTCCGATCCCTTCCGCGCCTACTCGCTCAAGTGGGACGGCGAGTGGCAGGTCACGTATGAAACCTTCCGCGACATGGGGATCGCCTACGCAGTCGGGCTGATCCTGATCTACCTGCTGGTCGTCGCGCAGTTCGGTTCGTACATGACGCCCCTGATCATCATGGCGCCGATCCCGCTGACCATCATCGGCGTGATGCCGGGGCACGCGCTGCTGCATGCCCAGTTCACGGCGACGTCGATGATCGGCATGATCGCCCTGGCCGGCATCATCGTGCGCAACTCGATCCTGCTCGTCGACTTCATCAACCTGCAGGTCGAGCGCGGCATCCCCTTCGCGGAAGCGGTCGTCAATTCCGCCGCCGCGCGGGCCAAGCCGATCGCACTGACCGGCCTCGCCGCGATGCTCGGCGCCATGTTCATCCTCGACGACCCGATCTTCAACGGGCTCGCGATCGCATTGATCTTCGGGATCCTGGTGTCGACGCTGCTGACGCTGGTCGTCATCCCGGTTCTCTACTACGCCGCCAACCGGAAGCGGTTCCGGTGAGCGGTCTTCATCAACGATCGGACAAGGGAGATCCTGCCATGAACACCAACCGCATGATTCGCATCTTCGCCGGAGCCTTCGTGCTGCTTTCACTCGCCCTGGGCATACCGGGTAGCCCGCTGTTCCAGAGCGCCAACTGGCTCTGGTTCACCGCGTTCGTTGGCGTGAACCTGTTCCAGAGCGGCTTCACGCGCTTCTGTCCGCTGGAGAAGGTCCTCAAGCGCTTCGGCATGTGCGAGAACTGCTGAGCGCGATCTGCAAAGGCAAACGGCCGCGGGTGTTCCCGCGGCCGTTTGCATTCCTGCGATCGCCGCCGAAACCCTCCGGCGCCCCTCACCCGCCTCGCTCTCGCTCGGCGCCCTCTCCCGCAAGCGGGAGAGGGATGGGGTGAGGGTCGTCGCGCGCCCTCTCCCGCAAGCGGGAGAGGGTTGGGGTGAGGGTCGGAGAGGGATGGGGTGAGGGCGGGGTTGGATCAGCCCATGTTCACCGGCACGAAGATCTGCTGGCCGTTGCGCTCGATCAGGAGCGCGACGTGCTTGCCCGCTTTCTCGATCTGCTGCCGCAGGCCCGCGACCGTCGTCACCTTGGTCGAGCCGACGCGCACGATGACGTCGCCTGGCTGGATGCCGGCTTCGGCCGCGGGTCCGCTCGCGTCCTCGACGACCAGCCCGTCGTGTCCCACTTCCCGCCGCTCGTCGGACGTCAGCGGGCGCACCGCGACGCCGAGCTTGTTGCCCTGGCCCGCACCGCCCGAACCGGCGCTCGCCACTTCCTCGTGGTCGCCCCAGGACCCGACGGTCGCGGTCAGCGTCATCGGCTTCCTGTCGCGCCAGATCTCGACCTTGATCTTCTTCCCCGGCGCCATGTTGCCGATGCGGCTGGTCACGTCCGTGCTGTCGGTGACTGCGACGTCGTCGATCTTGCGGACAATGTCACCGGTCTTGAATCCCGCCTTGTCGGCCGGGCTGCCTTTCTCGACGTCGCCGACCAGCGCACCGTTCGAATCGGGCAGTCCGAAGCTCTGCGCCAGCGACTGGTCGAGCCCCTGGATGCCGATGCCGAGGCGGCCATGGCTCACCTTGCCGTGAGCCTTGAGCTGTTGCGCGACGTTTTCCGCGACCTTTGCCGGAATCGCGAACGACAGCCCCATGAAGCCACCCGAGCGACTGTAGATCTGCGAGTTCACGCCAACGACCTGGCCCGCGGCGTTCACCAGCGGTCCGCCCGAATTGCCGGGATTGACCGCGACGTCGGTCTGGATGAAGGGCGTCATCTGGCCGCCGGGCAGCGCGCGATGCACGCCGCTGACGATACCCGCGGACACGCTGTTCTCGAATCCGAACGGCGAGCCGATCGCGATCACCCATTGACCTGGCTTCACGCTGGGGGGGTTCGAGAGGTCGACCGCCGGCAGGTCCGTCGCGGCGATCTTGAGCAGCGCGATGTCGGTGCGCTTGTCGGCGCCGACGACCTTGGCGGTGAACTCGCGCCGGTCGGTCAGCTTGACGGTGACCTGGTTCGCGCCGTCGACGACGTGTGCGTTGGTGACGATGTAGCCGTCCGGGCTCACGATGAAGCCGGAGCCTTCACCGCGCATCGGCACGACCCGCGGCTGCATTTGGAAACCGGGGCCGCCGAAGCGCTTGAAGAACTCGTTGAACGGATTGTCCGGGCCGAAATCCTCGCCGAAGCCGGTGGTCTTGGTCGTTCCGACGGTGCTGATGTTGACGACCGCGGGACCCACGCGATCGACCAGGGCGGTGAAATCCGGCAGGCGCGCTGCTGCCGTCGGCGCGACGGGCGCGACCACTGCAGGCGGAGTCACCGCAGCGTTCGCCAATCCCAACACATGGGTGTCGAGTCGATTGTATCCAGCTCCCAGCGCCAGGCCGAAGCCTGCCGCCACGAGCGCAACCGTCAGCTGCTTCATCTTCATCGTGCATCTCCTCGGAGTCGATGGGACCCCATGAAAGCGGGGCCTGCAGCATCGACTCTATGCGCCTGCCCTTAACACCACCTTAAAGCGGCATTCGGATATCCGCGGCGTCACGTTGCCGGTGCGGGGGCGAAGCGCACGCTCGCGACCAGACCGGTGCCGGCGGCCGGCGCGGCAAGGTGGACGCTCGCGCCGTGCGCGTCCGCAATGCGCTTGACGATCGACAATCCGAGTCCGCTTCCGGGCTCCTCGCTGCCCGCGCCGCGATAGAACCGGTCGAACACCCGCTCGCGGTCCCCGGGCGGGATGCCCGGGCCGTTGTCGGCGACGGTCAGCACCGCGGCGCCTCCGGCGTTCCGGACGGTGACGTCGATGCGCCCACCGACCGGCGTGTAGCGCAGCGCATTGTCGAGCAGGTTGGACAGCAGGATCGCGAGGCTCGCCTCGTCGCCGTCGACGCTCGCGGGCTCGGCATGCGCGAGTCCGAGATCGATCCTCTTCTGCGCCGCCAGCCCCGCGCGCGCGACGATCGCGTCCCTGGCGATCGCGACCAGGTCGCAGCGGGTCTTCTGGATCGCGAGCGCTTCGGGCTCGACGCGCGCAAGGGTCATCAGCTGCTCGACGAGGTGTGAGGCTCGATCCACGGCCGCATCGAGGTCGTCGAGCGACGCGGTCGTGCCATGGGCCGCGCCCTGCATCGCACCGGTCCGCCGCGCGAGGTCGAGCTGCAGCTTGAGCGCGGCCAGCGGCGTGCGCAGCTCATGCGCGGCATCGGCAGTGAAGCGTCTTTGCGCGGACAGCGCTTCGGACAGGCGCGCGAGCAGGCCGTTCAGGCTCTCGCCGAGCGGCCGAAGCTCCTCGGGCAATCCCGTCTCGGCGATCGGCGCCAGCGCATCGGGGCGCCGCTTGCCGACGGCCCGCGACAGCGCTTCGAGCGGGCGCAGTCCGTGCCCGACGCCCAGCCACATCAGCATCCCGAAGACCGGCATCAGCGCGGCGAAGGGGAGCAGCGTCCGCAGCGCGGTCTGGGTGGCGAGCCGGTCGCGCTCGTCCTGCGGCTGAGCGATCTGCAGCGCGTGCGTCCCGTGGACCATCGTGTAGACGCGCCAGTCGCGGCCGTTGCGGCTGACCGTCGAGTAGCCCTCCCGCGCCGGAACGGGCAGGCCCATGCCCGGCCGCGTCCAGTAGACGAGCACCCCGTCGCGGTCCCAGATCTGGGTGACCAGCTCGGTGATCCCGGTGCCGCGCGGGACGTCCGGCGTGTCGAACCCCGGGCGCTGGCCGCGCAGCAGGTCGTCCATGCGCGTCGAGTAGGCGAGCTGCTTCAGCTGCAGGTCGAGCAGCGCGCCGATCTCGCGGCGCGCGGCCACGTAGGTCGCGGCGCTTGCGGCCAGCCCGATGACGGCGAGGCCGGCGAGCAGCCAGACCAGGAGCGTGCGGCGGATCGAGCCCATCGGCGCAGATGTCACGCGAGCGCGTAGCCGACGCCGCGCAACGTCCGGATCGCATCGACGCCGAGCTTCTTGCGCAGGTTGTGCACGTGCACCTCGATTGCATTGCTTTCGACTTCCTCGCCCCAGCGGTAGATGCGCTCCTCGAGCTGCGCCTTGGACAGCGCCGCGCCCGGGCGCTCGAGCAGCGCCGCGAGGAGCGCGAATTCGCGCGCGGACACGTCGATCGCGCGGCCGTCCTGCGTCACGACGCGCGAGACGGTGTCGAGCGTCAGGTCGCCGTGTCGCAGCAGGTTGTCCTCGCGGCCGACGTCGCGGCGCAGCAGGGCACGCATCCTCGCCGTCAGCTCGTCCAGGCTGAAGGGCTTGGTGAGGTAATCGTCGGCGCCCGCATCGAGCCCGGCGACCCGGTCCGCCACCGCGTCGCGCGCAGTGACGATCAGCACGCGCACGCGGTTGCCTGCGCGCCGCAGCTCGCGCAGCAGGTCGAGGCCGCCCTTGCGGGGCAGGCCGAGATCCAGCAGCACGAGGCCATAGGCGTCGCCTGCAGCGTCGAGCGCGAGCCTTGCAGCCTCCCCGTCGCCGACGCGGTCGACTGCGTAGCCGTCCTGCGCGAGCGCCTGCTGCAGCGTCCTGGCGATCATCGGGTCGTCTTCGACCAGCAGGATGCGCATTGCGTCGATCTTCCCTCGCCGTCTCGCGGCGTGTTGCCGAACGCTGGATTCTAAGGCGCGGAGCTTAAGGGGGGCTGAGCGAGCGCTCGCGTCGCCTCCTTGCGCGTTAGGCGGGAAGGTACAATCAAGCGGTGCGTACCCCGACGCGGAATGCCGTGGCCTTCGTCGCGCTGGTGCTGCAGCTGCTGCTGCCGCTTGCGGCGCCCGCTGCGGTCCCGGCACGGCCGGGATTCGGCGCCATTTGCTCCGCAGGGGCGCAGCCGGCTTCCCGTCACGGGACCTCGCCGGCACACCGCGGCGACGCGCACGATGTTGCGCACTGCCCGATATGCGCGGCAGGCGTCGCCTGCGCCACGCCTCCGATCGCCGCCTCGGTGCCTGCCGCCGAGTCCATGCCGCCGCGCGCGCTGCCTGCCCCGTCTGCGGGACCCGTTGCGATTGCGCGGCACTCGCTACCCATAGCGCGCGGGCCCCCGGCCGGCGCCTGATCCGCCAGGAAAGCCCCCGGGGGCTTTCACCGGCGGGCCGCCGTCGTTCGACGACAGTCCACCCACGGCCCGGCCTGCCGCGGGTGGAAGCAAATTGGCGTCCGGCACGCCGGCAACGGGATGCCGACCGCCCTTCATGAACTCGGGGAGAATCCGATGCAACGCCGCCACATGCCCTTGTACGCACTCGCGCTCACCGCTGCGCTGCTCGCCGGCACTCCGGCAATTGCGCGCGACTACACACTCAGGAACCTCACGATCGTCGATCCGAACACGCGCGCAACGCCTCCGGGCGCGCGCAGTGGGGGCGCTTACCTGACGATCGAGAACCACGGCAAGGACAACGACCAGCTGCTTCGTGTCGCGTCGCCGATCGCCGCCAGCACCGAGCTGCACACGATGCGCATGGAGGGAGATGTCATGCGCATGCGCGCGGTCACGTCGATCGGCATTCCCGCCGGATCCACGATGTCGCTCGCGCCCGGCGGCTACCACGTCATGTTCATCGGCCTGAAGAAGCCGCTGGTCGCCGGCGATGCGGTGCCGCTCACGCTGACGTTCGAGAAGGCGGGAACGATCGACGTCGAGGTGACCGTTGCACCGCTCGACGCCGCGGCATCGCCGCATCAGATGCGCGGGATGGACACGCCGGCGTCGCGTCCGGCGCACTGACCCGCCGCATCGGCGCGGCGGACCCGACGCCGCCGCAGGGCGCCTCGCGCTGACGGAATGCATGCATCGGCGCGGGCGGAGCCGCCCACCATAGTAAAATCCACAGGTGGAAGCCCTCGCCCCATCTGCTCAGGCCCAGGTCGCTCGCACCCTGCCGCGACCCGTAGACTCGCGACGCTCCGTGGCGGCGTGGCTGTTCGTGTGCTGCGCGCTGGTGTTCGCGATGGTCGTCATCGGTGGCGTGACGCGGCTCACGCACTCGGGATTGTCGATCACCGAATGGCAGCCGATCGTCGGCACGCTCCCGCCGCTGTCCGACGCGGCGTGGAACGAGGCGTTCACCAAGTACCAGGCGACGCCCGAATACCGCGACGTCAATCACGGGATGACGCTCTCCGAGTTCCAGGGCATCTTCTGGTGGGAGTATTTCCATCGGCTGCTCGGTCGGGGGATCGGTGTCGCATTCCTCGTACCCTTCCTGTGGTTCCTGCTGCGCGGACGCATACCGCCCGGCTATGCGAAGCCGCTCGCCGGGATCTTCGTTCTCGGCGGGCTGCAGGGCGCGCTGGGCTGGTTCATGGTCGCGAGCGGGCTCGTCAACGACCCGCACGTATCGCAGTTCCGGCTGACCGCGCACCTCGGGGTCGCATTCCTCATCTATGCGGCGATGCTGTGGACCGGGCTGTCGCTGGCGTTCAGTGAACGCGCGGACCTGCGGTCGCCGGGCGTGCGTTCCGCGCGCCGGCTGGCGTTCGGGATCGCCGCACTGGTGTTCGTGATGGTGCTCTCCGGCGGTTTCGTCGCCGGAATCAGGGCGGGCTTCGCGTACAACACCTTTCCCCTGATGCAGGGCCGCTGGATTCCGCCCGAGATCATGATGCTCTCGCCGTGGTGGAAGAATTTCTTCTGGAACATGGCGACCGTGCAGTTCGACCACCGGCTGATCGCCTGGCTGCTCGCATTCTCCATCCCGCTCACGTGGTGGCGCGTGCGCAGGTCGCAGGCGCCGCAACGCGCGATGCGGGGTGCGGATGCGCTGCTCGTGGGGCTCGCGATCCAGGTCTCCCTGGGCATCGCGACGTTGATCAACGTCGTCCCGGTCCCGCTCGCGGCGATGCATCAGGCGGGGGCTCTGGTCGTGTTCACGCTCGCGCTCAATGTCGCGCATTCGCTGCGATGATGCGGGACGTGATTGAAGGCTCACCGGGAAGGCTTGCGACACATGGCTGATTTGCGCGCACTCGACGAACCCCTGTCCGACGCCGAGCTCGACGAGCTCGAAGCGTTTCTCGCATCGGATGCGGTCCCGCAGGATTGCATGGACCTCGAGATGCTCGACGGCTTCCTGACCGCGATCGTCAGCGGCCCGGAGTCGATCCAGCCGTCCGAATGGTTGCCGCAGGTGTGGAGCGACGGCGGACGGATGACCAATCCGGCGTTCGCGAACAACGATCAGGCCCAGCGGATCATGGGCCTGATGCTGCGGCACGTGGTCGGGATCCAGCGCACGCTTTCCGAATCCCCGACACGCTTTCGCCCGCTGCTCTACATGCCCGACGAAAGCGCCCGCAACGAAAAGGCGCCGCCGGAGGCTTCGGCCTGGTGCGAGGGCTACATGGCGGGGGTCAAGCTGCGCGAGGACGAGTGGCAGCCGCTCTACGATTCCCCCGACGCGCGCGACTGGGCGTTTGCGATCGAGGCGCTGGCATTCGGCGACCAGGATCCCGAGTTCGCCGAATGGATCGACGACAAGGAGAAGCGCGCGAGCCTGGTCGACGAGCTGCCGGTCGCCTCGGTGCTGATCTACCGCTTCTGGCAGGAACGGCGCCGCGGCCAGGAATCGCGCAGCGGCGGATCGAGGCGCGAGCTGCCCGAATCGGCGTCAGCGCGCAAGGCGCGGCAGCGCCTGCACTGATCGCGCTGCGACGCGATCGGGAGCGCGATTTCCCCTACAGCGCCATGCCTTCGGGCAGCAGCGCCGCCGTGTCCGGATGGCGCTGCATGTAAGTGCGTACGTACGAGCAGACCGGGATGACCGACAGGCCCTGATCGCGCGCGCAGGCCAGCGCTGCGGCAACGAGCCTCGCCGCGATGCCGCGGCCTTCCAGGGCCGGCGGGACTTCGGTATGGACGAGCCGCATCGCTTTGCCGTCGAGGCGGTAATCGCAGTGCGCGAGCTTCCCTTCAACGACGGTCTCGAATCGATGCAGTCCGACGTTGTGCGCGATCGTCGGCTCGGGCCGCGCGGTCGTCGTCATTGGACCCGGTAGACGCGGTTGTCGACGATCTTCACGCGATCTCCGACGCGCAGCTCGCCCTGGCCGACTTCGCTCACCGTGACCGATCCGCCCGAATCGAGCCTGACGACGACGCTGTAGCGGGGGGCGGTGTTGGACTTTTCGACCTGATGGCCCACTGCGGCCCCCCCGATCGCGCCCGCAATCGTCGCCACCGTCTGCCCGGTGCCGCTGCCGATCTGGTGGCCGATCACGCCACCGGCAATGCCGCCGATGATCGCGCCCAGACCGATCGGCGCCGACGAGCCGGGCTGATACATCTGGATCGAATCGACGACGCCGTACTCGGTGCGCTGGGTGACGACGGGGGTCTGCGGGTACACCGGGTACGCAGGATCGTACGTGGCGCATCCGCCGGCGAGCGCGCCCGCGGCGAGCAGCGCCAGTCCTCCGATGCGAAAGGTCGTGAATTTCATCGATGTCTCCGGCAAGTCATGGTGTGGCGACCGGTTCCGACGCGCCCCGGCGGCGGGGGCAGCCCGCGCGCCGAAGCGCGATGCACGGGAGCGATTGGACGGCCAACCCCGCTCGCGCTGCGATCCGGAACCTTCCTTAATATACATGGGGCCTCGCCTTCGGCGTTCAATTGCCGCCGCCGCGGGCCTCAGCCGGTGGTGCCGAACAGGAACGAATCGCGCGACAGGGCCCCGTTCTCGTAGCCATCGACGACGCGCTCGACACGCGGCGCGGATCCCGCGGCGCCGTAGGCGACCAGCAGCGGCAGGTAATGCTCTTCGGTCGGATGCGCGCGCACGGCATTCGGCGCTTCGTCGCGGTAGTGGGTGAGCGCGTCGTCGTCGTGGGCGCTCAACCGCTGCTCCAGCCATTGCGCGAAATCGACTGCATAGCGCAGCGGCTGGTCGTGGCCGCGATTGGCGATCCAGTCGCGCAGGTTGTGCGTTGCGTGGCCGGACCCGATGATCAATATCCCGGCCTCGCGCAGCGGCTGCAGCGCGCGCCCCAGCGCGATGTGATGCCCGGTTCCCCGCGCCGGCGAAACCGAGAGCTCGATGACGGGGATGTCCGCATCCGGATACATCCATCGCAGCGGCACCCATGCGCCATGATCGAGGCCCCTGCAGCCATCGACGCCGGCAGTGATTCCCGCGTCCTTCAGCAGGCGCACCGTGCGGGCGGCGAGGTCCGGATTCCCGGATGCCGGGTAGCGGATATCGTAGAGCTCGGGCGGAAACCCGCCGAAGTCGTGGATCGTTTCCGGCTTGACGCTGCCGGTGACCATCGGCACCGCGGTCTCCCAGTGCGCGGAGGAGATCAGCACGGCGTGGGGGCGCGGCAGGCGCCGGCCCAGCGCCTGCCATGCGTCGCCGACTTCGCCGGGCGAGACCGCATGCATCGGTGATCCGTGGGAAAGGAACAATGTCGGCAGCGGCTTCATCGTCGTGGTCGGGTCGTTGACTCGTCGACGCGGATGCTACGACCGCGCGGCGCCGATGTCGTCGCGCGAGCCGTTGCCCAGCAGCGCCGAGGCGATCGCCGTCACGGCGAGGAACGCCGGGTATTCCCATCCGCCGCCGTTGGCCGTGAACATCCAGCCATTCGCGAGGTGAGGCCAGGTTGCGCCGATCAGTTCCACGGCCAGGACGGCCGCGACCCAGCGGGTCTTGATGCCCATGACCAGCATGGCGCCGCCGACCAGTTCGAGGACGAAGATCACGTAGGCGAGCGGCCCGGGCAGGCCCAGGGATTCGAAGAATTTCGCGGTTCCCGGGAGCGTGAAGATGAAGTACTTCTGCATTGCATGCGCAATGAACATGATCCCCAGGGCCATGCGCAGCAGGATTGCCGCGGCATCGATACGACTGTTGGATGACATGAGGGGCCCCGTCGTGGTTGCGTCTCGGCGACGCGATAGTGCAATGATAGTCATTGACTGCAAGTGGATAAACGGTGTATTGAGTAATACATAATTGCCTAATACGCAATAATCATTGGATCGATTCCAGGTAATCGCCGCATTTGCCAAGGTCGTCGAGTCCGGGAGCTTCGCCCGGGCGGCGGAGCGTATCGGCGTATCGGTGTCGGCGATCTCGCGACAGGTCGCCGATCTGGAGGCGCATCTGGGCGCGCGGCTGCTCAATCGCACGACGCGCAGGCTGTCGCTGACCGAAAGCGGGAGCGTGTACTACGAGCGCTGCGTCCAGCTGCTCGCCGACCTCGAGGAAGCCGACGAGGCCGTCTCGTCGACCGCGGTCGTGCCCCGGGGCACGCTGCGGCTCACGGCACCGATCGGCTTCGGCAGCGGCTATCTCGCATCGGCGATCGCCGAGTTCCGCGAGCGCCATCCGCAACTGCGCTTCGACGTCCAGCTTTCCGATCGCGCCGTCGACCTGGTCGACGAGGGACTCGATCTCGCGGTCCGCATCGGGGAGATCGGCAGCCAGGCGCTGATCGGGCGCAGGGTCGGGGTTTCGCAACTGGTGTGCTGCGCGTCGCCGTCGTATGTCGAGCGCAGCGAGCCGCTGCGCACGCCCGCGGACCTCGCCGCGCACGCCTGCCTCACCTACGAGTATTCGTCGATCGGCAACCACTGGCGCTTCACCGCCGCGACCGGCGTCGCGCACGAGGTCAGGGTGTCGGGCCCGGCGCATGCGAACAACGGCGCGATGCTCGCCGCCCTGGCGGCAGCCGGCGTCGGCATCATCCTCGAACCCGATTTCATCGTCGCGGCCGACGTGCGCGCAGGGCGCCTCGTCCGGCTGCTGCCCGATTACGCGGCGCCGTCGATCGGCATCCATGCCGCTTACCCGAGCCGCAGGCATCTGTCGGCCAAGGTGCGCGCCTTCGTCGATTTCCTCGCCGTTCGATTCACTCGCGACCCTGCGTGGCGCCTGCCGGCGCCGGGGATTGCGCAGCGCTAGGGCAGCTGGATCTTGCCTCCTCCGCCCAGCGGCCCTCCGGGCGGCAGCGATGCGCCCGCCGGCGGCAGCACGATCGACGACGACGCCTGGCGGCGCATTTCCTGCAATTCGCGCATCGCGCGCTCGATGCCGGCCTTCGTCGCTTCGGCGTAACCGTCGACCGCCTCGGCCAGCGTGCGGGCGGCGATGTCGAAGCTGATCGGCAGCGGGCCCATGTTGGTCATCAGCTGGGCTTCGCCCTGGAACAGCGGCGAGCGCGCCGTGTCGGGACTGCCGTCGCTCTTGACCGGGGTCAGCACGCGCAACGTGCCGATCTTACGGTCGGTATAGATCTCCTCGCGATACAGCGAGGCGGCGTCCATCGTCGCTTCGGATCCGTGGGTGCCGGGTTCTGGGGTCATTGTCGATTTCCCTTGCAAGTCGTTGTCTGCGCCTAGCCTAATGGATGTCGGGATCCTGCGCCAACCTTGCGCGGAATGCGCACGCGCCCGGCCCTGTCCGTCGACGATGCGAACGCCGGCGGCTCGGGCAGGCATGCCGGGAACGCCTGCAGCATCATGTTTCTCGTTGACGATAACGGGCTCGGCAGCCTAGCATCGCGGCCTGGCGAGCCCCCTACCGACACGGAGTCGATCATGCGCATTCTGAAAATTTTACTTTGTACCGCGGTCGTGGCGTTCGCGCTGCCGGCGATGGCGGAAACCTGGCCGTCGCATCCGGTCAAGATCGTCGTGCCGTTTGCGGCAGGCGGGCCGGCCGACGTCTACGCACGCTACCTCGGCCAGCGCCTCGAGAAGGCGCTGGGACAGCCGTTCGTCGTCGAGGACCGGCCCGGCGGCGGCTCCGTCGTCGGAACCGAGATCGTCCACCAGAGCGCGCCGGATGGCTACACGCTGCTGATGATGTCGAATACCCACACGGTCAACGAATCGCTGATGCCGAACAAGCCGTTCAAGCTGATGCGCGATTTCGTGCCGGTCGCGCCGGTCAACTATTCGGACCTCGTGCTGGTCGTGAATCCCAAGGTGCCGGTGAAGACCCTCGGCGACCTGATCGCGCTGGCCAAGAAGGAACCCGGCAAGCTCAACTTCGCGTCGTCCGGCCCGGGCACCCCGTACCACATGGCGGGCGAGCTCTTCAATTCGATGGCCCACGTCAACATCGTCCACGTCCCGTACAAGGGGAGCTCGGGTGCGCGCACCGGCGTGATCGGCGGGCAGGTCGAGATGATGTTCGACGCCGTCACGGTGATGAACGAGCAGGTGAAGGCGGGCCGGGTGCGCGCGCTCGCGACGACCGGCAAGCAGCGCTCGGCGGTGATGCCCGACGTGCCGACCGTGTCCGAGGCAGGCGTCCCCGGGTACGAAGCGACGATCTGGCTGGGCATCATGGCGCCCAAAGGCACGCCCAGTGACGTCGTCGACAAGCTGAACAAGGCGATCACGGAGATCGAATCGCAGGCCGACGTCAAGGCCGATTGGGCCAAGCAGGGCGCGACGCCGCTGTCGATGACCCCCGAGGAGTTCCACAAGTATCTCGAAGGCGACGTCGTCAAGTGGGCGCACGTCGTCAAGATCTCCGGCGCACGGGCCGATCGGTGAGCGAGGCGGCTTCCTACACGCTGCAACTGCTGTCAGCAGGAGCCGCCAAGGGGGTCGTGCAGGCGCTCGCCGCATCGTTCGAACGCGAGACGGGTGCGACGCTCGCCCCGACCTTCGATGCGGCGGGCACGATCCGGGACCGGTTTCTCGGCGGTGCTCCCTGCGACGTCGTGATCCTGCCTGCGGCGATGCTCGACGCGCTGGGTGCGCAGGGCAGGATCGAGCCGGCTTCGGTCGCTCCCCTGGGCGGCGTGCCGACCGGCCTCGCGGTTCCGTCCGGCGAGCCCGCGCCTTCGGTCGCGGGCGTCGACGGATTGCGCGAGTTCCTGTCGCACGCGTCCGCCCTCTACTGCCCCGACATCGAGCGATCGACGGCGGGCATCCATTTCGTCGGCGTGCTGAAGAAGCTCGGCATCCACGAGCGGGTGGCGGCGAAGCTCAGGCCCTACGCCAATGGCGCAACCGCGATGGCCGCGATGGCGAAGGCCGAGCCGGTCGGGCGCTCCGGGGCCGTCGGTTGCACCCAGGTCACCGAGATTCTCTACACGCCCGGAGTCACGCTGGTCGCGACGCTGCCCGCCGAGGTCGCCCTCACGACCACGTATTCGGCAGCAGTCTCGCGCGGCACCGGCGACGTCGCGCTGGCACGGCGCTTCGCGTCGCTGCTGACCGGCGAAGCGAACCGCGCGCTGCGCCGCGCGGGTGGCTTCGAATAGCCGCGGAGACTCGGCGAAAGCCGGCCTGGATCGCCCCGGTTTTCCACTCCCTCTCCCTCTCCCGCGTGCGGGAGAGGGTTGGGGTGAGGGGCGCGCTCCCTCTCCCGCTTGCGGGAGAGGGCTGGGGTGAGGGGCGCCGCTCTCAGCGCGGCGGCGGATTCCCGACCAGCGCCTGCCGGATTGCACGCAGCTTGGCCTTGACGCGCAGTTCGTTGTCGTGGCCCATGCGCACCATGATCTTCTGCCCCGCCGACA
>DATIQL010000240.1:0-13509 GCA_035470905.1 Casimicrobiaceae bacterium
CGCGCGCCTACCGCTGGGGCGAAGACGGCATTGCCGGCATTTCCGACGACAAGCAGCACCTCTGCTTCAGCCTGGCGCTCTGGAACGGCAAGGACCCGATCCTCAAGGAGCGGCTGTTCGGCCTCACGAACAGCGAAGGCAACCACGGCGAGGACGTGAAGGAGTACTACTTCTACCTCGACAGCACGCCGACCCACTCGTACATGAAGTATCTCTACAAGTACCCGCAGGCGGCGTATCCCTATGCCGACCTGCTGGAGACCAACGGTCGGCGCACCCGCGACGACATGGAGTACGAGCTCCTCGACACCGGCGTCTTCAATGACAACCGCTATTTCGACGTGTTCGTGGAGTACGCGAAGGGCGACGCCGAAGACATCCTCGTGCGGATCACGGCGCTCAACCGGGGACCGGATGCGGCCGAGCTGCACCTGCTGCCGACACTGTGGTTCCGCAACGACTGGTCATCGTGGATTGCCGAATCCAACCGGGCTTCCAGGAAACCGGGCATCAGGCAGACCGAGGCGCCGGCAGGCGCGCGCGCGGTCGCGGCAGTTCATCCGCTGCTGGGTGAATTCGTCCTCAGCTGCGAAGGCGACGTGCCGCTCCTCTTCACCGAGAACGAAACCAATCACGAGCTGCTGTTCCCCGGGCAGAAGAACGAGAGCCCCCACGTCAAGGACGGCATCAACGACTGCGTGGTGCAAGGCCGCCAGGCGGCGGTGAACCCAGGCAAGCAGGGCACCAAGGTAGCGGCGCACTACCGGGCCAATGTTGGCGCCGGTCAGGGCAAGGTAATTCGCCTCCGGCTCTCCAGCAGGTCTCCGGAGCACGAGGGCGACCCCTTCGGCAGGAACTTCGACAAGGTCTTCGACGATAGGCTTCGTGAAGCCGACGAATTCTACCGGTCGGTCACGCCGCCATCCGTGGGCAAGGATGCGGCCAACGTGATGCGCCAGGCCCTCGCCGGCATGCTCTGGAGCAAGCAGTTCTTCTTCTTCGACGGTGACAACTGGCTGGACGAGCACAACTCGAACCCCCTCCATTCAGGATATCGAAGCGCGCGGAACTCGGAGTGGTTCCACATGCTGAACGAGGACGTCATCTCGATGCCCGACAAGTGGGAGTACCCGTGGTACGCGGCGTGGGATCTCGCCTTCCACACGCTCCCGTTGTCCATCGTGGACCCGGATTTCGCCAAGGATCAGATGAAACTGATGCTCCGCGGCGTGTACCTGCACCCCAGCGGCCAGATGCCGGCGTACGAGTGGAACTTCAGCGACGTGAACCCGCCGGTCCACGCTTTCGCGACGCTCTTCCTGCACCGCACCGAGCAGGCCCTGCGCGGCGAGACCGACGTCGATTTCCTCAGGGCGACGTTCAACAAGCTGCTCCTGAACTTCACCTGGTGGGTCAACCGCAAGGACCGCTTCGGCAAGAACGTCTTCGAAGGGGGCTTCCTGGGTCTCGACAACATCGGCGTATTCGACCGCAGCGCCCCGCTGCCTACGGGGGGCCACCTCGAGCAGGCGGACGGCACGGCGTGGATGGCGCTTTTCAGCCAGAACATGCTGGAGCTCGCGGTCGAGCTTGCCGCCCACGATCCCATCTACGAGGACATGGTCTTCAAGTTCGTCGAGCATTTCTACTACATCGCCGCCGCGATGAACCGGCCCGGATCGGACGGAATGTGGGACGAGGAGGACGGCTTCTACTACGACCTGCTGCAGCTCCCCGACGGCAGCGCCACCAGGCTCAAGGTACGGTCGATGGTGGGGCTTCTCCCCCTCTGCGCCACGACGGTCACTGAAGCATGGCAGCGGGAGCGCGTTCCGCGCGCAATGGCCGCGATGACGAAACGCCTGAGCCGGATGCCCGAACTCCGCCAGACCATGCACCCGATGGGCCCCGGGCATTGGGGCGTGGCCGAGCGGGGCCTCATCGCCCTGGTCAACCCGGAGCGGCTGCGCCGGATCCTGACCACGATGCTCGACGAAAACGAGTTCCTGAGCCCCTACGGCATTCGCTCGCTTTCCAGGTTCCACGACCGGCATCCCTACATCTTCAACGTGCAAGGCCAGGATTACCGGGTGAACTACCTGCCGGCCGAGTCGAACACCGGCATGTTCGGCGGCAACTCCAACTGGCGGGGCCCGGTCTGGATGCCGGTGAACGTGCTCATCATCCGGGCGCTGCAGAATTTCTACCTGTACTACGGCGACAACTTCAAGATCGAATGCCCGACCGGCTCGGGGAAGATGATGAACCTCTTCGAGGTGAGAAAGGAGATCGCCGACCGGCTCACCCGGATCTTCACCCGCGACGAGCAGGGGCGGCGACCCGTCTACGGCGGCACCGAGAAGTTCCAGACCGATCCCCGCTGGCGCGACCATATCCTGTTCTACGAGTACTTCCACGGCGACAACGGCGCGGGGCTGGGTGCCAGCCACCAGACCGGCTGGACCGGACTGGTGGCCAAGATCATCCAGCTCTACGGCCTGCTCGATGCCAAGCGGGCGCTCGAAGTCGGCAAGCAGGCCGCATTCAGCCAGGGCGCCAGTAGCGGCGCGCGCACGTCTTCCCGCTGACCAAGATCAATCGGGCATAGTCACGGCAACGATGCGCGCGCCCCTGATCGACGACGAACTCGACGTGCTGAACAGTCTGGTGCCGCTCGCCGGGCAGGACATCATCGAGCTCGGCTGCGGCGCCGCCAGGCTGGCGCGCACGCTGCTGGAGCGCCATCCCGACAGCCGCGTGACGGGACTGGAGGTCGACGCGCGGCAGCACGCCAAGAACATCGCTGCGCCGCAGGCGGGGCTGCGCTTCGTCGCCGGCGGGGCCGAGGCCATTCCTTTCCCGGAGGCGAGCTTCGATCTGGCGCTGATGCTGAAGTCGCTGCACCATGTGCCACGGGCCTCGATGGGGCAGGCCCTCGGCGAAGTCGCACGGGTGCTGCGGCCGGGCGGGCACCTGTACGTGTCCGAGCCGGTCTACGACGGTGCGCTCAACGAGATTGTCCGCCTGTACAACGACGAAGGGGTGGTGCGCGCGGCAGCGCAGGCCGCGCTGGACGCCGCGCTGCGCTCGGGCGCCTGGGAGCAGACGGCCGAGCGGCGCTTCGAGATGCCCGTGCAATTCACGGACTTCGCCGATTTCGAGCAGCGCATGATGCGGCCGACCTACGCCGACCACCGCATCGACGACGCGAAGCTCGCCTCGGTGCGAGCGGTCTTCCAGCCGTACGTCGGTCCCGAAGGCGCGCGTTTCACCCGTCCGATGCACGTGCGCGTGCTTCGCCGGCCCGGTTGATCGGGGGCTTTCAGAGCACCGCACGCGCGCTGCCGGCCGCGTCGGGCGATTGCCCCGCGATCAGATGCCGGCGTCGGTGATCGGGCTGGCGGCCCGCGCCGACCGCAAGGCTGATGCAGAATGACCGGGTGCCAAGGTCCATGCGCGCCCATCACCACAGCGTCTATGTCGTCGAGCTTTCGCGCGACGTGCTGTCCGAGCCCCGATTCCTGCGGGCGAACCCCGATTACCGGCCGGGCATGCCGTGCGTCTATGTCGGGATGACCGGACTCACGCCGGATGAGCGCTTCGACAAGCACAAGGCCGGCATCAAGGCCAACCGGTTCGTCAAGCGCTACGGGCTGCGGCTGTTGCCGTCGTTGTACGAGGTGTACAACCCGATGCCCTACGGCGGGGCGCAGGAGATGGAGGTCGAGCTCGGGATCGCCTTGCGCGAGGAGGGGTATGGCGTGTGGCAGGGATGAATGGCGCGCAGGCGCCATACCCGTGCGGCGAAAGCGCCGGGCCGCCGGTATGTAGACTGCATGCTGACATCCGACCGGATTTCGGTGGGCAAGAGCGGGCTCGTCCCGCCGATCTGACACAGCCGGTGAAGTCGTGCGGATCGACGACCCGGTGAAATGGAGAACCCATGATGAAGGCCATGATTCGCAACCTTGTGGCTGCGTGCGCCATCGCAGCCGCCCTCAACGGACCTGTCGCGGCGGGCGCCCTAGAGGACGGCAGCGCCGCGTATCACCAGAAGGAGTATGCGAAGGCGGCGGCGTTGTGGCAGCCGCTTGCGGAAAACGGTGATGCCACCGCGCAATATTATCTGGGCACCCTGTTTGCAGAAGGCAAGGGAGTCACCCAGAACGACGCGACGGCATTCATGTGGTTCCAGCGCGCCGCGGACCAGGGCAACGTCGCCGCGCAGTACAACGTCGGTGCAAGCTTTGCCTCGGGAACAGGCGTCGACAAGAGCGATGCCGATGCAGCCAAATGGTTTCGCCGCGCAGCCGACCAGGGCATGGCATTCGCGCAACTGAACCTCGGGCTTCTCTACGCAGCCGGCAACGGCGTCCCGAAGGACAGCGTCGAGGCCTTCAAGTGGCTCCAGATCGCGTTTCGCGGCTTGCCTGCGGGCGGGGCGCGCATGGACGTCGCCCATGCGATGCAGGATGTCAGTGCAAGAATGACGGGCGACCAGCTCGACGAGGCGAAGCAGCGTGCGCGCGAGTGGAGGGCGAAGACGGAAGCGAAATGACGCGCCGGATGCGGCTCGGCGGCTCGACCGTGGTCAACCCTTGACATCCGACCCCGAGGCGTCGCAGATTCGCGGTTGCAGCAGCCAACAAGAAAGGGGGAACATCATGGGTGCTTTCCTGGTCTTGCGCATGGCGCAGCTTGCCCGGGTCGTGCTTGTGGCACTGATGCTGGCAGCGTCCGCTGCAGCGATCGCCGACCCACTGCAGGATGCCAATGCGGCGATCGACCGCTGGTCGGCGGCATATACCGCCAACGACGTGGACGCTGTGGTGAACAGCTATTGGCCGGACGCGATACTGCTCGGGACCGTCAGTCCGGTCATTTCCGTGGGTACCGACGCGATCCGCTCATATTTCACGGCGCTGAAATTGAAGGGGAGCGGCAACAGGAACGTGATCCAGGAAAGGCACAGCATGGTGCT
Source organism: Casimicrobiaceae bacterium (assembly GCA_035470905.1). Classification (GTDB taxonomy): domain Bacteria; phylum Pseudomonadota; class Gammaproteobacteria; order Burkholderiales; family Casimicrobiaceae; genus VBCG01. Next base: position 4,982 of record DATIQL010000240.1, read on the forward strand.
CGATGACAATGCCGTTGTCGTCACCGGATTCTACGAGTTCACGCGAATGAAGGACGGGCAGCCTGTACCGGCGCCCTCGCGCTTCACCATGCTTGTCACCCGGCGTAACGGGGAATGGCGTATTGCCCATCACCATTCTTCACCTCACGTTCAGGCGAACAAGTGACGTTGCCGGGGAATCGGGCCGCACGTCGATCACTGCTTGCGTGACTTCCGGGCGGTCTTCCTGCCCAGTTGTGCCAGGCGGGCCCCGGCCATCTGCTTGGTCACGCCACGAAGCGAAGCCAGCGCCGTGACCTGTTCAGCGCGGGGCGTGACGTGGCCCCGTTCCCAGTTGTAGATCGACTGGGCACTGACGCCCACCAGCCGGCCGTAGTCCTCGGCAGAAATTCCCAGACGCTTCCGCTGCGATCTGAGGCCCTTGGCGACGAACCGCAGCTTGCGTGTGCCCGTCTCGGCGGCTGCGACGGGCGACGCCTTGAGCGTCTGCCGCTGAAGCAGCGCAACCTGACGCTTCAGGGTCTCCACTTCGCGCTTCAACGCGGCGATGTCTCGCCGATGCTGCGCGGAAGCCTTCTTGGTCGTATGGACCTGGGCGCGAGTCTCGCGGCGGGACAACCGCGCGATCTCCTGCTTCAAGAGTGCGCCGATATTCGGCATGAGCATCCTCAGTGGTTCCACGGGGTGCTAGTTTGACACCAATGACGCGGCACCGCGACGGTGGCCTCCCGGGTGCGAAACCGGCGACGGCTCGTCAGCACTATCGCCCGCTGCTTCGCAGGGGACTTGACGCGCGTCAAATCGGATTCACGCAACCGGTCGAGAATGAAAGGCGGGATGTCGCCGCTGTGGCGTCGTCGGATCGATGGAGGCAGGACATGGTCGCTACCAAGACTTCCAAACGAGGTCGCCGCGGCAAATCGCCCAGCAAGGAAGTCCGGCGGGCTCCGCGCGGGGGCGCAGCGAAAGCGCCGCCGGCCCCGCTGAGCCCCGCTGAAGCCGCCACCGAGGGGGCATGGATCGCCGTGAGGGCGGCCGTCAGGTCCGGCAAGAGTCAGCCGGCAATGGCCGCGCGAGCGACGCAAAAGGCGGTGCGGAACGTTGCCAGATCGGGGGCGAAGCAGACGAGCGTTGCGGCGGACGCCATTGCCCGAGCTGCGGAAGAGGTGCTCAGGTCTGCGATGAGCGAGGCAAGAATCGCTGCGGAGACCGCGCGCGTGGCGGCGGGAGAGGTCGAGCGTTCGGTCGGCAGGGCGCTGAAGGCCATCAACAACGCGCTGCGCATGCGTGCGCGCGCGGCCGTCGACGGTGCGCCGCCAAAGCGTCCGCGCGTCACCGCAGCGAATACGCCACGAAAGCGTCCGCGGGCGGCAGCCAGGCGGGCGTGAGCGGACGACGAGTACCGACAGGCTTCGATCATCCGGTCCAGGGCGACCCGAGGGTCGCTCGGCGGACGATCGCTACCGCCAGGAGGAACGGGTGGAAGGCGGAATCATGGTCGACAGGATCTGGCTGAAGAACTATCCGCCCGGAATACCGGCGGAAATCGATCCCGACCGGTTCAGCTCCATCCCGGATCTGCTCGCCAAGACGGTCGCTAGGTTTCCCGATCGACCGGCGTTTCACAATCTTGGCCACACGCTGAGCTTCACTGCCCTCGACCGGCTGTCGCGCGATTTCGCTGCTTTCCTGCAGGGGTTGCCGGGCATGGAAAAGGGCGAGCGCGTCGCCATCATGTCGCCGAACCTGCTGCAATACCCGGTAGCGCTGTTCGGCATCCTGCGCGCGGGGATGACGGTGGTCAACGTCAATCCCCTGTACACGCCGCGCGAGCTCGAACATCAGCTGAACGACTCGGGCGCCAAAGCCATCGTCATCGTCGAGAACTTCGCGCGCACCCTGCAGCAGGTCCTGCCGAATACGCCGGTCGAGCATGTGATCGCCACCCAGGTCGGGGACCTGCTTCCGCCCCGGAAGCGCTGGATCGTCAACTTCATCGTCAAGCGGGTGAAGAAGATGGTTCCGGCGTGGCGCATCGACCGTGCCACCAAGCTGCGCACGGCGCTCAGACGGGGCGCGAGCTCGCCGTTCAACCCTGTCGACATCGGGCCCGGTGACATCGCATTCCTGCAGTACACCGGCGGGACCACGGGGGTGGCGAAAGGTGCGATGCTGACGCACCGGAACATTCTCGCCAACATCGAGCAGACCGGCGTGTGGGTCTCCGGTGCTTTCGTGGAAGGCACTGAAATCGTCATCGCGCCGTTGCCGCTTTACCACATCTTCTCCCTCACCTCGACGCTGTCGTTCATGAGATGGGGCAGCCTGACGGTGCTGATCACCAACCCGCGCGACATGCGCGACTTCATCAAGGGACTGCGCAAGTGGAAGTGGAGCGTCATGACCGGCGTCAATACGCTGTTCAACGGTCTCCTGAACGCGCGCGGATTCGGCCAGCTCGACTTTTCCGCGGTGAAAGTGGTCGTCGGGGGTGGTGCGGCCATACAGAAGCCGGTAGCGGAGCGATGGAAGCAGGTGACCGGTCACGCCATCACCGAGGCTTACGGCCTGACCGAGACCTCGCCGGGCGTCTGTGCCAATCCGCTGGGTGCCCCGTGGAGAGGCGCGATCGGCATGCCGTTCCCATCCACCGACGTTTCCATTCGTGACGACAGTTTCAACGAGTTGCCGCCATGGACCCGCGGAGGCGATCTCGAAGCGCACACCGGCGAGCTCTGCGTGCGGGGGCCGCAGTTGATGAAGGGGTATTGGAACAATCCGGACGAGACAGCGCAGGTGATGCAGGACGGCTGGTTGAAGACGGGCGACGTCGGCCATATCGATGCCGACGGCTACGTCACGATCACGGATCGCAAGAAGGACATCATCGTGGTTTCCGGATTCAAGGTCTATCCGAACGAGGTCGAAAGCGTCGTGGCAGCTCACCCGGGGGTCCTGGAATGCGGCGTCGTGGGCGTGCCTCACCCCAAGACCGGAGAGGCGGTGAAAGTGGTGGTCGTGAAGCGGGATCCGAACCTCACCGAGCAAGCCGTGCTCGAGCACTGCAGGACCCAGCTCACCAGCTACAAGATGCCGCACCGCGTGGAGTTCCGCAGCACCCTGCCGAAGTCACCCATCGGGAAGGTTCTGCGCCGCGAGCTGCGCGATGCGCCGAAGACCTAGCGTGGACCCTGCCCACGCAATCGAGCGCGAGCGGGTGCGGGAGGCCCGCGCTCGACGTTGCACCGTCCCGCAGTGCACATTGCGGCAGATCCGGCCCAAGGAGGCGCCATGCCCATCTACATCATGCTGACGCGGGTGTCCGTCGAATCGCTGCACCAGCCGAAGTCGTTCGAGACCCTCGAGCGCCATGCGGTGGAGCAGATCCGCGCTGCCTGTCCCGAGGTGAAATGGATCGCGGATTACGCCGTGCTGGGACCCTGGGACTACGTCGACGTCTTCAGGGCACCCGACATCGAAGCGGCGATGCGCGTGTCGGCCCTGATACGAAGTTATGGCCATGCGCATTCGGAGATCTGGCCCGCGCTGGAGTGGCCGCAGTTCAAGCAGATGGTCCACACGCTGCCATCGTCCTGAGCGAGAACGCCCGGCCGCCCCCGGCGCGCGCCAGGGCGCTAGAGCATCTCGAGCGCCAGCGCGATGCCTTGCCCACCCCCGATGCACAGCGTCACGACGCCCCGCTTCAACCCATCGCGCTGCATCGAGTGAAGGATGCGGGTGGTCAGCACGGCACCGCTTGCGCCGATCGGGTGGCCATGCGCGATCGCGCCGCCCTCGACGTTGACGATCTCCTCGGAGAATCCGAGCTCGCGAAGGCATGCCAGCGAAATCGCGGCGAACGCCTCGTTGATCTCGACACGCTGGACGTCGGAGGCCGACCAGCCAGCGCGCGCGAGCGCCTGGCGCACGGCGGGAACGGGGCCGAGCCCGAAGAAACCCGGTTCGACACCGGCCACCGCGTAGCTCGCGAGGCGCGCCATCGGTGCAAGCCCGTTGCCCTCGGCCCAGCTGCGCTCGGCGACGATCACCGCGGCACCGGCGCTGTTCAGGCCCGGTGAATTGCCGGCGGTAATCGACCCGTCCTTGCGGAACGCCGGCTTCAGCCTGGTCAGCGACTCGATGGTCGTGTCGGGGCGATTGTGCTCGTCCCTGGCGAAAACGGTGGGTCCCTTGCGACCCGGCACCTCGAGCGGCACGATCTCGCCATCGAAACGCCCGGCGGCCTGGGCCTGGGAAAAGCGCTGCTGCGAGCGCAGCGCGAAGCGATCCTGGTCGGCGCGCGAGATGCCGCTCTTCTGCGCCAGGTCCTCGGTGTGCCATCCCGAATGCTGTCCGCTGAAGGCGTCGTTCAGGCCGTCGAGCAGCATGCTGTCCAGCAGCGCCACATCGCCCATGCGCGCGCCCCAGCGACCCTGCGGAAGCAGATAGGGCGCACGATCCATGTTCTCCATCCCTCCGGCGACCGCGCACTGCGTCAGCCCGGACCATATCTCCAGTGCGGCGCTGGCAATCGCCTGAGCGCCGGACCCGCAGACGCGATTGACGGTCAGCGCCGGCACCTCCACCGGCAGCCCTGCGCCGATTCCCGCCTGGCGGGCAGGATTCATCCGCACGCCGGCCTGGATTACGTTGCCCATGGTGACAGACTGGACCTTGTCGCCGGCGAGTCCGGCACGCTTGAGGGACTCGCGGATGGCCGCGGCTCCCAAGGTCGGCGCGGTCGTGTCCTTCAACGTGCCACCGTAGGTGCCGATTGCCGTGCGCACCGGGCTGCACAGCACGACGTCGATCTTGCTCATGGGTCGTTACCTCGAGAATGACGAGCGGCCCCGGGTGCGCCGCGAATTCGCGCCGAAGCGGCCGCGGCGCGCCGCCCCATACCGCCACGGGGCGCGCATTGAACCTGAAGTCTGCGTCGGGAAGGGCGTTCGCGCATTGATCCAGCGCAACCCGCGATCCATTGCGCGCCCTTCGGATCGATCGCTTGGCGGTGACGCCCGAGCCGTGCTTACCCGCGGGGCACTGCACGGACGCGATCGGCCGCTTCGTACCAGACCTTGCTCGCGTTGACGACCCGCACCACCAGCAGCATCACCGGGACTTCGATCAGCACGCCGACCACGGTCGCGAGCGCCGCCCCCGACTCGAAGCCGAACAGGCTGATCGCGGCCGCGACGGCGAGCTCGAAGAAATTGCTGGCGCCGATGAGCGCCGACGGGCAGGCGATCGCATGCCGCTCGCCGACCCTGCGATTGAGCCAGTAGGCGAGCGTCGCGTTGAAGAGCACCTGGATCAGGATCGGAACGGCCAGCAGGGCGATCACCAGCGGCTGGCGCAGGATCGCCTGGCCCTGGAACGCGAACAGCAGCACCAGGGTGGCGAGCAGCGCCGTGATCGACCAGGGTCCGATGCTCGCCATCGCGCGTTCGAACGCCGGCTGTCCCTTCAGCATCAGGGCGCGCCGAAGGAATTGGGCGATCAGCACCGGGATAACGATATAGAGGACGACCGAGGTGAGCAGGGTGGCCCAAGGCACCGAGATGCTCGAGATGCCCAGCAGCAGGCCGACGATCGGCGCGAAGGCGAACACCATGATCGTGTCGTTCAGCGCCACCTGCGAAAGGGTGAACAGCGGATCGCCATCGGTGAGGCGGCTCCACACGAACACCATCACCGTGCAGGGGGCGGCCGCGAGCAGGATCAGGCCCGCGACGTAGCTGTCGATCTGCTCCGCAGGCAGCAGGGGCGCGAACAGGTGGCGGATGAACAGCCAGCCGAGCAGCGCCATCGAGAACGGCTTGACCAGCCAGTTGACGAACAGCGTCACGCCGATGCCGCGGCCGTGCTGCTTCACTTCGTGCAGCGCGCCGAAATCGACCTTCATCAGCATCGGGATGATCATCGCCCAGATCAGCACGCCGACCGGCAGGTTGACCTGCGCGATCTGCATGCGGCCGATTGCCTGGAAGGCGTGCGGGAAGATCCGGCCCAGGGCGATGCCGGCGACGATGCAGAGGAACACCCACAGCGTGAGGTAGCGCTCGAAGACGCTCATCGGCGCACCCGCAGCGGCCTTGGCGGTGACTTCACATTGGACGGACACGGATGCGCTGAATGGTTGCCGCGAGGGGAGATGGGTGGCGAGCGCGGCGGACTCGTTGCCTGCAATCCGGCGCGACGCTCAGGTCCGCTCGGCGATCGCCCGCGTTTGCGCCTGCAGGGACATCCGGTCCAGGCGCTCGATCGGCAAGGCGAGCAGCAGCGAGATGCGCCGCTGCATCAGCTGGAACACCCCGCGGACGACCTCGCGGGCTTTTGCGGGGTCGTCCATGAACGCCGCCGGGTCGGGGGCGCTCCAGTGCGCCTTGGCCGGCATTCCCGGCCACAGCGGACAGGCTTCGCCGGCGGCCTGGTCGCAGACGGTGATCACCAGGTCCATCCTCGGCGCGTCCGGCTTCGCGAATTCGTCCCAGGATTTGCTTCGTGCGCCTTCAGCGCCGACCTTCATCGCGCCCAGGTAGTCGAGCACCAGCGGATTCACCTGGCCGCCCGGGTGGCTGCCCGCGCTGTAGCCGCGGAACCGCTCGCCGCCCATCGCATTGAGCAGGCTCTCGGCGATGATGCTGCGCGCCGAGTTTCCGGTGCACAGGAACAGGACGTTGCAGCGCCGATCGGTCATGCCTCGGCCTCCACGGCGACGCGCGAGCGGCGCACGCCCAGCGGTCGGCCTCGCGCAATCGCGCGGCGGCAGGCCCTGCGGGCTTCCGCTTCGCGCGCCGCACTCATGCGCAGCATCCGCCCCGTGCCTTCACCGGGATCCTGGCGCTTGCCGCCGCGGGTGCGGGCGCGCAGCACGCGGTTGCAGCCTCCTGCGGATCGCTGGTTTGCGCGTCGGCGCCGAACATCGGAATCGCGCCCAGGCTGTGATAGGTCTCCCAGGCAATGCCCTGCGGATCGGTGATCCAGTACTTGTCCGACTTCGCGTAGCAGCATTGGGCGCCGGGTTCATCGACCAGGCCGGCATCGGCCGCCGCGAGCTGGTCGCGCAAGCCCTCGAGTTCCTCGGCCGAATCGACCTGCAGTCCCAGGTGATTGACCCCGGGCTGCGCCCCGCGCGAGGAGATCGCGAAATTGAGGCGCGGATCCTCGACCATCCACTTGGCGTAGTCGGACTTGCGCACCGAAGGCTCGGCACCGAACACCTTCGAGTAGAACCGGACGCTCTCATCCAGATTGGCGACGGCGACGTGAACATGGAAGCGCTTCATGAGACTCTCCTCTTGGGTCGGGATACCGGGGCACAGGCGATGTCGCAGGTCGTGCCCCGGCAACAGTTTTCGGTGAGATAGGCGACCAGATCCGCCATGATCGCGAAGTTCGCCGAGTAGTAGATGAAGCGCCCCGCCTGCCGCGCCGTCACCAACCCGGCATGCGAGAGCTCCTTCAGGTGGAACGAAAGGGTGGCGTTCGCAAGGCCGAGCTGCTCGGCCAGCGCACCTGCCGCCATGCCTTCCGGGCCCTGTTCGACCAGCAGGCGGAAGATCGCCAGTCGGGTTTCCTGGGCCAGGCCGGTGAGTGCCGTCAGTGCCGATTTCGTTTCCATCCTTCCATTATGATGGAAATAATGGCCGAATGCAAGCGGTCGCGAAACCGGCGCAAGACGCGACTGGGCGCGAATCGGCGCCGGCAGGCCTGGATCCTCAGGGATCGGAACGGGCGGCCACGCGCAGCGAAACGGTGATCTCGCGGAGGTTGCGAGTCAGCGGCCACGAGAGGGTGATCGTCACCGACTGCATGATCTTCTCGAAGCCCTGCTCCGACTGCGACACCGTGCGATAGGGCCGCGCGACGACCCTCGCGGGCGGGACGCAGTGCAGGATGATCGCCCCGCGGAGCTCGGTGTCCTCGAGCGTGACCTCGTCCGCCTCGTCCAGCGTGTGCGTCTCGCCGAAGCCGCCGCGTATCGATCCCGCATGGACGAACCGCCCGCCGACGCCGTCGCAGCTCGGCATCGCGAGGTCGAGCTCGCTCACCCAGCGGCCGCGCAGCGGCGCCGAAAACCGCCACTCGACGTCGATTCGTTCGTCGCGCAGCGCCAGGCGCTTGTCCACCCGGACGTCCCGGAGTGCGGCGCGGAAATTCGCCACCGGGAGTTTCGAATCCGCGTCCGCGATCACGTAGTCGCGAATGGGTGTGGACCTGGAGTCGCTCGCTTCCCATCGGTCCACGAACAGCGCGCGCGATTCCGGATCCGGATCCAGGTCGGCCAGCGCGATCGGATCGCGATAGGCGATCCGGTCGTGGGCCGAGGCGATGCCATCGGCAGGGGTGTCACGATCCGCGCCTTCGGAGATCGTGCGATGGTAGACCTGCGGGTGCCGACGCAGCGTGTCGCCGAAATTCTGCTTCAGCCGGTAGGAGTCGAGTTCGACCAGCGAGGCCCGGCCGTCGTCCCTGACGACGGCCTGCAGCAGGTCGTTGGTCAGGAACAGCTCGTCGATGCCGTC
>DATIQL010000241.1:0-1966 GCA_035470905.1 Casimicrobiaceae bacterium
CAGGGCCTGCTCGATGACGCGTATCGCGTGCCGGGCGTCGACGCGGCCGGTTGGGCGCGTCCCGTCGGCGATCTGGTGGCGGCAACTCGTGCCGCTGGCCACGATCAGGGCGTCGGGCGGCGCCGCGCGCACCGCAGGCAGCAGCGACGCCTCGGCCATGCGCATCGACACGTCGTAATGCCTGCTGTCATAGCCGAACGCGCCGGCCATGCCGCAGCAGCTCGATTCGATCGGCTCGACCGCCAAGTCCGGGATCAGCCGCAGCGCGGCGTGGGTTGCGGAAGCCGCGTCGAAAGCTTTCTGGTGGCAGTGCGTGTGGACCAGTACGCGCTCGTGCGGCAGCGGCGCCAGCGGCAGCGCGAGCCGGCCGGCGGCGTGCTCGCGCACCAGGAATTCCTCGACCAGCATCGAGTGCTCGCCGATGCGCTGCGCGGCCCCGGGCAGGCCCATGACCAGGAACTCGTCGCGCAACGACAGCAGGCACGAGGGTTCGAGGCCCACGATCGTCGCCCCGCACGCGACCTGCGGAGCGAGCGCCGCGACGACGCGCCTCGCCTCGCGCTTCGCGTCGTCGACGAGGCCGTGCGCGAGATACGTTCGCCCGCAGCACAGCGGCCGCGAGGGCTCGGCATCGCCCGGCGCGGCGGTCGCGACGTCGACGCGGTAACCAGCCGCCCGCAGCACCGCGAGCGCGGCCTGCGCGTTCTCGGGCTCGAACCGGTCGGTGAAGGTGTCGACGAACAGCACGACCTCGGGCGACATCGCGTGCTGCGGGTCCTTGCGCCAGCCGCGAAAGAACGTGTCGCGCCGCCAGCGCGGCAGCGTGCGCTGGCGCGAGATGCCGGTCAGGCGCTCGGTCAGGCGCGCAAGCCCCGGCACGCGATCGCGAAGGTTGAACAGCGACGGGAGGCGCGACGCCCAGGGCGCCCAGCGCGGAAGGGACGCGATCACACGGTCGCGCAGCGCGAGGCCGTGCCGGAGCTGCCAGTGATGGAGGAACTCGACCTTCATCTTCGCCATGTCGACGCCGGTCGGGCATTCGCGGCGGCATCCCTTGCATCCCACGCAGAGCTCGAGGGCTTCGCGGACCTCGGCAGATGCGAGGTCGTCGCCGAAACGCCCGGCGAGCGCCGCGCGCAGCGTGTTGGCGCGCCCGCGCGTCAGGTGGATCTCGTCGCGGGTCGCGCGATAGCTCGGGCACATCGTCCCGGCATCGAACTTGCGGCAGTGGCCGTTGTTGTTGCACATCTCCACCGCCTTGGCGAATCCCTTCGCGGGATCGCCGCCGGTGCCCGGCGGTGTCAGCGTCTCGGTCATCGGGTCGTTCTGGACGTTCCACGCCGACCAGTCGAGGGCGGTATCGAGCTCGAGCGTCCGGTAGCCGGGAGGAAACCGGAACAGCCTCGCGTCGTCCATCCGTGTCGGCCGGACGATCTTGCCGGGATTCATCATGCCCGCGGGATCGAAGAGGTCCTTGATCTCCTCGAAGGCGCGCGTCAGCCGCGGCCCGTACTGCCACGCCACCCATTCGCTGCGCACCAGGCCGTCGCCGTGCTCGCCCGAGAACGCGCCCTTGTATTCGCGGACCATCGCGGCCGCCTCCTCGGCGATCGCGCGCATCTTCACCGCGCCGTCGCGGCGCATGTCGAGGATCGGGCGGACGTGCAGCGTTCCCACCGAGGCGTGCGCATACCAGGTGCCGCGCGTTCCGTGGCGCGCGAAGATCCCGGTCAGCCGGTCGACGTAGGCGGCGAGATGCTCGAGCGGCACCGCGCAATCCTCGATGAATGACACCGGCTTGCCGTCGCCGCGCATGCTCATCATGATGTTGAGCCCCGCCTTGCGCACGTCCCAGAGCGCCTTCTGCGCCTTCTCGTCGGTCATCCGCACGACGCTGCCGGGCAGCCCGAGATCGGCCATCAGCGCGACGAGGTCCTCGAGCCGCGCGCGAGTGAGGTCGCCCTCG
>DATIQL010000242.1:0-2523 GCA_035470905.1 Casimicrobiaceae bacterium
GAGAGATTGCTCCTGCAGTTGGCGCAGCGTCTCGGTGAGCGCTTTCTTCAGCGCGACCATCATCGCCGCGGGGTCGCGGTGCGCGCCCCCCAGCGGTTCGTTGACGACCTTGTCGATCAGGCCGAGCTGCTTCAGGCGCACCGCGGTGATCCCGAGCGTCTCGGCGGCCTCGGGCGCGTGCTCGGCCGATTTCCAGAGGATCGACGCGCAACCCTCGGGCGATATCACCGAATACGTCGCGTATTGCAGCATCAGCGTGACGTCGCCGATCGCGATCGCGAGCGCGCCGCCCGAGCCACCCTCGCCGATGACGGTGGTGATCACCGGCACGCGCAGGCCCGCCATCTCGTAGAGATTGCGGCCGATCGCCTCCGATTGTCCGCGCTCCTCGGCGCCGATGCCCGGGTAGGCGCCGGGGGTGTCGACGAACGTGAACAGCGGCAGGCCGAACTTCTCGGCGAGCTTCATCAGGCGCAGCGCCTTGCGGTAGCCCTCGGGTCGAGGCATGCCGAAATTGCGGTGGATCTTCTCCTTGGTGTCGCGGCCCTTCTGCTGGCCGAGGACCATGCACGGCGCGCCGTTGAAGCGCGCCAGCCCACCGACGATCGCCGGGTCGTCGGCGTAGGAGCGATCGCCGTGCAGCTCGCGGAACTCGCCGAACATGCCGTTGATGTAGTCCAGCGTGTACGGACGCTGCGGGTGACGCGCGACCTGCGCGATCTGCCACGCCGACAGCTTGCTGTAGATGTCCTTGGTGAGCTGCTGGCTCTTCTTGGTCAGCCGCGAGATCTCGTCGGAGATGTCGACGGCGGAATCCTCGTGGACGTAGCGCAGCTCGTCGATCTTCTGCTGCAGCTCGGCGATCGGCTGCTCGAAGTCGAGAAATGTCTGCTTGATGGGCACGGTGGGTCCTTAAGTGCGCGAATCATAGCGCAATCGCCCCCGGCTGCCGGCAGGGCGCGCCCGCCGGGGGCGTCCCGGCGCACCTATAATGGGCGCCCTTTTGGCGAGGAGAGCACATGGCGACGCATCGCATCGCCGTCATCCCGGGTGACGGCATCGGCAAGGAGACGGTCCCCGAGGGGCTGCGGGCGCTCGAGAAGGCGGCCGCGAAATTCGGCATCGCGCTCGAGTTCGCACAGTTCGACTGGAACTGCGATCGCTACGTTCGCACCGGCAGCATGATGCCGGACGACTGGTTCGAGACGCTCTCCGGGTTCGAGGCGATCTTCTACGGAGCCGTCGGCTGGCCGGCGACCGTTCCCGACCACGTGTCGCTGTGGGGCTCGCTGATCCAGTTCCGGCGCCGTTTCGACCAGTACGTCAACATGCGGCCCTGCCGACTGATGCCGGGGATCGCGACACCGCTCGCCAACCGCAAGCCGGGGGACATCGACTTCGTCGTCGTCCGCGAGAACACCGAAGGCGAGTACTCGTCGGTTGGCGGCCGCATGTTCGAGGGCACCGAGCGGGAGATGGTCACCCAGCAATCGGTCTTCACGCGCAAGGGCGTAGATCGCATCCTCAAGTACGCGTTCGAGCTCGCTAAGACGCGGCCGGCGCGCCACCTGACGTCGGCAACCAAGTCCAACGGCATCTCGATCACGATGCCCTACTGGGACGAGCGCTTCAAGGCGATGTCCGCGCAATATCCGGACATCCGCGTCGACCAGTTCCACATCGACATCCTGAGCGCCCATTTCGTGCAGCGTCCGCAGTATTTCGATGTTGTCGTCGGCTCGAACCTGTTCGGCGACATCCTTTCGGACCTCGGGCCGGCCGTGTGCGGGACCATCGGCATCGCGCCCTCGGCGAACATCAACCCCGAGCGCGCGCATCCGTCGCTGTTCGAGCCCGTCCACGGGTCCGCTCCCGACATCGCCGGGAAGGGGATCGCCAATCCGATCGGTCAGATCTGGTCGGGCGCGCTGATGCTCGATTTCCTCGGCTATCCGGCGGCCGGTGCCGCGATCGTCGCTGCGATCGAGCGCGTGCTCGCCGATCCGTCGGCGCCGCGCACGCCCGATATCGGCGGCAAGGCGCGGATGGAAGACGTCGGGCGCGCGATCGCCGCTGCGATCTGATATTTGTGGGAAGATATCGCCTTCAAGCGATCGTCGCAGCGGCAGCGCCTTCATCCGCGACGGTCGAACCGCAGGGGACAACAACATGCTGATCGGCATTCCTCGCGAGACGAGACCGGGGGAGACGCGTGTCGCGGCTACGCCGGAGACCGTCAAGAAGCTTTGCGCGAGCGGCAAGCACGAGGTCGTCGTCGAGGCCGGCGCCGGCATTGCGAGCAACATCCCGGACGCCGATTACCAGGCGGCCGGCACGAGGATCGGCAGCGCCGCCGACGCGCTGGGGGCCGCGCTGGTGTTGAAGGTGCGGGCGCCGGCGGGGGACGAACTGCCGCGCCTGGCGCGCGGTGCCGCGCTCATCGGCATGCTCGATCCGTTCGACGCGGCGGGCATCGAGGCGCTCGCCCGCGCGGGGGTCACCGGCTTCGCGCTCGAGCGGCTG
>DATIQL010000243.1:0-1570 GCA_035470905.1 Casimicrobiaceae bacterium
TTGTTGTCCGCCCGGAAATAGCAGATGTCGTCGACGGTGACCAGACGCACGGTCCGGCCCTGGGCGAAGGTGATCCAGCGCAGGTAGCGCCGCGTGCCGCCGCTTCGCCCGGCCAGGGTCCGGAGCAGCCCTTCGAGATTCGCCGGGGCCCCGCGGATGCGCTCCCGAACCCGCCCCACGGCCGCCGCAAGGCGTGCCGGCTCGAGCGGCTTCAGCACGTAGTCGATCGCGCCGTGCTCGAAGGCCGCCACCGCATGCTGGTCATAGGCGGTGACGAACACGACGTGACTGCGTCCGCTGGCGACGCGGGCGACTTCGAGCCCGGTCGTGCCGGGCATCTCGATGTCGAGGAAGATGACGTCCGGCGCGTACCTGTCGAGCGCGTCGAGGGCCTCGGTTCCATCCGCGGCTTCGGCGCAGATGTCGAGCTCGGGCCAGAGCGTCGCCAGCGCTTCGCACAATTCGCGGCGCAGCGGCGGCTCGTCTTCAGCGATGACTGCCGTCGGCCGGTTCATGCGGGATTTCCAGGATCATCCGGAGGCCATCGTCCGCCGAGGTCCGGACGGTGAGCTGGCAGGCGTCGCCATAGAGCGCAGCGAGCCGCTCCTCGACCTCGTGCAGGTCGTTGCCGTCACGGTTGGCGCTCTGTCCTGCCTCATCGTCCTCGCCGCGCCAGGTGATCTCGAGGCGCAGTCTTCCGGCACCGGTGGCCGCGCCGATGTGGATCTTCCCGGGAATGGCGGTGGACGCCGGCCCCTGCGGCAGCAGGTGGTTGACCAGGGGCAACAGCACCATCGTGGGCATGCGTGCCCTCCCCACCGCATCCGGAACCTCGATCTCCAGGGCGAGATTCTCGCCCGAGCCCTCCCGGATGACGTCGAGGTACGCGATCGCGAGATCGACCTCCTGGCGCAGCGTCGAGGCCGCCTCGCGCAGCTGCGGGAGTGCCCTGCGCAGGTAGGCGATCAGCTTGCCGAGTGCAGCATGTCCCTGCGCCGGATCGGATTCGTAGAGGTCGCGCACGCGGCCGAGGCTTCTGAAGAGGAACTGCGGTTCGACACGCGCCTGCAGTGCCTGGAACCGCCACTCGAGGGTGCGGGACCGCGCCTCCACCCGCCTCATCTGTGCCGCCTTCAGCCGCTCGGCCGAAAGCAATGCGCTGCGCCGGTTCACGTGGATGAAAATGAAGAGCGAGCCCCAGACCAGGTATTCACTGAACGCCACGAGCGGCTGGATGACCATGGCGATGCCGGCCGTACTGTTCGTGCTGACCTGCCATTCGCGCAGATGTAGCCACTGGTGTGCCCCCAATTGCGCGAAGGCAGCCGCGGCCGAGCCGGCGAGAAGTGCCGACGCATAGGTGGCGAGCCTCCCGGCACCCTGCGCCACCCGCCGGTCGGCGACCCGGGTGGCGAACACGATCGCCAGCAGCCCCATCAGGTTGGTGACGATCGAAGACAGCCAGGCCCCGAGCGCGATGCGATGGGAGGGAGGGGAAGCCGCGAACCCCACGTCGAAGGCGGACCACGCTCCGAGCCCCAGTGCGATCACGAGTGCCCCACCGAGCGCC
>DATIQL010000244.1:0-1571 GCA_035470905.1 Casimicrobiaceae bacterium
TCGCCGGAATCAGGAGAAAGCCGCGCCCTGACCGCGTCAGCCGAGTACCTGTTCGAGGGAGCGGACTGGGATTTCCCGAAGCTGCAGCGCATCCACGATGCTTGCGAGGAGATCGCGCGGACCGAACTCGGGCTCGACGTCTATCCCAACCAGATCGAGATCATAACCGCCGAGCAGATGCTGGATGCGTATTCCTCGGCCGGGATGCCGCTGTTCTACAAGCACTGGTCGTTCGGCAAGCATTTCGCCCATCACGAGGCGTTCTACCGCAAGGGCCTCAGGGGTCTCGCCTATGAGATCGTGATCAACTCCTCGCCGTGCATCTCCTATCTGATGGAGGAGAACACCGCGACCATGCAGACGCTGGTGATCGCGCACGCGGCGTTCGGCCACAATCATTTCTTCAAGAACAACTATCTGTTCAGGCAATGGACGGATGCCGAAGGCATCCTCGATTATCTCGACTTCGCCAAGACCTATGTGGCGCAATGCGAGGAGCGTTACGGCCGGCTCGCGGTCGAGGTGACGCTGGATGCGGCGCACGCCCTGATGTCGCACGGGATCGATCGCTATCCCGGCAAGAAAAGCCTCGATCTGCGCGTGGAGGAAAAGCGCGCCGAGGAACGCCGCGCCCACGAGCAGAGCATGTTCAACGACCTGTGGCGGACCGTTCCGACCGGGCCGGTGAAGAGCGCGGAACTGCTGAGCACCGAGCGGCGCCGCAAGCTGCTCGGGCTGCCGCAGGAAAATATCCTGTATTTCCTCGAAAAGGTGGCGCCGCGGCTGCAGCCTTGGCAGCGCGAATTGCTCCGGATCGTGCGCCACATCGCGCAGTATTTCTATCCGCAAAGCCAGACCAAGGTCATGAACGAGGGCACCGCGACCTACGTGCATTACCGCATCATGACCCGGCTGCACGAGCAGGGCCGGCTGTCCGACGGCAACTTCCTCGAGTTCCTGCAGTCCCACACCAATGTGGTTTTCCAGCCCGACTTCGACGATCCGCGCTTTTCCGATTTCAACCCCTACGCGCTCGGATTTGCGATGATGCAGGATATCGAACGCATCGTCTCCAATCCCGACGACGAGGACCGCGAGTGGTTTCCGGACATCGCGGGAAAAGGCGATGTCATGGCGGTGCTGCGTGACGTCTGGGCCAATTACCGCGACGAGAGCTTCATCAGCCAGTTCCTGAGCCCGCGGCTGATGCGGAGCTGGCGGATGTTTCATCTGCACGACGATCCGCAGGAAACCGCCGGCATCAAGGTCGATGCGATCCATGACGCGCGCGGCTACCGCAGGATCCGCCGCGAACTGGCGCGTCAGTACGACGTCGGGTACCTCGATCCCAACATCGAGGTGGTCGACGTCGATCTCGCCGGCGATCGCCGGCTGATGCTGCGCCACGTCGTGGTCAAGGGCGCCCAGCTCAACGAAACCGACGCCAGGCGCGTGCTCCAGCACCTCGCCGATCTCTGGACCTATGATGTATCGCTGGTTGAAGTCGACGCCAGGGACAACGTCCTGAAGGAGTATGTCGTGAGCCCGCGCGCGCTCGCCGTGGCCGCGTA
>DATIQL010000245.1:0-19133 GCA_035470905.1 Casimicrobiaceae bacterium
GCACAGCCGGGAACCGGCATCTACACGGTCACGGTCGCGTGGCAGGGCCTCGCGCCGACGGCGGCCCCCCCGGCCAACCTCACCTGCGGGCAGAACCTCTATCCGGCAGGCGGCACGGCGAACGATGCCTACCGCCGGGTCGTGGTAGCGACGCTGCGCATCGGCGATCTCAATTCACCATGAGCGATGCCATGCGCATCTTCCGTCCGCCGCAGGACAGGCGCCCGCAGTCGCTGCGCGCATCGCGTGGCTTTTCGCTGATCGAACTGATGATCGCGCTGATCATCGCGGGCATCCTGCTGTTCGGGCTCGCGGTGTTCTTCGTGTCCAGCAGCCGGTCGTTCTCCGAGGCCGAACGTGTCAGCCGCCAGATCGAGAACGGCCGCTATGCGCTGAGCCTCCTGAGTGGGGAGATCCGTCTCGCCGGCTTCTACGGCGAGGTCAAGAACGTCACCCTGCTGCCGAGCACGCCTGCCCCGTCGGCGGTCATCCCGATGCCGGCGGCCTTGCCCGATCCCTGCGCGACGGATTACGCCTCGATCAAGGCCGCATTGCCGATTCCGATGCAGGGCGTCGACAACGTCGCATCGGGCACGGCGCCGACCTGCGTGCCCGATGCCGTGACCGGCACCGACATCGTGGTCGTCCGTCGCGCGAACACCGCGACGATCGGGGCGGGCAGTGCGGTCGCCAACGGTTTCTACACGCAGACGACCAATTGCGCGACCCTGGCGCCGGTGTTCCAGATCGCCCAGAGCGGATTCACGCTGACCGACAAGGATTGCGCGACGGTGATGCCGATCCGCCAGTATCACGTATATATCTATTACATCGCGCCCTGCAGCGTCGCGACCGGCACCAACGGCGCCTGCGCGTCCGGCGACGCGCCGTTGCCGACGCTCAAGCGCGTCGAGCTGCTTCCGGGCGCCGCCGCCGGCAGCGGCACCATGTCGAATCCGGTGCCGTTGGTGGAAGGCATCGAGAACGTCCAATACGAATATGGCCTCGACACCACCGGGGACGGTTCCCCCGACAGCTATACCGCAGCGCCGTCGACCCTGACGCAGTGGTCGCAGGTCGTGTCGTTGCGCATCCACCTCCTCGCTCGCAACGCCGATGCGTCGCCGGGGTTCACCGATACCAAGACCTACGCAATGGGCAAGAACGCCGACGGCACCGACAACACGCTCACTCCCGGTGGATCATACCGTCGCCACGCCTACACGGCCTTGGTGCGCGTGACCAACGTCAGCCAGCGCCTCGAGCCGATCTTTCCCTAGTCGCCATGGCCTCCAATCCACGCTTCCGGCAACGCGGCGCCACCCTGGTGATCGGCATGATCATGCTGATCCTCGTGACGCTGTTCGTGCTCGCCGCCATCAGCATGTCGACGACGAACCTTCTGGTGATGGGCAACGAGCAGGCGCGAAACGAAGCGATTTCCGCCGCACAACAGGTCGTCGAGCAGGTGGCGAGCAAGGATTTCACCAAGTTTCCGGCCAATGTCGCCGAGGTCGTCAACCCGCCGGTCGTCGACGTCGCCGGCGGTGGCCGTACCGGCTACAAGGTCACGGTCGCGCCGCCGCAGTGCCTCAATTCGGTCCCGATCAAGCTGACCGAGCTCTACGCCACCGATCCCAACGACGTGCCGTGCTTTGGCAGCGCCGCATCGAGCGCCGCCGGGGTGCCGGCAGGCACCGGCACCGGGAATTCGTTCTGCTCGGGCACCCAGTGGGACATCAGCGCGACGGCGACCGACCCCACCAATGCCACCGGCACCTCCGTCACCCTGCACCAGGGCGTGAGCAAGCGCATCGCCACGGGCGAAAGTCCGTGCAGCTAGCGGAAACGATTGTGAGCGCGGCCGGGGATGCCGGCGCGAACGGGAGCGGTCCCATGAAGACAAGAACGACCAAGACATTCCTGCTGTCCCTGCTCGGGGCGATCAGCCTGGCCGGTACGGCCGCTCACGCCGAGGACATCGACATCTACGGCGCCGCCGCGGCCAACGGTCCAAAGCCGAACATCATCATCGCCGTCGACAATCGTGCAGGCAACAATGCGGACATCACTTCCACCTGTGCTGCGAACAGCGCGCTCAGCGGCACGAAGCTGCTCAACCTCGTCCAGTGCGCGCTGTACACGGCGGTCGACGACATCCGCAATCAGAAAGCGCTGCTCGGAAAGTTCAACCTCGGATTGATGACGTACACGCCAGGCAGCGTATCGGCCCTGGGCGGGTACTGGATCGTTCCGGGCTCGCCACCGCTGACCACGAATCTCCCGACGATGGACCTGACGGGGATCGCCAATTTCGAGACGCTGGTGTCCACCCCGCTGGCGACCGCGAACAATGGCGCCGCGAGCAGCGCGATGCAGGAGTCATATGCCTTCTTCACCGGCCACACGGGGCTCTCGGGAAACAGCTATTCGTCGCACATGAGCGCGGCGTGCCAGAAGAGCTTCGTCATCTTCATCGGCGCGTCGGCCAAGCAGGGCTCCCCGGAGGATGGCGGCAGCCAGCAATACCAGTCGGCGTTGCAGGCGGCCGGAGCGACGACCGCGCAGATGCAGCAGATCTACCTGGGCGGGGCGAGCACCGACCAGTCGGCGTGGTCGGACGAGTGGGCGCGGTTCATGTACCAGACGAATTTCGGCAACGATGCGAGCAATCCCGAGAACATCGTCACCTACACGATCGCGGCCGGCGGCAGCGTCGCCAATTACAATCAGCTGCTGCAGAGCATGGCGGACCAGGGCGGCGGCAAGGCCTTCGTCGCATCGGACGTGAACTCGATGGTCCAGGCGCTGCTGCAGATCTTCAACGAGGTCCAGGCGGTCAACAGCGTGTTCGCGTCGTCCAGCCTGCCGATCAGTGCCAACACGCAGGGCACCTACCAGAACCAGGTGTTCATCGGGATGTTCCGGCCTGACGGCAGCGCGAACCCGCGCTGGATGGGCAACCTCAAGCAGTATCAGTTCGGTGTCAGCACGAGCGGCTCGTCCCTCTCGCTCTTCCTCGCCGACGCGCTGGGCAAGCCTGCGATCAACAGCGCGGGCACCGGATTCCTCTCTCCCACCGCCGTCAGCTTCTGGAATCCCGTCATCGACCCGAGCACGCTGCCCGATTCGATCGGGGGGTTCTGGGTCAACCGGCCGCAGGGCGCCGCCGGCGGGTACGACAATCCCGACGGGGAGATCGTCGAGAAGGGCGGCGTCGGACAGCAGATCCGCCTTGCGAACCTGCAGGACAACTACGTCACCAACCCCACCGGCCCGCGCAACGTCTACACCTGCACGGGTGCATCCGGCTCCTGCGCGAACGGCAGTCTGCTGTCGGCCACCCCGTTCGCCACGACCAATACGGATCTGACCAGCGCGGCGTTCAACGTCACCGCGCCGTCGACCCCGATCGCGACGTTCAGCCGGTCGGGAACAACGGTGACGGCGACGCTCGCCACCGCGCCGAGCCCCGCCCTGACGAACGGCCAGACGGTGACGATCCAGGGCGCGAGCTCGATCGAGCTGAACGGCACGTATTCGATCGCGCTCGTCAACCCGACCACATTCACCTACACGATCAGCGAGAACCCCCCGTCGCCGTCGTCCGGCAGCTACACGGCGACGTCGCCGGCGAGCTCGTTCTCGATCAGCTCGTTGACGCGCGTCGGCACGACGGTTACGGCGACGACGAGCGCTGCGCACAGCTACATCGCCGGCAATTCGGTCACGATCTCGGGTGCGAGCGGTTCCAGGTACAACGGGACGTTCACCGTGACCAACGTCCCGAGCCCAACGACGTTTACGTACACGATTACCGATGGGCCGGGCGCCGCAACGGCGGGGGGTACCGCCGACGTCGGAACGACCCACACCGCCGCGATCTCGTTCCCATCGTCGAACATCACCCGCGACGCGACTCACAGCGACAATACATCGACGGTGACAATCAGCGTCAGCAGCGGCACCCTGAACAGCGCCTACGCGGTCGGCGCCAAGGTCAACGTCTCGGGTGTCACACCCTCGGATTACAACGTCACGCTCGCGACCATCACCGGGATAGGCACGGCCTGCCCGGGAGGGTCGAACAAGAAGAGCTTCTGCTATTCGATCAACACGACGCCGGCGTCGCCCGACGCGAGCGCGACCGCGACCGTCGGCACGCCCGCGAAGAGCGTCACGATCTCGAGCTTGTCGCACTCGGTCGCGTGCACGGGAACCACACCGACGAATCTCGTCACCGTCACGGCGAACGCGACCGGCAATCCGTTCAACTCCACCGATTTCGTCAATATCGCGGGCAATCCCGTCGGAGCCGGGGAATCGGCCTACGTCGGGACGTTCAACGTGCTCACGGCCGCGAGCGGGTCGTTCACGTACCAGGCTGCGACCAGTCCGTCCTGCGCGCCAAGCGCGGCAGGCGCTTCGGCGATCACCAGCACCACCGGTGTGGACGTGACCTCGCTGATCAACTGGGTCCGCGGCGACGACAACGTCGGCGACGAGCCGAGTCCCGGCAGCGGCATCACGATCCGGCCGTCGGTGCACGGCGACGTGCTGCACTCGCGTCCCGCGGTGGTCAACTACGGCACGCCTTATGGTGTCGTGGTGTTCTACGGAGCCAACGACGGTACGTTCCGCGCGATCAACGGCAATCAGCCGGGGGGCATCACGATCGCCTCGGCGACGCCCGGACAGGAGATCTGGAGTTTCGTCGCGCCGGAGTTCTTCAGCGAACTCCCGCGCCTCTATCAGAACAGCCCGTCGATCAAGCTGGCCACGACGCCGGACGGGATCATTCCGACGCCACAGCCCAAGGACTATTTCTTCGACGGCTCGACAGGCGTATACCAGAACGGAAGCACGGTCGACATCTTCATGTCGGCAAGGCGGGGTGGCCGTTTCATCTACGCCCTCGACGTCAGCAATCCGGCGACGCCCAGGCTGTTGTGGAAAAAGTCCAGCGCCGACACGGGGCTGGGCGAGATGGGCTACACCTGGTCGCTTCCCAAGCCCGCGCGGGTCCGCGGCTATGCGAATCCCGTCCTGATCTTTGGCGGAGGTTACGACACCAACGAGGACAACGAGCCGCCGACGGCGGACACGATGGGCCGGGGGGTGTTCATCCTCGATGCGCTGGACGGTCATGTGGTCTGGAGCGCGACCTATGGCTCCGGCGCCACCGGGACCTGCACGGGAACGTGCACGCTTTCGGACATGACCTACGCGATCCCCGCCGACGTGACGCTGGTGAATCGCGACTTCGATCCGGCGGGCTACGTCGACAGGTTGTACGCAGCCGACCTCGGCGGCAACATTTGGCGCGTCGACCTCGAGCCCGCAGGCTACACCGCGGACCCGAGCCTGGTGGGACCTAGCACCTGGCAGATCACCAAGTTCGCCGCGCTGGGCGGCACCGGGACGACCAAGCGGAAGTTCTTCTTCCCGCCCGACATCGTTGCGACCAAGACGTTCGACATGATCCTGGCGGGCACGGGCGACCGCGAGCATCCGCTGTACAGCAGCAACACGTCGCAGGCCTATTCGATCGTCAACCGGTTCTACGGTCTCAAGGACCTCAATACCGGATCGAGCGTTCCGGCGGGATGGTCGAACAGTGGATCCACGCCGGGGACGAACGCGCCGATCGTCGACGCGACCAGCAGCACCGCGAATAACACCGTCACGGGCCTGACGACGGTGACCTCGACCACGACCTACGATCCGACGACGTCGAACAACGGGTTCTACCTCACCTTCCCGAACGCCGGCGAGAAAGCCGTGAACGCGCCGACCACCGTTGGCGGTTTCACCTACATCGGCACCAACACGCCGCAACTGCCGTCGTCGGACGCCTGCAGCACGCTGGGTGTCGCCAGGGGTTACCAGATCAACTTCCTGACGGGCGCCTCCAAGTTCACCACGTTCGCCAACGGTGGGCTGCCGCCGTCGCCGGTGGCCGGCCTGGTCGATGTCACGGTGGACGGCACCGATCGCCTGGTGCCTTTCTGCCTCGGCTGCGGCAACCCCGACGGGACCGGCGCGGATGCGACGTCCTCGATCGGCGGTGGCAAGCCTCCGATCCCGGTGCCGCCGGTCAGAAAGCGCGTCTACTGGTATCTCGACAAGCACGACAACTGACGCAGCCGCCGTTGCCGCGAGGGGCCCATCGGGAGCCGTCGCCGGCTCCTCGTCGCGCGGCGCGTACACCGCGTGACGCCACCGGCGGGCCGAGCACATCGCCGATCCGGATTGCTCCGGTTCCGCGCGGCCGGCTATAATCCAAGTCTCGCCGCGTTCGGATCAGACATCCGAGGCACGGCGGATCCAGCCATACCGGGCCGTTAGCTCAGCTGGTAGAGCAGCGGACTCTTAATCCGTTGGTCGTAGGTTCGATCCCTACACGGCCTACCAACAAACTCAAGGGGTTAGCCTAGACCGCTAGCCCCTTGTGCTTTTCGGGCATGCCAACAGCTTGCGCGGCAAAGGCGCCATTCAGGCTATGGAAACTACGCGGACTGCGCAGGGAGCGTCGAGCGATCGCCTCGTGGCGACGCCGGCGCCTCGGCAGCCGATCGCGTCGCCGTGCACTTCGCAAGGGGCGGTCAATCGCGGCTGGGCGAGATCCGGAACTGCACGACCTCGGGCCGCGCAAGCAGGCTGCGCTCCAGCGCCCCGGCGTCGCCATCGCAGTCCGACCAGATGACCATTTGGTATTCGAGCAGCTGCGTCGCTGGGTGAAGCTGGTAGGCGAGCTCGCGCTGCGCGAAGCCGTGGCGTCCGAGGATCTCGCGCAGCTGCGCCTCGTCGATCGCGCGGGTCCGGTCGAAGCCGATCTCGAGGTGCAGAAACGCTTGCGCCGGCAGCCGATCCTCGATGCGGCGCAGCAGCGCCAGTGCGACCAGCGTGACCGCCGCGGCTTCGGCGCCGCTCAGGTATGCCCCGCCGCCGATCACGACACCGATGGCCGAGACGACCCAGATCGACGCGGCCGTGGTCAGGCCGCGGACATTGAAGCCTTCCTTGACGATCACGCCGGCGCCCAGGAACCCGATGCCGGTCACGATGCCCTGGATCACCCGGGTCGCGGCGTCGGCGCTGCCGGCGTACGCGAACAGCGTCCCGGCCACCAGCAGCGCCGAGCCGAAGCAGACGAGTGCGTAGGTCCTAAGCCCGGCGGCGCGGCCGTGGAAGCTCCGCTCGAGACCGATCGCGCCGCCGGCAACGAGGGCGGCGAACGTCCGTGCAACGACCTCCCATTCGCTCATCGTCGTGCTCCGATGCGACGGTCCCGATCGTGCGAGTACACGCGATCGGTGCCGGCGGGTCAAGCGCGCCGGCGAGCCCTTCTGGCTTTGTCGACGCCCTCCGGGCCCCTCCATCGCCTCGAGGCGTGATACGCTGATTCGCCGCCGATCCGGGGAGGCCCGATCGCCCCGCTTCGACCCGGCAAACGATGCTCCGGCAGCCTGGTCACGACTCGATGCCGTCCACATCTTTCTCCGACCCTTCCGGCGCGCCGCTTCCGGCAGGCACGGTGACGTTCCTGTTCACCGACATCGAGGGCAGCACGCGCCTCTGGGAATCGCAGCAGGCGGCGATGCAGGCGGCGCTGCCGCGGCACGACGCGCTGCTCCGCCAGTGCATTGCACGGCACGACGGGCACGTGTTCAAGACGGGCGGCGACGCCTTCTTTGCGGCATTCCACACGGCGGCCGACGCGGTCGCCGCGGCCCTGGAAGCGCAGCGCGCGCTGCACGTCGAGCCCTGGCCGGATCCGGTGAAGATCCGCGTCCGCATGGCGCTGCACACCGGTGCCGTCGACTACCGCGACGGCGATTACTTCGGCACGCCGCTCAATCGGGTGGCGCGCCTGCTCGCCGTCGGCCACGGCGGCCAGACGCTTCTGTCGGAATCGACGCACGACCTCGCGCGCGATCATCTGCCGCCGCTGGCGTCGGTCAAGCCGTTGGGCGAGCATGGCCTGAAGGACCTGGCGCGCCGCGAAGCGGTGTTCCAGCTCTGCCATCCGGATCTCGCGCAATCCTTCCCGCCGCTGCGGACGACGCAGGCGCCCTCCGAGAAGGAGGTGCCGTCGATCGCCGTGCTGCCGTTCGTCAACATGAGCCGGGACGAGGAGAACGAGTACTTCGCCGACAGCCTGTCCGAGGAGCTCCTCAACGTGCTCGCCAAGATCCGCGGCCTGCGCGTCGCGTCGCGGACCTAGGCGTTCTCGTTCAAGGGCAAGGACGTCGATATTCCGACGGTCGCGCAGAAGCTCAACGTCGCGACCGTGCTCGAGGGCAGCGTGCGCAAGTCGGGCAAGCGCGTGCGCATCACCGCGCAGCTGATCCAGGTCGCGACCGACTCGCATCTGTGGTCGGAGACCTACGATCGCGAGCTCGACGACATCTTCGCCGTGCAGGACGACATCGCGCAGTCGGTGGTGAACGAGTTGCGCGCCGCGCTACTGGGGCAGCCGGCCGAGGCTGCGGCGGAAACCGTCACGGCGGCCGACGTGCGCCGCGCCGCCGCCGGGCGCGGCGAGAATCCGGAGGCTTTCCAGCTCTACCTGCAGGGCAAGTTCTTCGGCGAGCGGACCACGCAGGCGGACACCGACAAGGCGATCGACCTGCTGCAGCGGGCGCTGGCCATCGATGCCGATTTCGCGCTGGCCTGGGCCGAGCTGTCGCGGATCCATCAGGTGCAGGCGGGCTTCGGCTTCGCGCCGATCGACGCAGGCTACGAGCGCGCCCGGGCGGCTGCACAGCAGGCCTTGCGGCTCGCTCCCGACCTCGCCGAGGGCCACATCGAGCTCGCGCGCGTCCTGCAGGGCCACGACTGGAACTGGAACGCGGCCGACGCGTCGGTCCGGCGCGCCCTGGAGCTCGCGCCGGGGGACGTCAAGACCCTGCGCGCCGCGGCCGGGCTGGCAGGGATCCTGGGGCGGGGCGACGAGGCGCTCGACCTGATTCGAAAGGCGATCGCGCTCGATCCGCTTTCGGCACGCACGCATCGCCAGGCCGCGTTGATCCATTATCAGGCGAAGCGCTTCGACGACGCGGCGGCGGCGTTTCAGCTCGCCTTGGACCTCAATCCCACCGCCGGCCTCAGCCATGCGTTCCTGGCGATCACGCGCCTGGCGCAGGGCCGTGCCGAGGAGGGATTGGCGATCGCCACGGCCGAATCGCACGACGTCTTCCGCAACATGGCGCTCGCCATGATCCACCACGCCCTGGGGCATCCTGCGGAGTCGCAAGCCGCGCTCACGACGCTCACCGACGGCTTCGGCTGGACCGCGGCGTACCAGGTCGCCGAGGTCCACGCCTGGCGCGGCGAGGTGGACAAGGCCTACGAATGGCTCGAAACGGCCTATGCGCAGCGCGATCCCGGACTTGCGAACGCGGCCAACGACGCGCTGCTGACGCCGCTGCGCGGCGATCCGCGCTGGCAACCATTTGTGAGGAAGATGGGGTTCGCATGACCGGCCGCCGGCCGCAGCGCGCGCTCCGGGCGCCGCTGTCTGCCGCGGGCTGCCGGGCGCGTCCGGTCCTGCGACCGGGCCGGCGAATATTCGCTGCGGGACAGCCCGATTCCGGCCGTATAATCGCCTCGCCGACCGCGGGGCGCCCGCGGGCGTAGCGGGGGGTTTCTCGTGCAATTCGCAAGCCGTCGCTACGGCAACATCATCGTCGCCGCACCATCGGGCCGCATCGACCATGCGGCCGCGGGCCCGTTCGAGCAGGCGCTTACCCCTTTGCTCGGCAACGCCGAGGCGGCGGCGATCGTCCTGGATTTCGGTGGAGTCGACTACATCAGCAGCGTCGGCCTGCGCGTGCTGATGATCGCTGCCAGGCAGATGCGTGCACGCAAGGCGCGGATCGCGGTCGCCACGTTGCAGCCGGTCGTCGCCGAGATCTTCAAGATCAGCCGCTTCGACGCGGTCGTCGAGGTCTTTCCTTCGCTTCGCGGAGCACTCGGCGCCCTGTCGCCCGAAGCGCGCGACGTCTACGACGCAGGTTAGGGTCACGCAATGCGAAGAGTCCGATTCTGGGGCACGCGGGGATCACTGCCGGTCGCGCTCACCGTGCATGAGGTCAGGCGCAAGGTCGCGGCGGCGCTGCGCGATGCGTCGGGCCAGGTCTTCGCCTCGGATGGCGAAATCGACGAGTACATCGACGGTCTCGCATTCGATGTCGCAGGCACCTATGGCGGGCACACGTCCTGCGTCGAGATCGAGACAGGCGATGCCGACTATGTGGTCTGCGACCTGGGAAGCGGGCTGCGTCCGTTCGGGCAGGCGACCGTCGCGCGGCACGGCCCTGCAGTGCCGCAGACCTATCACCTGTTCGTTTCGCACCTGCACTGGGATCACATCATGGGCCTGCCGTTCTTCACGCCGGCCTACATCCCGGGCAACCGGGTGATCTTCTATGGCGGGCATGCCGACCTCGAGAGCGCATTGCGCCGGCAGATGGAGCCGCCGTCGTTCCCGGTGCCGTTCTCGACGTTCAACGCGGCGATCGAGTTCGTGCATCTCGAGCCGGGCCGGGTCCACGACGTCGCGGGCATGCGCGTGACGCTGAAGCGCCAGCATCACACCGGCGATTCCTACGGCTACCGTTTCGAAAAGAACGGGCGCACCATCATCTACACGACCGATTCCGAGCACAAGCTCGCTGATCCGGAAGAAAGCGCCAGCTTCGCCGAGTTCTTCCGCGCGGCCGACCTCGTGATCTTCGACGCGATGTATTCGCTCGCCGAAGCGACCTCGGTCAAGGCGGACTGGGGCCATTCGAGCAACATCGTCGGCGTCGAGCTGTGCCAGCTTGCCCGTGCGAAGCACCTGTGCATGTTCCACCACGAGCCGGCGCTCGATGACGCCGCCATCTCCAAGGTACTGGCGGAGACGCGGCGCTTCGAGGAGATCACGCGGACCGAGGCACCACTGCGCGTGACCAGCGCCTACGACGGGCTGGAAATCAGGTTGTGACGTCCGCGGCGCCGGAGGATATCGGGCTCCGGACGACCCGTGTACGGATTTTCGGCAGCGTGATCCTCGTCGCGCTCGCGGCCGTGATCGCGACCGGCTTGCCGGGCCGCGTTCCGTTGCAGACCGGATGGTTCGACCTGTACCAGGCGCTGTCCCCGCGGCCGTTCGAGTCGTCGCCGGCGACGATCGTCCAGATCGACGAGCAGAGCCTCGCGACATTCGGTCGCTGGCCCTGGCCGCGGACGCGGCTTGCCCGGCTGATTCACACCATCAGCGGCGCCGATCCCGCCGCCATCGGCGTCGACATCGTGATGCCCGAGCCCGATCCGCTGTCGCCCGACACGCTGCTCCCGCGCATCGATGCCGATGCGGCGCTGTCGGACAAGCTCGGCGAGCTGCCGTCGACCGACAAGGAGCTCGCGAGCGCGCTCGCCACGGCACCGACGGTGCTGATTGTCGCCGGGACCCCGGGACCTTCGGTCAATCCGATGCGCGTCGCGCCGATCGTCGTTCGCGACGAGAACGCGTCGGCCGAGTCGGCGTCGCGCGCGGTGTCGCGGTTGACCAGGTTTCCCGGCGCGATGGGAAGCCTGCCGATCCTCGAGAACGCCGCGTCGGGCTGGGGTTTCGTCTCCGTCGACGACCCGCGTGGCGTCATGCGGCGCGTCCCGCTGGTCGCGAATGTCGACGGCACGCTCGTGCCTGCGTTGGCGCTCGAGATGTGGCGGGTCGCCCTGCGCGCGCCCGCGATGCGCCTTGCGACCGATCGCGGGGAGGCGCGGGGCGTCGCGGTCGGCGATCGGTTCTTCCCGACGGAAAGCGATGGCGACGCGCGGATCTGGTTTTCACGCCACGATCCGCGACGGTTCGTGTCGGCCGCCGACGTGCTCGAAGGACGCGTCGATCCCTCCCGCTTCGCCAGGAAGTTCGTGCTGATCGGAGTCACCGCCCTCGCGGTCGGCGACTACGCGTGGACGCCGGTGGGCGACAGGATGCCCGGCAGCGAGGTGCATGCGCAGCTTCTCGAAAACATGTACGACGGTACGCTGCTCCTGCGGCCGGCGTGGGCGCCCCTTGCCGAGGCTGCGGGGTTCCTGCTTCTGGGGGCGCTGCTCGTCTGGGGCGCGCCGCGCTGGCAGGTGCGAAACGGCGCGCTGGTCGCGTTCGGGTGTGTCGTCGTTCCGCTGGCGGCGGCGTTCGCCGCTTTCCGGGGCGAACGCCTGCTGCTCGATGCCGCGACGCCGGTCGCGGGCCTGATCGTGCTGTCCGGCACATTGCTCGCACTGACGCTTGCCGACGCGACGCGCAACCGCAAGATGCTCGAGCAGGTGTTGCAGCGCCAGCGCGAGGAGGCCGCCCGGGTCGAGGGCGAGTTGCAGGCGGCGCAGCGCATCCAGCGCGAGATGCTGCCGGAGCCTGACGGGCTGCACGATCGGCGTGTCGAGCTCGCAGCGTCGATGCAACCTGCGCAGGAGGTGGGCGGCGATCTCTACGATTTCTACATGCTCGACGATCACCGACTGTTCTTCATGCTGGGTGACGTCGCCGGCAAGGGGCTGTCGGCAGCGATCTTCATGGCCGTCGGCAAGGCGCTCTACAAGAGCGCGGCGCTGCGCTCGCTCGACGTCGACGTCGGGGCGCTGATGTCCGCCGCCAACCGCGAGGTGGCGCGCGACAATCCGTCGTCGCTGTTCGTCGCGGTGTTCGCTGGCGTGCTCGACCTCGCGTCGGGCGAGCTCGATTACTGCAGCGCCGGCCAGGAGAACCCGTACCTGATCCGTCCGGCGACCGGGGCGGTGCAGCGACTTGCGGGCCGCGGCGGTCCACCGCTTTGCACCGTCGACGACTTCGCCTACGAGAGCTCGCAGACGCAACTTGCGCCCGGCGAGGTTCTCTGCGTGGTGAGCGACGGCGTCACCGAGGCGCAGAACCTCGCGCGGGAGCTCTACGGCGGCGAGCGCGCGGCGCGTGTGCTCGCCGCCGCGGATTCGGCGCACACGGCGGTCGATTCGCTGCGTGAGGACGTGACGGCGTTCGCGGGGGACGCCGAGCCTGCCGACGACATGACGGTGCTCGCGTTGTGCTGGCGTGGGGCCGCTACCGGACGATGATCTCGACCCGCCGATTGCGCGCCTCGGACACGCCCTCGCCGGTGGCGACGAGTGGATCGCGCTCGCCGCGGCCTTCGGCGACGATATCCCCGGCCGGAATGCCGCGCTGGATCAGCGCGTCGCGCACGGCGTCGGCGCGTTGCAGCGACAGCTTGTCGTTGTAGGCATCGGTGCCGACGCTGTCGGTGTGCCCGATGACGACGATGTCGGGCACCGGATGCTTCGCGATGTCGGGGAAGACGCTTTCGAACACGCGTTTCGACTCGTCGGTCAGTTCGTTGCGATCCTCGATGAAGTAGAGCGTGAACGTCTGCGGGCGGGCCGGCTGGGCAGTCAGTGCGCGGCCGAACTTGGCCTCGACGTCCTTCGGGTCGGATTCGATCGCGCGCGGACCCTGGGTCGTCGTTTCCGCAGCGGCGTAGGGCCTGTCGAGGACGACCTCCCGGTCGCCCTGCCTCACCGCCAGGACCGATTTGTGGCCATCCTGCGCCGGCAGCAGCACGACCTCGCCGGTAGGCGTCGCGCAGCCCGCGACCAGCGCGACCATCGCGACCGAACCCGCCACGAGGAGCGGCCGGACGCAGCGCAGGCCGGCGCGCGACCGCATGCGGTGCGCCTCAGTGCGAGGCTGGTCCGTCACTGGCGCTGACCACGAACTCGGTGCCGCGCACGCCGAGGATCGCCGACGGCGTGCGCACGGTCATCGCGCCCGGCGACTGCTTGGCGAGCCGGCCGGAGACGACCGCGAGGGTGCCCTTGGCAAGCGACGCGTCGAAGCGGCCCTGGTTGGTCGTAGTGTCGAACGCGTACCGATCGAGCGCGAGCACGCTGTTCGGGCCCGCCGAAAGCAGCGAGTTGTCGCTCATCGTGATGCCAACCGATCCATTGGCGCCAGTCTTCACGACGTCGCCTTGCTGGACGCGGACGCCGAGGCTCCCCTGCAGCGCCTGGCCGCCACGGTCGATGGTCACGCTGCCGCTGGACACCTTGATCTGGCCGATGTCGGCCGCCTGCGCCGACCACGCCGCGAACATCAGCACCGACATCGCAAGTTTCCATCGACGCATCGCAGCCTCCTTGCCCGCCCGCGGACTACGTACAATGCGGCCACGCCGCCGCAGCCACGTCCGGGAAGCGCGCTGCCGCGCGGGGACTTCGACCCCATTGCAAACGATGGCGAACCACTCCTCCGCAGCCGCCAGCGAGCGCCGGGTGTTTCCGGCGCGCCTCGAAATCCTGCCCGAAACCACCGCGTTTGTCGAAACCTGGTGCACGGGCCGGGGCTTCGGCGCCGCCGAAGCCCTGAGGCTCGCGCTGATCGTCGAGGAGCTGGTCACCAACACGGTGATGCACGGTCATCGCGGGGCCTCGGGTGGGCCCGGTGCGTCGGTCGCCTTGACGCTGGTTCCCCATCCGCGAGGCATCGAGCTGGTCTACGAGGATGTCGCTCCGCCCTACGACCCGACGCCGCGGCTGGCAGCGGCATACGCGCCGATCGAGAACGAG
Organism: Casimicrobiaceae bacterium; assembly: GCA_035470905.1. Taxonomy (GTDB): domain Bacteria; phylum Pseudomonadota; class Gammaproteobacteria; order Burkholderiales; family Casimicrobiaceae; genus VBCG01. The sequence goes on from DATIQL010000245.1 coordinate 14,611, forward strand.
ATCGACGCTCGTCCCGTCGGCGGGCTCGGGCTGCGCCTCGTCGGGCAATTCGCGGTGACGGCCCGGTACGCATACGAAAACGGCTGGAACAGGCTCTGCCTGGTCGTCGAGGCGACGGGGTAGCGCCGCCGGGCCACGAATACGCTCAGCCGGGCAGCGCGCGCACCAGCCACCCCCGCATCCGCGCACCGTAGACGTTGACCGCGAGCCCGGCGAGCACGAGGCCGACACCCGCCATCTGCATCGGCGCGAGCGACTCTCCGAGGAAAAGCGCGCCGCTCGCGAGCCCCGACACCGGAATCAGCAGCGCGAACGGCGCGACGAGTCCGGTCGGATAGCGATGCAGCATGCGCGCCCAGGACCCGAAGCCGAAGATCGTCGCGAAGTAGGCGAGGAAGAGCGCGCAGCCCCAGGCGATGGCGCTCGCCGAGGCGATGGCGCGCCAGACGGCCGGCCCGCCCTCGAACGCGTACGATGCCGCGAGCAGCGGCAGCGGCGGCGCGAGACTCGACCACACGACGAGATCGAGCATGTTCGCATGGTGGCGGCGGGCCGCGTGCTTGGCGACGATGTTGCCGACGGCCCACGCGATCGCCGCGACGATCACCAGGGCGAGCCCGATCAGCGTCGAATCCGCGCCCAGCCTGATGCGGTGGAGAGCCAGCAGCGCGACCCCCAGGCCGGCGACGATCGCGCCTGCGACGGTCTCGCCGTGCAGGCGGTCGCCGAGGACCGCGATCCCGAGCCCGATGGTGAAGAAAGCCTGCAGCTGGATCACCAGCGACGACAGGCCCGCCGGCATGCCGAGGCGCATGCCCAGGAACAGCAAGCCGAACTGGAACACCCCGATCGCGAGGCCGTAGACGATGACCAGCGCCGCGGGCATGCGCGGCGGCGGCATGAAGAAGACCAGCGGCACGGCAGCGAAGAAGAAACGCAGTGCAGCAAACGCGAACGGCGGAATCTCCTCCAGCCCGACCTTGATCGGGACGAAGGAGAATCCCCACATCGCAACGACGGCGAGGATCAGCGTGAGATCGCGCGGAGCGAGGCGGGCGGAGGGCACGTCCGAGCTTACCATCGGCCCTCGCGCTCCCCGGCGCGCTCCGGGGCGATCCCCTCGGGGATCCGTCCGATGATTGACGTTTACGTAAACGTAATGCAGGATCCTGCGGGACGGCATTCCGGTAAGCTGGCCGATGCCCTGCCGGGGGCCGGTAATCCAATGCGCCGCCGCGACCGTCGCAGACGGGCGCGCCCCTCCCGCGAGGTCCGCGATGAACGATCCAAAACGCCAGCCGGTGGTCTACAAGCCGCACACCAAGGTGCGCTTCGTGACGGCCGCGAGCCTGTTCGACGGCCATGACGCATCGATCAACATCATGCGCCGCATCCTGCAGGCGACCGGCTGCGAGGTGATCCACCTGGGCCACAACCGGTCGGTCGAGGAGATCGTCGACTGCGCGATCCAGGAGGATGCGCAGGGCATCGCGATCTCGTCGTATCAGGGAGGGCACGTCGAGTACTTCAAGTACATGCTCGACCTGCTGCGCGACCACGGCGCCGGCCACATCAAGGTCTTCGGTGGCGGTGGCGGCGTCATCGTGCCCGCGGAGATCCGGGAGCTGCACGACTACGGCGTCGCGCGGATCTTTTCCCCGGAGGACGGCCAGAAGCTGGGGTTGCAGGGGATGATCAACGAGATTGTCGCCGCCGCCGACGTCGACCTCGCGAAGTCGCCGCCCGAATCGCTCGAGGGCCTCGTGGCGGACGATCGATATCTGCGGACGCGGACGCTGGCGCGGATCATCACGGTGCTGGAGGGCGGCGATGCGTCGCAGGCATTGCGCGAATCGCTCGCCGCCGCGGCAGCCCGATCGAAGGCCCCGGTGCTGGGCATCACCGGCACCGGTGGCGCCGGCAAGAGCTCCCTCACCGACGAGCTCGTGCGGCGCTTCCGCCTCGACCAGGGCGACCGGTTGAAGATCGCGATCGTCTCGATCGACCCGTCGCGCCGCAAGTCCGGCGGTGCGCTGCTGGGCGACCGCATCCGGATGAATGCGATCCATGCGCCCAACATCTACATGCGCTCGCTCGCAACCCGCGATGCGGGCAGCGAGATTTCGAAGGCCCTTCCCGACGCGATTGCCGCATGCAAGGCCGCCGGCTTCGACCTGGTCGTGGTCGAGACCTCGGGCATCGGCCAGGGTGACGCGGCGATCGTCCCCCACGTCGACGTATCGATGTATGTGATGACCCCCGAGTTCGGCGCCGCATCGCAGCTCGAGAAGATCGACATGCTCGATTTCGCCGATTTCGTCGCCATCAACAAGTTCGACCGCAAGGGCGCGCAGGACGCGCTGCGCGACGTGCGCAAACAGTACCAGCGCAACCGCGAGCAGTGGAGGGTTCCGCCCGAGGAGATGCCGGTCTTCGGCACGATCGCATCGCGGTTCAACGACGACGGGGTGACCGCCCTGTACGGCGCGGTGGCTGCAGCGTTGCGGGGGCGCGGCCTCGACTTGGCCGCGGGCGCGCTGCCGATCGTGGCAACACGGCATTCGACGCAGCAGCAGGCAATCGTTCCGGCGCCGCGCGTGCGCTACCTCGCCGAGATCGCGGAGACGGTGCGCGGCTATCACCGCCATGCGCGCGAGCAGGCGGCGACCGCGCGCGAGCGGCAGCAGCTGCGCGCGACCCGGGCGATGCTCGCGGCGGCCCTCACCCCCGGCCCCTCTCCCGCAAGCGGGCGAGGGGAGCAGGCCCTCACCCCCGGCCCCTCTCCCGCAAGCGGGCGAGGGGAGGACGAGGAAACCCTCTCCCGCCTGCGGGAGAGGGTGCCGAGCGGAAGCGAGGCGGGTGAGGGTGCTGGAAAGGGTGAGGGTGCTGGAAAGGGCGAGGGTGCTGGAAAGGGCGAGGGGGCCATCGACCGCCTGATCGCCGACCGCGATGCGAAGCTCGACGCGCGCTCGAAGAAGCTCCTCGACATGTGGCCGCGCACCCGGGCCGCGTATGCCGCCGACGAGTACGTGGTCAGGATCCGCAACCGGGAGATCCGCACCGCGCTGACGACGACGTCGCTGTCGGGCACCAAGCTGCGCAAGGTGGCCCTGCCGAACTACGAGGACGATGGCGAGATCCTGCGCTGGCAGCTCGCGGAGAACGTCCCGGGCAGCTTCCCGTTCACCGCAGGGGTGTTCGCATTCAAGCGCGAGAACGAGGATCCGACGCGGATGTTCGCCGGCGAAGGCGATGCATTCCGCACCAACCGCCGCTTCCACCTGCTCGCCGACGGCATGCCGGCGAAGCGCCTGTCGACAGCCTTCGATTCGGTGACGCTCTACGGCAACGATCCCGACCGCCGCCCCGACATCTACGGCAAGGTCGGAAACTCGGGCGTATCGATCGCGACCCTCGACGACATGAAGGTGCTTTATTCGGGTTTCGACCTCTGCGCGCCCAACAACTCGGTCTCGATGACGATCAACGGCCCCGCGCCGACGATCCTCGCGATGTTCATGAACACGGCGATCGACCAGCAGCTCGACAGGTTCGCGCAGGACAATGGCCGCGAGCCCACCGAGGACGAGGCAGCGAAGATCCGCGCCTGGACGCTCGCCACCGTGCGCGGGACCGTGCAGGCGGACATCCTGAAGGAGGACCAGGGGCAGAACACCTGCATCTTCTCCACCGACTTCAGCCTCAAGGTGATGGGTGACATCCAGGAGTATTTCGTCCATCACGGCGTGAAGAACTTCTACTCGGTGTCGATCTCGGGCTATCACATCGCCGAGGCCGGCGCGAACCCGATCTCGCAGCTCGCCTTCACGCTGGCCAACGGCTTCACGTTCGTCGAAGCCTACCTCGCGCGCGGCATGCACATCGACGATTTCGCGCCGAACCTGTCGTTCTTCTTCAGCTACGGCATGGATCCCGAGTACGCGGTCATCGGCCGCGTCGCCCGCAGGATCTGGGCGGTCGCGATGCGCGAACGCTACGGCGCGAACGAGCGCAGCCAGAAGCTCAAGTTCCATTCGCAGACCAGCGGCCGCAGCCTGCATGCGCAGGAAATCGCCTTCAACGACATCCGCACGACGCTGCAGGCGCTGATCTCGACCTACGACAACACCAATTCCCTGCACACCAACGCCTACGACGAGGCGATCACGACGCCCACCGAGGACAGCGTCCGCCGCGCGATGGCGATCCAGCTGATCATCAACCGCGAATGGGGCCTCGGGAAGAACGAGAATCCCAACCAGGGGTCGTTCATCCTCGAGGAGCTGACCGACCTGGTCGAGGAGGCGGTGCTGAGGGAGTTCGAGGCGATCAGCGAGCGCGGAGGCGTGCTGGGCGCGATGGAAACGGGCTACCAGCGCGGCAAGATCCAGGAAGAGTCGATGTACTACGAGCACAAGAAGCACGACGGCTCCTACCCGATCATCGGCGTCAACACGTTCCGCAACCCGCACGCGGACGCGCCGCAGAAAATCGAACTCATCCGCTCGACCGAAGAAGAAAAG
>DATIQL010000246.1:0-3700 GCA_035470905.1 Casimicrobiaceae bacterium
TGCATCGACGAGGGCATCGTGCATCCGGTGCTGATCGGGCGCCCCGACATCATCGCCTCGCGCATCGCCAAGCTGGGGCTGCGCCTGTCGCCCGGGCGCGATTGCGAGGTGGTCAACATCCTCGACGACCCGCGGCATCGCGAATACGCGCTCGACTATTACCGGCTGATGCGCCGCAAGGGCGTGACGCGCGGGCCGGCGATGGAGGAGATGCGCAGCCGCCCGACGCTGATCGGGGCGATGCTGCTTCGCCACGGCGACGTCGACGCGATGCTGTGCGGGACCCTGGGCAACCATCCCGATCACCTGCGCTACATCCGCAACGTCATCGGCACGCGCAAGGGCGTGCATACGCTGGCCGCGATGAACATGGTCATCCTGCCGCGCCGGCAGCTGTTCATCTGCGACACCCACGTCAACCGCGATCCGACGGCGGAGGAGATCGCCGAAATGACGCTGCTTGCGGTCGAGGAGGTCCAGCGATTCGGCCAGAAGCCCTCGGTCGCGCTGGTGTCGCATTCGAGCTTCGGCAGCTCCGACGCACCGTCGGCGCAGAAGATGCGCGATGCGCTCGACCTGATCCTGCAGCGGATGCCCGATCTCGACGTCGACGGCGAAATGCAGGCCGACTCGGCGCTGTCGAAGGAGATCCGCGACCGGGAGTTTCCCGATTCGCGGCTTCGCGTCGACGCGAACCTTCTGATCATGCCCAACATCGACGCTGCCAACATCGCGTACAACGCGTTGCGGGTCACGGCCGGCGAGAACGTCGCGGTCGGAGGCTTCCTGCTCGGGGCAGCGAAGCCGGCGCACATCCTGAGTCCGTCCTCGTCGGTGCGGCGAATCGTCAACATGACTGCGGTCGCTGTCGCCGACGCAGGCGCGCAACGCTAGCGTCGATGCAGCCGGCGCGACGCCCGGGTGTGCACCGGATCGTCATCGTCGGCGGCGGCGCCGGGGGGCTCGAGCTCGCGACGCGGCTGGGCGACACGCTGGGCCGGCGCGGCCGGGCCGAGGTCACGCTGATCGAGCGGGCGCGCACCCACTTCTGGAAGCCGCACCTGCACGAGATCGCAGCCGGCAGCATGGACATCGATGTCTACGAGACCGACTACCTCGCGCAGTCGCACTGGCATTCGTTCCGCTACCTGATCGGCGAGATGACCGGCCTCGACCGCACTGCGCGCTGCGTCCATGTCGCGCCTTTCGTCGACGAGGATGGCGACCGGGTCACCGAGGCGCGTTCGATCGGCTACGACACGCTGGTGATTGCGGTGGGCAGCACGACCAACGACTTCGGAACGCCGGGTGCCGGCGAGCATGCGATCGCACTCGACGATCCGCCTTCCGCGCAGCGCTTTCACCGACGGCTGGTCAACGCCTGCCTGCGCGCCCACGCGCAGGCAGGGGCCCTGCGGCAGGAGCAGCTGCAGGTCGCGATCATCGGCGCGGGCGCGACCGGTGTCGAGCTCGCGGCGGAGTTGCACAACACGACGCGTACGCTGGTGTCCTACGGACTGGACCGGATCGACCCCGACAAGGACATCCGCCTGGTCCTGATCGAGGCTGCCGAGCGCATCCTGCCGGCGCTGCCGGCGCGGCTGTCGGGAGCTGCACAGCGCCTGCTCGGCGGGATGCGGGTGAGCGTGCGCACCGGCGCGCGGGTCGCCGAAGTCCTTCCCGACGGCGTCAGGCTCGCGAGCGGCGAGGTGATCCCCGCCGAGCTCGTCGTGTGGGCGGCCGGCGTCAAGGCGCCCGACTTCCTGCGCGACATCGCGGGCCTCGAGACCAACCGCATCAACCAGCTGGTCGTGCGAGCGACCCTGCAGACCACGCGCGATCCCGACATCTTCGCGATCGGAGATTGCGCGGCGGCGCCCTGGCTGGGCAAGGACGGGGTCGTCGTGCCGCCGCGGGCGCAGGCCGCGCACCAGCAGGCATCGCACATGGTGGGCCAGCTGCGCCGTAGCCTGCGGGGCCGCGAGCTTCGGCCCTGGCGGTACCGCGATTTCGGCTCGCTCGTCTCGCTGGGCGAGTATTCGACGGTAGGCAACCTGATGGGAAGCCTCACCGGCGGCAGTCTGTGGCTCGAAGGAAATTTCGCGCGGCTGATGTACCTGTCGCTCTACAAGATGCACGAGCTCGCGCTGCACGGTTTCTGGAAGATGGCGCTCGATACCGCCGCGCGGGCGATCACGCGGCGCACCGAGCCGCACGTCAAGCTGCACTGACGGCGCGCGTGCGGACGGCTTCCGAGGCCGGATCGCGGTGTATGCTGACGGACACGGGGTGCCGCGATCGCAGCGGCGGCCCGGCGGCACAGACCGAAGATCAACTCTCGACCAATCGGGTGCACTCATGGGTCTGATCGATTTCGTGAAGGACGCCGGCGAGAAGCTTTTCGGCCGCGGGCAGGCCCAGGCGACTGCCAGGGAAGCTGCGGCAGATCCGGCAAACGCCGCGAAAGTGCAGGCGGCCAACGCTGCGGCGGGCGATGCAATCCTCGAGTACATCAAGGCGCAGAACCTGTCGGCGACCGCGCTGACCGTGACCTTCGACGGCGCGTCGTCGACGGCAAGCGTCTTCGGAGTCGCCCCGAATCAGGAAACGCGCGAGAAGATCGTCCTGTGCTGCGGAAACGTGGCGGGTGTCGCCGCGGTCAAGGACATGATGAGCGTCGACCAGCGGCAACCCGAGGCGCAGTACTACACGGTCGTTTCGGGCGACACCCTGTCGAAGATCTCCAGGCAGTTTTACGCGGATGCCAACAAGTACATGAAGATCTTCGAGGCGAACAAGCCGATGCTGACGTCGCCCGACCGGATCTACCCGGGCCAGAAGCTGCGCATTCCGCCCCAATGAGCGCACGGGTGCTGCGTGAACGGCTCGCGGCGTCCTTCGCGGCGCGCGTCATGGCGTCCGGTCGCCGTCCTGCGGTCCTGGCTCCGGGGCCCGGCGAAGACGATGACGACGATGACCTCGGGTCCCCGATCGGCGATCCGCCGGACGACGATTGGGACGAGGACGACTCGGATGGCGACGACGAAGGCGACGACGACGAGGACGACGAGGATCCGATCCAGCTGTCGCGCCGTGCCGAAGCACGGCGCGCAGCGCTCCGGCGCGTGACGGTCCGGGGTCGGCTGCGCCGGCGTATCATGGACGGCAGCGGTACCGGGCGCTGCGTCAGCGCGCGGCCGCGGCCGCGAGTGGAGCCACCATGTACGCACAGATGGTCGATACCGGCGTCGGCAAGGTCCTCGACGCCGCGGAGATGACGGCGGAGGAACGTGCTTTCCAGGATCGCATCGACGCCGACGTCAAGATCGAACCCAAGGACTGGATGCCCGAGGCGTACCGCAGGACGCTGATCCGCCAGATCCAGCAGCATGCCCATTCGGAGATCGTCGGCATGCTTCCCGAGGGCAACTGGATCACCCGCGCGCCGTCGCTGCAGCGCAAGGCCACGCTGATGGCCAAGTTCCAGGACGAGGGCGGCCATGGCCTCTACCTGTACTGCGCTGCAGAAACCCTGGGCGTGTCGCGCGACGCGATGGTCGCCGACCTGCACGCAGGCAAGGTCAAGTACTCGTCGATCTTCAATTATCCGACGCTGACCTGGGCCGACATCGGGACGATCGGCTGGCTGGTCGACGGCGCCGCGATCATGAACCAGATTCCGCTGTGCCGCTGCAGTTTC
>DATIQL010000247.1:0-3527 GCA_035470905.1 Casimicrobiaceae bacterium
CGGGATGCGACGGTCGTCTTCGTCCCGCCGCTGCTCGAGTTGAACGACACGTACGCATACCTCGAGGCCAGCGGATTTCGGCCGCTGGGGTGATCGGATCCACCCCGCGCCGTCAGCGCCGCAGGTTGAGCAGCGCTTCCAGAAGCACCGGCTCGTCCCACGGCACGTCGGACGGGTGTTCGCTGAGATGTGGGCTTTCCGGATCGCGCAACCACTCCTGCGGGAAATGCACGGTGATGCCTTCTTCGGCCGGATCCAGGGCCGTGCGGGATTTCGAGGCCGTGCCTTCGAGCGCACTGAAGAGCGCCGCACACAGATCGACGTCGTACAAGGCGCCACGGTGCGTCGCGGGGCTGACGCGGCGGTTGATCTCCAGCAGGCAGGGCGCACCGGTCGCCGGATCCACGATGAACTCGGCAAAGAACAGTCCGCTGATGCCGAAGCCGCGCGCAAGATCGGCGGCGATCCGGCGCAGCCCCGGGCCGGCGTAATAGCGCGTCATCGTCGACGGCCCGGTGGGCGCCGGATGGGCGATCAGCTTGTCCAGCGCCCAGCCGGCCACGATCTCGCCCCGCCAGGCGGTTGCGTGGAAGTGCTGCACTTGTCCGGTGACTTGGGCTTGAAGCAGCAAACGGGTCCCGCCGGATTCGTGGGCATCCTGGGCGTTCGCGGCCACGAACGCATCGAATGCGCTTGCGAGCTCGCCGCGGTCGGTGCAGATGGCGACCCCCTGACCCGCGAAGCCGTGGCCGCGTTTGAGCACGACGGGATAGGGGTGCCGCGCGACGAAGGCCTCGGCGGCGGCAAGATCGGCGATGATCGCGTAGGGAGGCACCCGCACCCCGAGCGCCTCGGCGAGTGGGGGGAGCAGCGTCTTGTCGACGCTTGCCTGGTAGTGCTCGGGCTCGCCGAGCGAGGCGCGAATGAGCGCCCCGAGTCGAAGTCGCACGTCGATGCGCATGCCTCGGGGGCGCTCGGTCGCGATCCACGCGAGCAGCCGGAACGCCATGTCGTCGCAGGGGATCACGAGCTGCGGCGCCGTCGCGTCGACCATGGCGGCGAGCGCCTGGAACCACTGGTCCCGTGTCGTGTGTTCGCCAAGGCGGCCGATCCGCCTGATGAATCGGCTCGCCTCGGCCAGCGAATGGCGCGGCGTCAGCAGCGACACGTCGAAGCCGGCTCGCGCCAGCACCTTCGGAACGCGTGCGGTGCCGAGCCAGGTCGTCGTCGTCGCGACCAGCAGTACCGGAATCCCCACGCGGTCCTCCCCCCTCAGGGACGGCGAGTGCAGCAGCGGTCTGGTTCGATGCGTCGAAATGCGGCCGCCAGTCTATACGCTTGACGCCGCCTTGGCTGCGGCCTACCGTGCATCCGTCCCAGGGGGAGGGCAGGCGCATGGCCGACCGGTACGCCGCGTTCTTGCGAATTGCCGCCGTTCTCGCGCTCGCGTTCTGTGCGCCAGCTGCCGCGACCGCCGCGACACAGACCACGTTCCCGGCACGGCCGATCAAGCTCGTCGTGCCCTATCCGCCGGGTGCGCTCACCGATCTGCTCGCGCGCGCCATTGGGCAGCGCCTTGCCGTGGCGCTGAAGCAGCCTGTCGTCATCGACAACAAGCCGGGCGAAGGCACCCTCGTTGGCGCCGGGCTGGTCGCAAAGGCGCCACCCGATGGCTACACGCTGCTGATGGCGACATCGACGACGCTCGGCATCAGTCCGCTGCTCTACCATTCCTCTCCGATCGATCCCGTGAAGGATTTTGCGCCGATTTCGCGGGTCGGTTCCGTCAACTTCTTCCTCGTCGCCAATCCCGAGTTCCCGGCCAGGAACATGAAAGAAATGCTCGATGCGATCCGGCGCGCACCGGGCAAGTACAACTACGCATCGGTCGGCAGCGGAAGCCCGCACCACCTGTTCATGGAAGTACTGAAGTCCGAGTGCGGACTGGATATCCATCACATTCCGTACAAGGGCACCCCCGCGGCGTTCACCGACCTCCTCGCGCATCGCGTCGACGTGATGTTCGTCGACGCGACGGCCGCGGTGCCGAACATCCGGGCCGGGAAAGTCATCGCATTGGGCACCTCGGCCGGGCAACCGACGACGCTGCTGCCGTCGGTCGTGCCGATCGCAGCCACGGTGCCGGGCTTCGACTGGCAGGCGTGGCAGGGCATCGTCGCGCCTGCAGGTACACCCAAGGAAGTCATCGACCGCCTGTGGTCGGCATTGCAGACGATCCAGCAGACGCCGGAGTTCAGGCAGGAGCTCTTCAAATTCGGCATGGAGCCGTTTGCTCCGCAGACCCCGGCCGAGTTCGCCGCGACCATCAAGGGGGAGCAGCCACGCTGGGCCGCGGTGATCAAGAGCTCAGGCGCCAGGGTCGATTGACGGGTCGCCGCCTCAGCCCGGGATCGGCACCTGGAGGTACTGCGCCGGCGGGCCGCCGCAGATCGGGCATTTGGGGCTCGGAACCCGGTGCAGGGTCGAGCCGCAGGTCTGGCAGACGAAATAGAGCCCCGTCTTCTGGTCGATGGCTTTCGCGACCTGCTCGAACATCAGCGGCGAATAGCGCCGGATCTTCTGGATCAGGTCGCGGTGCTGGTGCTCAGATTCCCATGCGAAGCGCACCAGCCGCGTTGCCTCGCCGTATCCTTCCGGCCGAATGCGCTCGAGGGTGCTCGGATAGAGCTTGTCGATGCTGTCGAGCTCGTCGTCGACGGCCGCGATGAGGTTCTGCTTGGTCGTTCCGGGCTTGATCGCGGTGGGCGCGGCGCTGGCTTCGCCGCCGAGTTGCGCGACGAGCCCCTTGAAATTGCGGGCGTGCAAACCCTCGGACATCGCGAACGCGGTGAACATGTAGGCGATCCCGTTGTAGCCTTCCTGCGTCGCCGTTCGGGCGAACGCGAGGTAACGGCGGTGCGCGTCGGTCTCGCGCTGGAACGCATGGGCGAGCGCGGCGACCGTTTCCGGGTAGGCGCCCGTTGCCGCACGCGCCAGCCGCCATACCCCGGCCCCCGCCAGCAATGCCCCTGCCTTGCGCAGGAGGGCGCGGCGACCATGGTCCGGCTTTCGAACGCGGTTTCTGTCCATCGCCACCTCCGGCGCGACGGTAGCAGTACGCCTGCGCCGATGTATTGCGCGTGGTCAATGTCAGGCGTGAACCCGGCGAAGTCCGCTGCAAGCCAGCCCGCTCGAACGGGCGCACTTCAGCCGGCCAATCGGCGCCGGCGCCCCGATGTTGCTTGACCAGCGTCAATGACGGCAGGCCATCGCGATCTAGGATGACGCCTGTGCGGGCCCGGGCCATGGATGCCGAGGCACCTCCTCGGCCCGGCCGGAGACCGCTCTTTCAACGCACCGGGCGGGCGTACCACGATGCCGGAAAGACCGTCGATTGAAGCGATGCGACCGACGCCGCTCGAGCAGGATTTTTCCATCGTCCTGGGCGGGCCGCTGTTTCAGGCGCTGCGGCGTGCGCATCTCACCGGCGATACGCTCCAGCTCGTGCAGAGGCGCGTCCTGGCGAT
>DATIQL010000248.1:0-11073 GCA_035470905.1 Casimicrobiaceae bacterium
TCTCGTTGTCGCAGCTGTTCAACATCTTATTGGATCGATGTTTCCCCCAACTATGGTCGCAGTACGACACCTCGGCCGGATCGAGCGCCGTCATCGGACGCACGCACTGACGGGTCCCGGCCTCGGTGCGGGCTGATCATACGCCGGAACTTTTGCGACGTGGCGAGGATCGGGCCGCCGCTCGCGATGCGCGTTTGTTGCGCTGCGGAATCCTCGCCGACGACGCATCGCAGCGAGCATTGCCGCAGGCGGGTATCATCCAAACGGCCCCGCGGGGCCAGGCTCCGCGGTGGTGATCATCCACAGAGGAGAACGCATCATGGCGAAGCGAGCCGCAGGCGAGGCTGTTTATCGAGTGATCGACGTCATCGGGACCAGCACGGTGTCCTGGGAGGATGCTGCGAAGCACGCAGTGACGACCGCGGGAAAGTCGCTGCGCGACCTGCGCGTCGCCGAGATTGCCAAGCTGGACATGAAGGTCGAGGGTGGCAAGGTCGTCGCGTATCGCGCGCGCGTTCAGCTGTCGTTCAAGTACGAGGAATGACGCGGCCCGATGGCAAGTCGCTCCCGAGGCGCGTGGGAACCGCGTGCCTCGGGTCCTGGTGCTGCTGAAACGGCGGCCGCGGGATCTGTGCTACTGGGAGGCGATCAGCGCCTCGATTTCCGCGAACGTACGCGCAATGTCGTGGACCTGCTGCTGGGGAAGGCCGAGACGGCGGCCGATCTGCGTCAGCGAGATGATCCCGCAGATGGTCCGCAAGGCAGAGGCATCGCCGTCGACCGTCTCCGCCACCAGCGCGTGCTGCCGGCCAGCGAATCTGAGCGTCGCGACCACGTCGCCCACGCGTGCACCCTGCATGTCGCGCAGATCGAGGACTTCCACCCGGTCCGCGGGCGTCATGATGTCGCGGACCGTCACCTCGTCGTAGCGAACGCCGCGTGCCTGGGCGAACTGGATCGGACGCTCGCCCAGGGTATCCGTGGCGGTGACGATGCCCAGCAGATCGCGGGCATCGTCGATCACGAACAGCGCACGAACGCTGCGGGCGATCATCACCCGATTCGCTTCGGCGATCGATGCGCCGGCGGCGATCGTCAAGGCCGGGACCCGGCGCAGGTCCGTCATCACCTCGGTCGCCGGCGAGTCGAGCCGCAACGGCGCGCTCGTTCCCGGCACCGGCAGGGCGTAGCGCCCGCCCGCGCCCGTCCTCGAGTTCCGCAGCGGGGCGTAATCGCCGGTCGAAGGCGGCAAGGCGGCCTGGCCGGGGCCCTGCGCCTCGCCCGCCGCACGGCTCGCCTGGAAGAACATCAGCTGCAGGAAATGGTCCTTGTGGCCCGTCTGCTGCGCCGCCGGGGTCGACGCGGGGGTCGTCCCCTGCGCTGCGGCATCGACGCGTTGAACGCCTGCTTTCTTGTCCATGGGCACCTCGGCGAAGAGGACGTGAACCGGAATCCGCGAATCACCTGTTAGACCGGGAGGCGAGCGATCGTTCCCGGCGCCGGGTGCCTGGAACGAGCGCCGGGGACAGCCGGGAATGCGCACCGACCCCGGCTCGACCACGCGCCGCCTCCCGCCGGGACTATGATGGATGGCGACGCAACTGGGGCATCATTTCAGCCGGACGGGACCACGGGAGGATTTCATGCGCATTCCGACACTTCTGAACACGCTCGCCGTCGCGGCCTTCGCCACGCCGGTCCTCGCCGCCCCGGTGTTGATGACGGGCGATTGGGCGAAGGACGCCTGCGCTGCATGGAACGACGATCCGGTGCTGACCGGCAAGCTGGTCGAGAGCGGATGGATGAAGAACGACAAGGGACGGGGCTTCAAGGTGATGCAGGTCTACCGCAGCGACTGCGGCGACAAGCCGACCGCCGAGATGCGGATATCGCTGAAGGACGGCAAGGCGATGTGCGTCTACGGCGGCGCGGTCGAGACGACCAGCCTCGACCCGGGCGCCGACTATGTGATGAAAGCCACGACCGCGCGCTGGGCCGAAATGGGCAAAGGCGAATACGGCCCGATGGCGGCGATGATGTTCGGGCGCCTCGGTTTCGAAGGGCCGAAGCTGGAAGCGATGGGCAACATGGGCCCGTTCACGAACTTCCTGCTGCTGGTCGGCAAGGTGCAGAGCGACAGCAGTTCCTGCCCGGCGAAGTGACCCGGCGCTGCGCCTGAGGTCGCAACCATTGCCGTTGCGGCCCCGACGCTGCGGCCGCTGTCGGCGCCGTTTACAGCCGGGACGCATCGGCAGGGCCAAGTCGTTGATTGCAATGGGTTGTACGCGACTTGCTTTCCCGCCTTCCCGGTGAGATTGCCGCATTCACAACAACCGACAAGGGGACGGAATGAAGAACAGGCAATTGCAACGTGCAACGATGCTGCTGGCGCTCGCACCGTGGGCGGGCAGCGCATTCGCGGCGCTGGGCTGCGCGGATGTCGAGCAGCTCCTGGCGGACAAGGCGACGGGCGTCGTGTGCTTTCACAGCGACGATCTGCGGACGAACAACGCGGTGACGACGCCCGCCGACAATTCGATCACCACCTTTGCGGACGGGGCCACGCTGCCGGGATTCCCGCTGCTTGGATTCCCCGGCTGGGGGTCGTTCTCCCCGACCAAGGACCGTGGCGTCATTTCCAACGGGCCCACGCCCACGTCCTCCCCGGTTCCGGGCCTGCAGGTCGAAGGCTGGTTCGCCGACGATCCCGCAGGGCAGGCGCGGTTCGTCCTGCGTTTCCCCGATGCCTGGAACGGCAAGCTGGTCGTCGCCGGCGCGTCGGGCACGCGCAGCGAATACAACGGTGACTGGGCGTGGAGCGATTACGTGCTGCCCAAGGGCTACGCCTATGCGTCGCAGAACAAGGGCGTGCTCAATTTCTACATCGCCTCGCTGAGCTCCCCGACGCAGCCCGCCGCCGATCCGCTGGCCTGCCGCCTCAATCCCGCGTCGCAGTTCTGGGTCCACTTCTACGACAACGACCCGCAGAAGCCTTTCACGCAGTGGACGCAGTACATGCTGGAAACGGCGAGCCTCGCCAAGCGCGCGGCCAAGGTGGCGTACCACCATTTCCCGATGCGCACCTATGCGGTCGGCACCTCGAACGGGGGCTACCAGGTGCGGCGGGCGATGGAGACGGCGCCGGATCTGTTCGACGGTGGTGTTGACTGGGAAGGAACCTACATCAACCCGACCGAGAACATCCTGGTCGACCTGCCGCCGGCGATCAGGAATTTCCCGGATTACGCCGCATCCGACTACGACCCCGGCAGCACGGCCGCGCAGAACATCCTGGCGGCCGGGTATCCGCCGGACATCGTGCGGCGCGATGCGGGCGGCAGCGTGACCGCGTCGCTGTGGCGCAGCTATTACACCGACTTCTGGGAGGTGACCGCCTGCCAGTGGCAGGAACGCTTCGATCCCTCGTACGCAACCTACGCGTCGGGACTCGGCAACTACGACTACCTGTCGCGCCTCGATCCTTCCATCTACGGCAGCGTCGCGGCCGTCACGACGACGGGCAAGATCAAGAAACCCCTCATCACCGTCGCCGGCACCATGGACGCGCTGCTGCCGATCAAGCGTCAGGCGCGGGCCTACGAAGCGGCGGTCAATGCCTCGCGCAAGGGAAACGACGAGCAGCGCAGACCGCAGTACCGGCTGTACGAGGTGCAGAACGGCAATCACATCGAGAGCTACGCGAAGACCTTCTCCGACTTGCGCCTGATCCAGCCTTATGCGCAGCAGGCCTTCGACCTCCTGGTGGCGCACGTCGAAGCGAGGTCCCCGCTGCCGCCCAGCCAGTGCATACCCAAGGACGGGACGATCGAGCCGAGCCCGTCGGAGCCC
Source organism: Casimicrobiaceae bacterium (assembly GCA_035470905.1). GTDB lineage: Bacteria > Pseudomonadota > Gammaproteobacteria > Burkholderiales > Casimicrobiaceae > VBCG01. Next base: position 3,850 of record DATIQL010000248.1, read on the forward strand.
GGGCACTGCGTGAACCTGTACGAGCAGTAAGCGGGACCGCGGGCGGTCAGCGACCGCCCGCGGCCCCTCAGAACGTCGTCCGCATGCCGACCGTGATCCCCTTGGGCAGGATCGAGACGAACCAAGGCTCGTCGCGCCTGGTTGCGTAATACCCGAAGGCGGAGCCGAGCGCCCAACCGGCGAGCACGTCGGTTTGCCAGTGGCCCCAGGTCTTCATCCGCGCGATCCCGTCGTAGATCGGCAGCGCCTCCAGCGCCCAGACCCACGGCTGCTCGGCGTGATAGTCGACGATGATCGGCGTGACGAAGCTCGCCTGCAGCGTGACCTCGCCGCTGGGAAAGCTCCGGCAGCACGTGCCCTTGAACCATTCGTTCGGATTGTCGGTCTGGCCGGGACGCTTGCGGCCGAACGCGTATTTCGCGACCTCCGCGGCGATGCCGCTCGCGACGGATGCGTCGATGGTCTGCCACAGCGTCCTGCCGAAGCGGTCGTCGGCACCCAGCCACAGGGCGCCTCCGGCCTCGAACGCGATGACGCCCGCCGCCAGCGCCTTCTGGCTGTTTCGCGCCCAGATTCCCGAATCGTCGTAGCCGATCCGGTGGTCGATTCCCAGCGGGCCGCCGCCGGCCGATGCGGTCGTCCCAGCGAGGGCGAGTGCGGCGGCAACGATCGAGGCTGCGATACGTGAATCCCGGCGCCTTCGCATCGTCGCTTCCTCCGCAGTGCTCTGCGAAAAGCCTAGTCCTTCCGCGATGGCGGCGCAATGCAGGATGGCGGTGTACGCTTTGCTGATGGGCAGGTTCGCGACCCGGTTGCTATGGGCGGGTGTGCTGTGGGCAGGCGTCGCACACGCCGCCGGCCCGCTGCGCATTCCGGTGACCCCGATCGAGCACCTGATCGTCGTCGTTGGCGAGAACCTCAGTTTCGACAACCTGTTCGCGACCTACGAACCACCGCCTGGAGAATCGGTCGCCAATCTGCTTTCGCGCGGCATCGTCGACCGGGAAGGCAATCCCGGGCCGAATTTCTCCACCGCCGCGCAGCATATCGCCGCAACGACCGGGCGCTATGCGGTTACGCCGAAGACGGCCGGAGCCTATGCGACGTTGCCGCAGCCAGGCACGACCTACGCGACAGGATTGCCGCGCAACCAGGCCGATGCGCGCTTTCCCGACGACCTCCCGAACGGGCCGTTCCGGATCACGCGCCACGTACCCTATGCGGCGCCTGTCGGCGATCCCGTGCACCGGTTCTTCCAGATGTGGCAGCAATTCGACGGCGGTCGGCACGACCTCGTCACCTGGGTCGCGACCACCTCGGGATTCGACGCCCGCGTGCGCGGCGATCCGGCGTCGGGGACGAACCAGGGTGGCCTGGGGATGGGCTTCTACGGCATGGCCACCGGCGATGCGCCGTACCTGCGCAAGCTGGCGCTCACTTACGCGATCGCCGACAACTATCATCAGCCGATCATGGGCGGCACCGGCGCCAATTACCTGGCGCTGGCGACGGGGGACGTTGGCGTCTACCTGGAAGAGGGGAAGCCCGCTGCGCCCGCGGCGAGCCAGATCGAGGATCCGGATCCGCTCCCCGGAAGCGACAACTGGTATCGCAACAGCGGCGCCTACACCCGATGCGGGGACGGCGCAGCGCCCGGTGTCCGCGCGATCCACGACTATCTCGCGACCCTGCCGTACAGGCCGTGGAACGCAGGCAACTGCGCGCCGGGCGCGTACTACCTGATCAACAACCGCAGCCCGGGCTACCTTCACGACGGCGCGCTGCGGCCGCACGGGTCGGGCGGGCGGGCGTTGCCGCCGCAGTCTGCGCCGAACGTCGGCACGCTGCTCGCGGCGTCCGGAGTATCGTGGAAATGGTACAGCGGCGGCCGCACCCCGACCGGGATCGATGCGCATCGCTACTGCTCGATCTGCGACCCGCTGGTGCATTCGTCGGCAGTGATGACCAGCGAACTGCGGAACAACCTGCAGGGTCTCGACGCGTTCTTCCGTGACGTCGCCGATGCCCGGCGCTTTCCGGCGGTATCGTTCGTCGTCCCGCCGAATGCGGAGTCGGGACACCCGGCGTATTCGACCGTGGTCGCGTTCGAGCGGTTCGTCGAGGAGATCGTCTCGCGGGTGCAGGCCAACCCCGCGCTGTGGTCGAAGACGGCGATCCTCGTCATGACCGACGAGAGCGGCGGCTACTACGACAGCGGATACGTGCAGATACTCGATTTCTTCGGCGACGGGACGCGCATTCCAATGCTGGCGGTGTCGCCTTTTGCCCGGAAGGGACACGTCGACCACACGTACTACGATCACGCGTCCATACTCAAATTCATCGAGCGCAACTGGCGGCTTTCGCCGCTGTCGTCGCGAAGCCGCGACAATCTGCCGAACCCGGCGATGACCGGGCCGGACCCCTATGTGCCGGCGAATCCCCCGGCGATCGGCGACCTGATGGGCCTGTTCGCGTTCTGACGGCCCGGCGGTGGGGTCAGCGCCCCATTTCGACGTGTTCCCACGCCGACTTGCCGTGATGATGCAGCTTGAAGTAGTAGTCGCGCAGCGTCGCGAGCTCGTTGGCGACGGCCAGTGGAAAGCCCTGGCGGCCTCCGCGACGATCCATCATCAGCTCGTCGAGCAGACGCTCGCACGGCGCGGGATCGTTCCACAGCTTGCACAGGCGATTGGCGAGCCGCGCATAGCGCAGCGCCAGCTGCTTGGGCTTCGCCGATTCGGGCAGCGCCGCCATCCACGCGGCCGCATCGTCGGAGAGCGGCTCGGGCTCGCTGCTCTTGCGCTTTTCCGCCCAGTTCTCGGTCGGACGCCGGGCCTGATAACCCGCGGGGCCACTCTCGTCGAGGGCCTTGCGGGCGTCGTTCACCGAGACCTTCTCGAACTCGAACGCACCTGAATCCTCGGAATTCCGGGAACCTGACATTTGCGCTCCCCCTTTTCGAGCGTCGAAGTACCGCTGCCTATCGTACGCCCGCGCTGCTCGCGGAATGGAATCCGGCGGGAGCGCGGTCGCTTGACGCCGATGAACGGCGCCTCGGGCCGTCGGCCGGCGACCGCCTGTTTGCACGGGCGCGCCGTTGGTGTCGATCGTGTCGGCGGGATCGGTGAAAAAAAGGCCGGGCATCGGCCCGGCCTTTTCGATCCAGCAGATTCAGTGCATCAGGCCGCTTGGATGTTCGACGCCTGCTTCCCCTTCGGGCCCTGCGTCACTTCGAAGCTGACCTTCTGGCCTTCCTTCAGCGTCTTGAAGCCCTGCATGTTGATCGCCGAGAAGTGAGCGAACAGGTCCTCACCACCGCCATCGGGGGTAATGAAGCCAAAGCCCTTCGCGTCATTGAACCACTTCACAGTTCCGGTTGCCATTTCTGTTAATTCCTTAAGTACGAGAGATAAACGGGACGTTGCCCGGACGATGTTTCGATCTCAAGGAAAGTACGGCGGTCGAACGACTGCGTGGCGGTCGTACAGAGCGTGCCTTTACTGCTTGGAACAAAACACGGCGCGGACTATACGGCAAATTCTGCAAAAAATCGATAGGTTTCGCGCCGGGGCGAAAACCAGGCTGCCCGGGATCCCGCGCCCGGCGCGGACTTCGGGGTCGGACCGTCCGGCGTCCGACCCCGGTCAGGAAGCGATTTCCCGCCGGACGATGGCCGCCCCGGCGCCGAGCGCGTGGAGCTTGGCCCGGGCAAGATCCCGCGGCAGGGGAACCATGCCGCAATTGGTGCAGGGCAGCAAACGCTCGGCCGGGACGAAGCGCAGCGCCGACCGGATGACGGTGGCGACCTCGTCGGGGGTCTCGGCCCGGTCGGAAGCGACGTCGATGGCGCCGACCAGGACGTCCTTGCCTTCGAGCAGGGCGATCAGGTCGATCGGCACCCGGGAATTCGCGCATTCCAGGGACACCTGGCGGATGGTGGAGGCAGCGAGCAGCGGAAACGTCTGCTCGTACTGGCGCCATTCGCTGCCGAGGGTCTTCTTCCAGTCATTGTTGGCCTTGATGCCATAACCGTAGCAGATATGCACCGCAGTGGTGCAGGTCAGTCCCGCCGCCGCCCGTTCCAGGGTCCTGATGCCCCAGTCGCGGACCTCGTCGAAATAGACGTTGAAGGCAGGCTCATCGAACTGGATGACATCGACGCCGGCCGCCGCGATGGCGCGCGCCTCCTCGTTCAGGATCTCGGCGAACGCCCAGGCGAGCTTCTCCCGGCTGCGATAGTGGGCGTCGTGCAGGGTGTCGACCATGGTCATCGGGCCCGGCAGCGTGTACTTGACGCGATGCCCGGTCTCCGAGCGCAGGAATGCGGCGTCGGCGACATAGATCGGGTGGCGCCTCGCAACCGGACCCACGACGACGGGCACCTGGGCGTCGTAGCGGTTGCGGATGCGCACGGTGCGCTTGTGCTCGAAGTCGACGCCGTCGAGGCCCTCGATGAACGTCGTGACGAAATGACGCCGGGTCTGCTCGCCGTCGGTGACGATGTCGATGCCTGCCCGCTCCTGGTCGCGCAGCGCGAGCCGTACGGCGTCGCGCTTGCCTTCCTCGAGTGCTGCGCCTTCGAGTTTCCAGGGCGCCCAGAGGGCCTCGGGTTCGGCGAGCCAGGAAGGTTTCGGCAGGCTGCCGGCGATCGTCGTCTGCAACAGCGTCGGGGTCGTCATCTTGAGCGTGAGCTGGAGGTCATCGGGGCTTGGGAGCGGGGCCTATTCTAGCCCGCCGCGGAAATCGGCCTGACCGCTTGACCAGTCGGCACGCGACCGCGTACCTTGTGCGGGCGCCTCCCGGCCGGTTTCGAATTCGAATGCCGCCCGCGGCGACCCAGCCATGGCCCGCGTCCTGTTCGCCGACTACGATTTCCCCGACATCGAGCTCGAGCGCGGGATTTTCGCCTCTGCGGGGCTCGACGTCGCCACCGCGCAATGCCGGACCGAGGCGGATGTGATCGATGCGGCGAAGGATTGCCGGGGCATCCTGCTGCAATACGCACCGATCACCGCGGGCGCGATCGCCGCACTCCCGGCGCTGGCCATCGTCAGCCGGATCGGCGCCGGATTCGACAGCGTCGACACGGCGGCCTGCGAAGCCCACGGCGTGTGGGTCGCCAATTCCCCCGACTATGGCGTTGGCGAGGTCGCGACCCATGCGCTCGCGCTGGCGCTCGCGTCGCTGCGCAACGTCGTTCGCTATCACGACGACGTGCGTGCCGGGACCTGGCATTACCTGTCGGCGGGAACGATGCAGCGCCCGGCGGAGCTGGCGCTGGGGATCGTGGGCCTGGGCCGCATCGGCAAGCGGATGGCGCACCTTGGGCGCAATGTGTTCAAGCGCGTCGTCGCCTATGATCCGCTGTTGATCGATGGCGACTTTCCCGCCTATGTCGAGCGTGCGCATTCCCTCGGCGACCTCGCTGCAACGGCCGACGTCGTGTCGCTGCACACGCCGCTGGACGCGACGACTCGCGGCATGATCAACCGCGAGTTCTTCGCTGCGGCGCGACCCGGGCTGACGCTGGTCAACACCGCCCGCGGCGCGGTCGTCGAGCTTGCCGATTTGCTCGGGGCGCTCGATGCTGGAATACTGCGCGGAGTCGGACTCGACGTGCTGCCCACCGAACCCGTTCCGCGCGATTCTCCCCTGCTCACCGATCCGCGCGTCATCCTGACGCCGCACGCGGCGTTCTATTCGGTCGAAGCCGAGCATGAGCTGAGACGCAAGGCAGCACAGAACATCGTCACCTGGTTCCGGACCGGCAGGCCCGATTACCCGGTGGTGCGGGGGACGCGCAGGCCGTAGAGCCACCGAGGAGGAAGCACGACGCCGGGCGCCCGGGCGTCGTGCGACGATCGAGGAGCAGCGGCGCGAAGGAGCAGCGATGGCCGGGGTAACGATCACCGCCGTCCGCAAGTGGTTCGGCTCGACCGAGGTGATCCGCGGTGTCGACATCGCGATCGCCGATGGCGAATTCTGCGTGCTCGTCGGTCCTTCGGGCTGTGGCAAGTCGACGCTGCTGCGCATGATCGCGGGCCTCGAGGAGATCACCGAGGGCGAAATCGCGATCGGGGGCAGGGTGGTCAATCGCGTCCTGCCCAAGGAGCGCGACATCGCGATGGTGTTCCAGAACTACGCGCTCTATCCGCACATGACGGTGCGGGACAACATGTCGTTCTCGCTGAAGCTCGCAAAGGTCGGCCGCGACGACATCGAGAAGCGCGTCGCGCGCGCCGCCGAGATTCTCGCCCTGTCGTCGTATCTCGACCGCGATCCGCGGCAGCTCTCGGGCGGGCAGCGCCAGCGCGTCGCGATGGGGCGCGCGATCGTCCGCGATCCGCAGGTGTTCCTGTTCGACGAACCGCTGTCGAACCTCGACGCCAAGCTGCGGGTGCAGATGCGCACCGAGATCAAGGAGCTCCACCAGCGCCTGAAGACGACGTCGATCTACGTGACGCACGACCAGATCGAGGCGATGACGATGGCCGATCGCATCGTCGTGATGCGCGACGGCATCGTCGAGCAGGTGGGCGATCCGCTCACCCTCTACGACACGCCGGCGAACACCTTCGTCGCAGGATTCATCGGCTCGCCGGCGATGAATCTCGTTCCGGGCGTCGCGCGCACGGGCGGAGCATCGCCGCAGGTCGAGTTCGAAGGCGGCGTTCGCCTGCCGCTGCCGCGCACCGCGCGCGCCAGCGAGGGTCAGGCGGTGCTCTATGGCATGCGGCCCGAGCACTGCATTCTGGGCAGCGGCCCGGGCCTGCCGGCCGAGGTCGTCGTCGTCGAGCCGACGGGAGCCGACACCCAGCTCTTCTGCCGCTACCGCGGGCAGGAGCTCTCATCGCTGGTCCGCGAGCGCGTCACCTGTCGCCCGGGCGACCGCGTTTCGCTCATGCCCGACATCGACCGGGCGCACTTGTTCGACGCGGCGAGCGGTGGGAGGCTCGCCGCCTGATACGCAGGACGCTTTCGCACGGGAAATTCCACCATCGATGCACGTCGATACCAAGGAGGAAGACCATGAGTGAGTTCAAGCGCCGCAAATTCCTGAAGACTTCCGCCGGCGTCGCCGCCGGGGCCGCCGTCGGTCCGCTGATCTTCGTGAAGGACGCCAGCGCCCAGTGGAAGAACACGCCGGAGAAAGGGGCACAGCTGCGCGTGCTGAGATGGAGCCGTTTCGTCCAGGGCGACATCGACCAGTACATGAAGAAC
>DATIQL010000249.1:0-3031 GCA_035470905.1 Casimicrobiaceae bacterium
TGGTCGAGGGTGAGGGCATGGTCAGGCTCGCGACGCGCTCGGGGATCCGCTCGCCGGTCGAGGTCTCCGCCGAGATCCTCAAGGTCCTGCGCCGCCGCGCGGAGGAATCGCTGGGGGGGGACATCGACGGCGCGGTGGTCACGGTGCCGGCGTACTTCGACGACGCGCAGCGACAGGCGACCAAGGACGCGGCGAGGCTCGCCGGATTGCCGGTGCTGCGGCTGCTCAACGAGCCGACGGCCGCGGCGATCGCCTATGGCCTCGACAACGCCGCCGAAGGCACCTACGCGGTCTTCGACCTGGGCGGCGGAACCTTCGACATCTCGATCCTGCGGCTTTCGCGCGGCGTGTTCGAGGTGCTCGCGACCAACGGCGACTCGGCGCTGGGCGGTGATGATTTCGACCATCGCGTGTTCTGCTGGGCGATCGAGGAGGCAGGGCTTCCGCCGCTCGCCGTCGCCGACGCGAGAAGGCTGCTTTCGCGGTCTCGCGAGGCCAAGGAGATGCTGACCGGCCACGAGGCGGCGCCGATCACGGCGACGCTCTCCGACGGCACGCGCATCGACCTCACGCTGACCGCGACGACGTTCACCGCGATCACCCAGACGCTGGTTTCGAAGACGCTGGCTCCGGTCAGGCGCGCGCTGCGCGATGCCCGGCTCGAGCCCGCGGACATCAAGGGCGTGGTGCTCGTCGGCGGGGCGACGCGGATGCCGCAGATCCGCCGCGCGGTCGCCGAGTTCTTCGGGCAGCCGCCGCTCACCAACCTCAACCCCGACGAGGTGGTCGCCGTCGGCGCCGCGATCCAGGCCAACAAGCTGGTCGGCAATCGTGAGCGCGACGACGACTGGCTGCTGCTCGACGTCATCCCGCTGTCGCTGGGCATCGAGACGATGGGGGGCCTTGCGGAGAAGATCGTCCCGCGCAATTCGACGATTCCCGTCGTCCGCGCCCAGGATTTCACGACCTTCAAGGACGGCCAGACGGCGATGGCGCTGCACGTCGTCCAGGGCGAGCGCGAGAAGGTTGCCGATTGCCGCTCGCTCGCGCGTTTCGACCTGCGCGGCATCCCGCCGATGGTGGCGGGGGCCGCGCGCATCCGCGTGTCCTTCGACGTCGACGCCGACGGCCTGCTGTCGGTCTCGGCGCGCGAGCAGACGACGGGCATCGAGGCGTCGATCGTCGTCAAGCCTTCGTACGGGCTGACCGACGCCGAGATCACGCGCATGCTCGAGGATTCCTTCGCCAACGCCGCCGCGGATGCCGGCGCCAGGGCGCTGGCCGAGACCCGCGTCGAGGCCGAGCGCATCGTCGTCGCCACCGAGAGCGCCCTGGCCGCCGACGGCGACCTGCTCGACGGCGGCGAGCGGGCGACGATCGATCGCACGCTGGCCGCGGTGCGAGCGGCGGTGTCAGGGGGCGACCGCGGCGCGCTGTCGGCGGCGATCGACGCCCTGAATGCGGCGACGGCGGATTTCGCCGCGCGCCGGATGAATCGAAGCGTCGCCCGCGCGCTTTCGGGCCGTCGCGTCGACGCCCTGGGTTGACTGCCTGTTCGCGCCGATGGAAACCGCGTGAACCGGCTGCAATGGTGAAGCGATGACCGAGATCGTCGTACTTCCGCATGCCGACCTGTGCCCCGAGGGGATGACCTTCGAGGGCAAGCCCGGGATGTCGCTGCTCGACAACCTGCTCGAGCAGGGCATCGAGGTCGAGCACGCCTGCGAGAAATCCTGCGCCTGCACGACCTGTCATCTGATCGTCCGCGAGGGATTCGATTCCCTTCCCGAAGCTTCGGAGGACGAGGATGACCTGCTCGACCGCGCCTGGGGCCTGACGCCGATGTCGAGGCTGTCCTGCCAGGCGATCGTCGACGATGCGCGGCTGGTCGTCGAGATTCCGAAATACACGATCAACTATGCGAAGGAAGGCAAATGATCGCAACGACGCCTTCCGGGGGAGCTGCGCCATGAAGTGGACCGACTCGCGCGAAATCGCGATCGCGCTCGTCGATGCGCATCCGGACGTGGACCCGACGACGGTCCGCTTCACCGATCTCTTCAACTGGGTGCGTGCGCTGCCCGGTTTCGACGACGACCCGAAGCACAGCGGCGAGAAGATCCTCGAGGCGATCCAGCAGGCGTGGATCGACGAGTGTTGACCATCGACGGGCGCCGTCGATCCCCGATGGTCGCGCGGGTCCCGCAACGCGCGCAGCGCGCGGTTTCCAGGCTTCAGGCGAAGAGGTTGAGCACCGCGTCGAGGCCGCAGTGGTCGATCGCGTGCGTGGCCCGCGCGCGCACCTTCGGCTTGGCGTGGTAGGCGACGGACACGTCGGCGGCGGCGAGCATCGGCAGATCGTTCGCGCCATCCCCGATCGCCACCGCCAGCCCGCCTTCCCTCCGGCAATGGTCGGCCAGCATCGAGAACATCGCCGCCTTGCCCTGGGCATCGACGATGTCGCCCAGGAGCCGGCCGGTCAGCTTGCCGTCGCGGATTTCCAGCGCGTTCGACAGCGTGCAGTCGATGCGCAGCCGCGCCTGCAGGCGGTCGGTGAAGAAGGTGAAGCCCCCGGACACCAGCAGCGTGCGCGCGCCGATCGCGCGCGCCGTCTCCAGCAGCTGCTCGGCCCCCGGTGACAGCCGCAGCCGCTCCTCGTACACCCGTTCGAGTGCGCCCACCGGCAGTCCCTCGAGCAGGGTGACGCGTCGGGCGAGGCTTTCGCGGAAGTCGATCTCGCCGCGCATCGCGGCAGCCGTGATCGCCGCAACCTCCGGCTTGATGTCCATCATGTCGGCGATCTCGTCGATGCACTCGAACGTGATCCGCGACGAGTCCATGTCCATCGCGACTAGCCGCACCCGCGCGAGCGTCCGCTCGCGCGGGACGTTCGCCCAGTCGCAGCGCGCCGCGGCGAGCGCCTCGGCGACGCCGTCGAGCTGGCGCGGCCCGCACAGCCGGTACGCGTCGCATCGCGCGCGACGCATCGGTTCGATGCCGTCGGCCTGCGTCAATGTGAGCAGGACCTCGA
>DATIQL010000250.1:0-5694 GCA_035470905.1 Casimicrobiaceae bacterium
CGCGTCTTCGCCAGCGTCATCACCGATCCGCAGTTCCTCGCCGCCGCCTTAGCGACGCTGGGCGCCGTCGTGGTCGGATTGGCGATCTCGCTCGTCGCCGGCACCGCGGTCGGCTTCGCCATGGGACGGATCGCGCCGGTCGAATGGAGCCTGCGCTACTACGTGAACAGCCTGTTCGCGACTCCGATGGTCGCGATCCTCCCGCTGCTCGCCCTGTGGTTCGGCTACAACGGCGACACGCGACTCGCCGTGGTCATCTTCGCATCGTTCTTTTCGATCGCGATCAATGCGGCCGACGGTGCGCGGTCGGTGCCGCTGGAATTCCTCGAGGTGGCGCGCTCGTTTCGCGCGCGGCCCCTGGCAACGCTGGTCGACGTCGTCGTTCCCGCGTCGCTCCCCTATCTGCTGGCCGGCGTGCGACTCGGGGCGGGACGGGCGCTGGTGGGCGCGGTGGTCGCCGAATTCTTCGTTTCGATTCCTGGGCTGGGCTACTACATCCTCTACAATTCACGAACGTTCAGGCACAACGAGGCGTTCGTCGGGGTGCTGGTGCTGGTGGCCGTGGGCGTGGCTTTCGAGGCACTCACCCGCTGGCTGACCCGGCGTTACCTGCCCTGGCACCGCCGGCAATGAGCGCCCAGCGGACGCTCGTCGGCGGCGGCCGGTGCCCGGATCACAGCGTGGGAATTCCGCGCGCCGCAACCGGCGTCAGCAGCATGCCGGGAACCGTCTGCCAGCGTTCGCCCTGCAATCGGTCCAGTCCGAAATTCGTGGCAGGTTCCGCGTCCGGCGCGCGATAGCTGCCGAACCATCGATCCCAGAACGAGAACATGATCCCGTAATTGGTGTTCGTCTCCCGCGGATCGGGCGAGTGGTGGACGCGATGCATCGCCGGGGTCACGAGCAGCCAGCCGAATGCACGCTCGACCCATCGCGGGTATTCGATGTTCGCGTGCTGCGCCATCGCCTGCGGATTGAGGAACGCGGCCCGCAGTCCCTCCACCCACAGCGGAATCCCGAGGGCCGTGAGGGTTCCCGCCAGGATGACGACGTCGCAGATCATCTCGACCGGATGCTCGCGCACGGCAGTGGACGCGTCGAGCTGACGGTCGGAGTGATGCAACGAATGGATCAGCCACAACCAGCGCCAGCGGTGGCTCAGGCGATGGAATGCATAGCCGGCGAGATCGGTGGCGAGCAGGCCCGCAATCACCAGCGCCCAGAGCGGCAGGCCCAGCGGCGTCAGCAGCCCGCTCGGCTGGATGTTCAGGCGATCCCAAAGGCCGAGCAGTCCGATGCCGACGATCCCGTCGGCAATCACGACGGCCAGCAGGAACAGCGCGAAGTTGCGCGCGATGTGCCGCCAGCGGCGTGGCGGAAGGAGCCACCTGGGATTGCCGCCTTCCAGGGTGACCAGAAACGCCCACGCGCCGACGAACGCCCCGAAATAGGCGAGGCGCACCAGATGGAGTGATTGCGGGTCGATCAAGGCGCGCGGGACGCGGCCCTGGTGCCGCCGGCGAGGCGAGGGACGCTGCGGCGGAGGTTATCGGGCGCTGCTTCCGGGCGCTACTTCTCTTCCGGGCGCTACTTCTTCTTGCGGCGAACGAGCCAGCCGCCAGCCGCTCCGACGAGGCCGATCAAGGCGAACAGCCCTGCGTCGTCGAGCGTAGGCACCGACACGAAGGCCAGGCTGTTCACCATTCCCGCCAATGCCGGTCCGCACGCCAGTGCCAGCACTGCCCCTGCCAATGCGCGCTTCATCCAAGCCTCCCCCCGAGATGCGGCGTCAAAAGTATCGGGATCCGGCCCTTGCCTGTCAAGCCGGGATGCGCCTAATCGTTGCGCAGCCCCGCGCTCCGCGCGACCGCCTTCCAGCGCGGCAGGTCCGATTTCATGTCGGCGGCAAAGCGCGCCGGATCCGCCCCGTCGACCTGCAGGCCGAGGGCCGCGATCTTCTCGCGCACGTCCGGCTCCTGCAGGATGCGGGCGAATTCGCGATGCAGGGCGGCGACAACCGCCGGCGGGGTCCCGATCGGTGCGAGCGCGCCGCTCCAGGTGGCCACATCGAATCCCGGAAATCCCTGCTCCGCCACCGTGGGAACTTCGGGCCACACCGCGCTGCGCTCGCGGGTGGTCACCGCCAGGGCCTTGAGGCGCCCGCTCCTGACCAGCGAGTCGACGGTCCCGGTGAAGGTGAACATGACGGGAACCTCGCCGGCGAGCACGTCCTTGGCCTCGGTGTTGGTGTTGACGTAGGGCACGTGCAGCATGTCGACGCCGGCCCGCTGGGTGAGCATGACGGCGACCAGATGCGGCGTCGTGCCCACACCCGAGGTCGCGTAGGCCACGCGGCCGGGTTGGCGATGCGCGAGAGCGAAGAGGTCGCCCAGCGTGGCGACCCCGAGCGATGGATTCGCGACGATGAGAATCGGCGCGTTGGTCCAGCGCGTGATCGGCACGAATGCGCCGAGCGGATCGACGGCGTGAGGGGCGTCGATCGCCACCAGGGTGGTCAGGAAAACGCCACCCACCAGCAGCGTGTAGCCGTCGGCAGGCGCCTTCGCGACGAAATCGGCGGCGATGCTGCCTGATGCTCCCGGACGGTCGTCGACGACGACCGGCTGCCGGACGTCCGCGGCGAGCTTGTCCGCGACGATGCGCGCCACGGAGTCGACCCAGGTGCCGCCGGCGAAAGGCACGACGATCCGGATCGGCCGGCTCGGATAGGTGCCGGCCTCCGCCGCACGCACGGCAGATGCCGTACACGTGAAAAGCAGCGCCGCGATCGCGGCGCCTGCGCGCCAGCGCCGGGAGCGCTGCGGGATTCGGTCATCGGTCATAGGGTTCGGCGCAGTGCAAGCATGGCTTCGATCAATTCGGGTTCGTCCCAGGGAACGTCGACCGGATGGTCGCGCAGCCACGGACTCTCGGGATCGCGCAGCCACTCCGACGGGAAGTGGACGCACAGGTGTTCCTCGCCCTCGTCCAGATCGGCCCGGGTCGTCGTCGGTGCGCCCGACAGGGCGGAGAAGAGCGCCGCGCCCGCGTCGACATTCATTGCCGCGCCGCGGTGGGTGCCGTGCGTCATGCGGCGATTCAGTTCGAGCAGGTACGGCTCGCCGGTACGCTCGTGGATCGCGAACTCCGGCGCAAAGATGCCGGTCATGCCGAAGCCCTGCGCAAGCCTGGCTGAAAAATCGCGCAGCGCGTCCGAGCGAAAGTAACGCGAAACCGTGGACGGGCCCTTGGGCACCCCGGCGACCTTCTCCACCCCCATCCCCGAAACGAGGACGCCCTTCCAGGCGACGCCGGCATAGTACTGGATCCGCCCGGGAACATGCGCCTGGACGAGCAGGCGCCTGCCGTCGGCTTCGGAAAGCCCGGTCGGATCCGGAAGCCGGAGCGTGACGAATGCCTGGGCCAGTTCCATCGCATCTGAACATATCGCAACGCCTTCGCCGGCAGTCGAGTGGCCGCGTTTCACCACCACAGGGTATCCATGCTCTGCAGCGAAGGCCTCCGCTTCCTGCGGATCCTCGACCACCACGTGCGCCGGGACCCTCACGCCCAGCGCTTCCGCGGCGGGACACAGCAGCGTCTTGTCCACGCTGGTGCGAAAGAAGGCGGGGGCGCCGAGCGACGCCGTGACCAGCAGGGCCAGCCCGCGCTGCAACGCCGGCTGCAGGTTCCGCGGCGGCGCGTACACGAGCATCTGCATCAGGCGAAACGAAGTGTCGTCGCAAGGCAGCACCAGCGCCGGCGCAGTCGCCTTCACCGTCGCGGCGAACGCATGGATCCACTGCTCCGCAGTGGCGTTCTCCGGAAGTTGGCCGATCTTCTTCACGAAGCGGCTCTTCTCGGCGAGCGAGCCTCTTGGCGCGAGCAGGGAAACCTCGAAGCCGGCCATCGCGAGGGAGCGCGACATCCTCGCCTGGCCGAGCGCGTGCATCGCCGTCGAGATCAGCAGGATCGATGCGCTCATCGCGTCGAAGGGGACGCCGCGATCAGCGCGAGTCCGGATGCGGTCCGCTCGACCGTTTCGGTGTGAAATCCCGCAGACTCGAGCAGGGAGCGGAATCCCCCGCCCGTACGCTCGCGCCCCCCGGTCATCACCATCATCGTGAGATCCGCCATCGCCGCCGACCGTGCGGCCGGCGATGCTTCGAAGCGTTCCGGAAGCAGCCGTTCGATCACGAACAGCCTGCCGCCGGCCGCGACGGCGCGGCGACAGCTCCGCAGCACGGCGCCGGCGCGCTCGTCGCTCCAGTCGTGCAGGACCTGGCAGAGGACATAGCCGTCCGCGCCTCCGGGCAGCGAATCGAAGGCGTCGCCCGCAACCACCTCGCAACGCGACCCAAGTCCGGCCCGGTCGATTCGCGCGCGCGCGTCCGCGACCACATGTGGCAGATCGAACAGGACGCCGCGCATCGACGGGTGCTGCCCGAGCAGCGCTACCAGCAGGCTCCCGTCGCCGCCGCCGACGTCGACGAGGCGCTTCACGCCGGCAAAGGCGACGCTTGCGACGAGCGCCGGATCGAGCCCGCTGGCGAGCGCCGCCATCGCCTGGTTGAAGAGCTCGCTGCGTTGCGCGTGCTGCCGGCGATAGTCCCAGACGTCGGTGCCGAAAAGGCGATCGAAGGCGACCTCGCCGTGTCTCACGCTGTGCTCGAGCTCGCCCCAGGCCGCGTAATGCTCGCCGCCCAGGGCGAACTCCGCCCACGCCCGCAAGGACCCCGGCGCGTCGCTGTCCAGCGTGGCGCCGAGCGCGGTCAATGCGAATTGCCCGCGCTCGTCCTGCACCAGCACACCGAGGCTCGCCAGCGCATGCAGCAGGCGTTCGAGCGAGGGAGCGTGCGTCGAAGTGGTCGCGGCGAGCGTGCGGACGTCCAGCGGACCGTCGCGCAGGGCATCGGCCAGGCGCAGCCTGGCGGCAACGAAGATCACGCGCGAGGCGCGAAAACCCGCGATCAGCCGCAGCATTGCGTCGTTGGGAGAGTCGCGCGAAGCTGGCACGCCGGGGATTCTACCGGGCGAGGGTTCGGTAACTTCTGCCCGGATGTTGCAAGTTCTACATTCCGTGCGGCGGGCCGGGTGCACGCAGCACCCGCGCCGGACACAATCGACGCAGTTCAGCGACGGACCGATTGCCACCGGCCCCGATCGGCGCTAGCCTCGGGCATCCCTCCTCACCACAGGCCATGCATCATGTCGATCTGGAAAGAAAACATCGCGGCCCGCCTTTCGCCTTCCCCTGCCCCAGCACCCGCGCCCGCTCCGGATGCGAAGCAGCCTGTCCGGTTCGACGCCCCGCCGAAGCCCGAATTCACGCCGGCTCCCGCCGCTCCGGTCGCGCGCGCCGACATCGCCCCGCTGCACAAGGAATCGCTGATCGCCGCCGACATCACCATCGAAGGAAAGATCGAAGGCGGCGGCAGCATACGCATCGCCGGCAAGTTCAAGGGCGACGTCAATGTCCAGGGCGACCTGACCGTCGAGGCGGGCGCCAAGCTGACCGGCGCGGTGCGCGCCCACAAGGTCACGATCGCCGGTGAACTGGAAGGAAATGTCGAGCAGGCCGCGCTCGTCGATCTGCTGCAGACCGGCGTGGTGATCGGCGACCTGAAGGCCGGTTCGCTGACCGTCGCGGCGGGCGCCCGCCTGCGCGGTCAGGCCGAGTTCGGCTGGAACGAC
>DATIQL010000251.1:0-1716 GCA_035470905.1 Casimicrobiaceae bacterium
GTCATCCCGTACCTCGCGCGGCTGTGGATTGCCGCGGGGCGGTCGAGCGTGTTTCACGTGATGGACAATTCGGGCTGGGCCTGGCACGTTTTCGCGGCCCCGGCGATCTGGACAGGGAAGCTGCGCAGGATCCGGGTGATCGTCAATTACCGGGGCGGGGCTGCCGAATCGTTCCTCGCGCGCTCTGCCGGCATCGTCCGGCCGACGCTGCGCCTGGCGGACGAGGTCGTGGTTCCATCGGAGTTCCTGCGCGGCGTGTTCGCCAGATTCGGCATCGCTGCGACGGTCGTTCCCAACATCGTCGATGTCGAGCACTTCGCGCCCGCCCCGGCAGGAGCGGCCAAACGCTTGCCGGATGCACCGCACGTCGTGATCGCCCGCAACCTCGAGCCCATCTACGACATCGCGACCGCAATCAAGGCGTTCGCTGTCCTGCGTGCGGCACGGCCCGCAGCCCGCCTCAGCATCGCCGGCAGCGGACCCGAGCGCGCGATGCTCGGCAGGCTCGTCGACCAACTTGGGCTGGCGGATGCCGTGACGTTCTGCGTCACGCTGACGCGCGATTCGATGGCGGATCTCTACCGCAACGCGACGCTGCTGCTCAATTCGAGCGTCGTCGACAACACGCCGAATGCGTTGCTCGAGGCCATGGCCTGCGGCATTCCGATCGTCAGCACCAATGCCGGAGGAATTCCCTATCTCGTTCAGGACCGGACGACGGCGCTCCTGGTCGAGCCCCGCCAGCCGGAAGCACTTGCAAAGGCGATGACCCAGGTGCTCGACGATCCGGCCCTCGCGCGTCGTCTGGTCGACAACGGGTTGGAGCTCGCGCGACGCTGCGCATGGGTCAACGTCTTTCCCCTGTGGATGCGCAAGTACCGGCCGGATGCCGATGGGGAAGTCGACCGTTCGAACGCGCAGGGAGCAGGGTCGCAGCGATGAAACGCAGCGCCTACACTGCCGTGTGCGCGGGCGTCCTGTTTCCCCTGCACGAGGCCGCGAAAGGCCACGACAGCGTCGCGCGGCTGCGCGCACTCCAAACGAGCCAGTGGTGGTCCGCCGACCGGTTGCGCGAAACCCAGTTCGCTCGCTTGAAGCAATTCCTCCAGACAGCGCGCGACCGGGTCCCCTACTATAGGGAGGCGTTCGCGCAACGCGGCTTCGCGCCCGACCGCATGCAGGGACTAGCCGACATCGCGAAGCTGCCTCTGCTCACCAAGGCGCTGATCCGCGCCAACGCCGACCGGCTGAAGGCCGATGGCGCAAGCGCGCTCAAGCGCTACAACACCGGAGGCTCGAGCGGCGAGCCCCTGGTGTTCTACATCGGCCGTGACCGACGCAGCCACGACGTCGCGGCGAAATGGCGCGCGACGCGCTGGTGGGACGTCGACATCGGCGATCCCGAGATCGTCGTCTGGGGATCGCCGATCGAGCTGGGCGCCCAGGACCGCATCCGGCGATGGCGGGATCGCCTGCTGCGCAGCGAGCTGCTGCCGGCGTTCGACATGTCGGCCACCCGCCTCGACGAGTTCGTCGCGCACATACGCGCGCGCAGGCCGCGGATGCTGTTCGGGTACCCCTCGGCCCTCGCCCTGATCGCCCTGCATGCGGAGAAGCAGGGCGTCGCGATGAGCGGCCTGGGCATACGCGTGGCCTTCGTCACCTCCGAGCGCCTCTACGACGATCAGCGCGCGACGATCCAGCGTGTTTTCGGCT
>DATIQL010000252.1:0-7836 GCA_035470905.1 Casimicrobiaceae bacterium
CCTCGTCCTGCGCGGCGTGTCGCTCGAGGTTCCCGAGGGCGGGATCGTCGCGCTGCTCGGCGCCAACGGCGCCGGCAAGACGACGACGCTGAAGGCGATCTCGAACCTGCTGCGCGCCGAGCGCGGCGAGGTGACCAAGGGCGCGATCGAGTTCCGCGGCCAGCGGGTCGACCGGCTGACGCCGAACGACCTGGTGCGGCGCGGCGTATGCCAGGTGATGGAGGGGCGTCACTGCTTCGCCCACCTGACGGTCGAGGAGAACCTGCTGACCGGGGCATTCACCCGCAAGGGCTCGCGCGCGGAGATCGCGCAGGCGCTGGAGAAGGTCTACCACTATTTCCCGCGGCTCAAGGAGCGCCGCGCAAGCCTCGCCGGCTATACGTCGGGCGGGGAGCAGCAGATGACCGCGATCGGGCGCGCGTTGATGGCGCAGCCGACGATGATCCTGCTCGACGAGCCGTCGATGGGACTCGCACCGCAGATCGTCGAGGAGATCTTCGAGATCGTCGGCGACCTGAACGCCAGGGAGCGGGTGTCGTTCCTGCTCGCCGAGCAGAATACGATGGTCGCGCTGCGGCATGCCAACTACGGATACATACTCGAGAACGGCCGCGTCGTGATGGATGGTCGGGCGTCCGAGCTCGCGAGCAACGAGGACGTCAAGGAGTTCTATCTCGGCCTGTCGACGGCCGGGCGCAGGAGCTTCCGCGACGTCAAGCACTACCGCCGCCGCAAGCGCTGGCTCGCCTGATGAGCGAACACTACGACATCCTCGAGACGCGCGATCCGGAGCTGCGCGAGCGCGAGCAGCTCGCACAGCTTGCGCGCCAGATTGCCTACGCCAGGGAGCGGTCACCGGTGTTCGCGAGCGCGCTCGCCGGGATCGATCCTAGGGAAATCACCTCGCGCGAGGCGTTCGCGCAGCTGCCGGTGCTGCGCAAATCGCAGCTCGCCGAGTTGCAGAAGGAGGCGCGGCCCTTTGGCGGCCTTGCGGCGACGCGCTGGGGTGCGGTGAGGCGTGTGTTCGCGTCTCCCGGCCCGATCTACGAGCCCGAAGGCGCAGCGACCGATTATTGGCGTTTCGCGCGCGGCCTGTACGCCGCCGGCTTTCGCGCCGGCGATCTCGTGCACAACTGCTTCTCCTACCACTTCACCCCGGCGGGCTCGATGTTCGAGACTGCGGCGCATGCGCTGGGATGCACGGTCTTTCCCGGTGGCACCGGCCAGACCGAGCAGCAGGTGGCCGCGATCGCCGATCTCAGGCCCAGCGCCTATGTCGGAACGCCGTCGTTCCTGCGGATCATCCTCGATCGTGCCGACGAGCTCGGTGTGCGCCTTGCGAGCATCACCAAGGCGCTCGTGTCCGCGGAGCCGTTCCCTGCGTCCCAGCGCGAAGCACTGGCCGCCCGCGGCATCCAGGGCTTCCAGGTCTACGGGACCGCAGACGTCGGGGCGATCGCCTACGAGACGGTGGCGCGCGATGGTCTGGTCGTCGACGAAGGCGTGCTGGTCGAGATCGTCCGGCCGGGCACCGGCGATCCGGTCGCGCCGGGCGAAATCGGGGAAGTCGTCGTGACCCCGCTTGCCAACGCCGACTATCCGCTGCTCCGCTACGGCACCGGCGATCTCTCCGCGGCACTCGCCGGGACGTCTGCCTGCGGGCGGACGAACATGCGCATCAAGGGCTGGCTCGGCCGGGCGGATCAGGCGACCAAGGTCAAGGGCATGTTCGTGCACCCGGCCCAGGTCGCGGCGATCGTCGGGCGCCATCCCGAGGTCCGCCGTGCGCGGCTGGTCGTCGACAATCCCGGCGGGGCCGACCGGATGATCCTCCACGTCGAGGTCTCCGGTGTCGCGCCTGCGCTCGCGGAGTCGATCATCGAGTCGATTCGCGACGTGACCAAGCTGCGCGGCGAGGTCACGTTCCGGGCCGTCGACGAGCTGCCGGACGACGGCAAGGTGATCGACGACCTGCGCAAGCTCGAATAGCCGTCGGGCGGGGCCGGCAACGCCGCCGCGGCGCGCATGCTAGGATTGGCGTCCCCCCGATCGCCCCGACCCGGCCGTGAATCTGCCCGCCGCTGGAACCGATCCGCTTGCGCCCCTGCACGATCAGACGCTGCGCAACATCGCCGCGTCGGGCGTCGTCCGGACCTTTCCCAAGAACACCATCCTGATCAACGAGGGCGACGTCGGCGACGCGCTCTACGTGGTGCTGTCCGGACGCGTCAAGGTGTTCGCGAGCAACGAGGCCGGGCGCGAGTTCGTCATCGATTTCCACGGGCCCGGCGAATATGTCGGCGAAATGTCCCTCGACGGTGAGCCGCGTTCGGCATCGGTGGTGACGGTCGAGTCGACGACCTGCGCCGTCGTCAACCGCGCGCAGCTCCGCGATTTCATCCTCGCCCACCCCGATTTCGCGATGCACCTGATCGAGCGGTTGATCCACCGTGTCCGCGTCACGACCAGCAACCTGAAGAGCCTCGCGCTGTCGGACGTCTACGGCCGCCTCGCGCGGTTGCTGAACGCGCTCGCGCAGGAGGCCGACGGCAGGCTGGTCGTCCCCGAGAAGCTGACGCAGCAGGACATCGCCGACCGCGTCGGCGCCTCGCGCGACATGATCGGCAAGCTGATGAAGGACCTGATCGGCGGCGGCTATCTCGCGGTCGAGGACCGCACGATCACGATCCGGAAGAAGCTGCCGACCGGCTGGTAGCCGTCATCTGTCGACGCCGCCGAAGCAGACGTACTTCACCTCGACGAATTCCTCGACGCCGTATTTCGAGCCCTCGCGGCCGAGCCCCGATTGCTTCATGCCCCCGAACGGGGCGACCTCGGTGGTGATGAGGCCGGTGTTGACCCCGACCATTCCGTACTCAAGGGCTTCGGCAACGCGCCAGATGCGGCCGATGTCGCGCGAGTAGAAATACGACGCGAGCCCGTATTCGACGCGGTTGGCGAGCTCGACGACTTCGGCATCGTCCCTGAACGGGATCAGCGGCGCCACCGGGCCGAAGGTCTCCTCGCGGAAGATCTGCATGTCGGGCGTGACGCCCGTCAGCACCGTCGGCTCGTAGAAAGTGCCGCCGAGCGCGTGCCGCTTTCCGCCGGTCACGACCTGTGCGCCGAGCGCCTTCGCATCGGCGAGATGCTCCTCGACCTTGGCGACCGCCTCGGCGTTGATCAGCGGTCCCTGCGTGACCCCGGTCTCGGTGCCGCGTCCGACCTTGAGTGCGACCACGCGGGCGGCGAGCTTCTGCGCGAACGCGTCGTAGACCTTCTCATGGACGAAAAAGCGGTTCGCGCACACGCAGGTCTGGCCCGCGTTGCGGTACTTGGAGACGATGGCGCCCTCGGCTGCGGCGTCGAGATCGGCGTCGTCGAAAACGATGAACGGGGCATTGCCGCCGAGCTCCAGCGAGATCTTCTTGATCGTCGGCGCCACCTGCTTCATCAGCAGCCTGCCCACTTCGGTCGAGCCCGTGAACGACAGCTTGCGCACGGTGGGATTGGCGCACAGCTCGCCGCCGATCGACGGTGCGTCGCCGGAGATGACATTGAGGACGCCGGGCGGAAAGCCGGCGCGGTGCGCGAGCTCGGCCAGCGCGAATGCCGAGAACGGCGTCGCCTCGGCCGGCTTGATGACGACCGTGCAGCCGGCCGCGAGGGCCGGGGCGACCTTGCGCGTGATCATCGAGCTGGGGAAGTTCCACGGCGTGATCGCCGCGCAGACGCCGACAGGCTCCTTGATGACGACCAGACGCCGGTCGTTGCCGATCGTCGGGATCACGTCGCCGTAGATGCGTTTCGCTTCCTCGGCGAACCACTCGATGTAGGCAGCGCCGATGGTGATCTCGCCTTTCGCCTCGGCGAGCGGCTTGCCCTGCTCGCTGGTGAGGATCAGCGCGAGGTCGTCGACGTTCGCGAGCATCAGGTCGTTCCACCTGCGCAGGATCGCTGAGCGCTCCTTCGCGGTCTTCGCCCGCCATGCGGGCCACGCGCGGCTCGCGGCCTCGATCGCGCGCCTTGTCTCGGCGGCGCGGAAAAGCGGCGCGGTGCCCACCGCTGCGCCCGTCGCCGGGTCGGTGACGGGCATCGTGCTGCGATCGTCGGCGTCGACCCAGCGACCGTCGACGTAGCACTGCTGGTGCAGCAGCGATGGATCCTTCAGCGCGATGGACGGGCGTTCGATCGAATCTGGGGGCATGGCCGTTGTCTCCGTGTTCGGTGCCTGGCGAGCCCTTCAGTATAGTCGCCGCGGGTCGGGCGGCCGGCAGTCGGGAACAACGGTGCGCCGGCGGCGCCGGGCGATCCGCGACGGAAGCTCAATCCCAGCGCACGAGGCCTGCGTATGCAGTGAACAGGATGATCGCGCCGAAGGCGATCCGGTACCACGCGAACGGCAGGAAGTCGTGGCGGCTGACGTAGCGGATCAGCCAGCGCACGCACAGGAATGCCGACACGAATGCGGCGACGAATCCGACGGCGAAACCGTGCAGGTCCTGCGACGACAGCAGGTGGCGGTTCTTGATGAACTCGTACGCGCAGGCGGCGAGCAGCGTCGGTATGGCGAGGAAGAACGAGAACTCGGTGGCGGCGCGTCGGGACAGGCCGAACAGCATGCCGCCGATGATCGTGGCGCCCGAGCGCGACGTGCCGGGAATCAGCGCGAACGCCTGCGCGATGCCGACCTTCAGCGCATCGGCCGGGGTCATCGCGTCGACGCTGTCGATGGTGATCGTCGACGGCGAGCGCTTCTGGCGCCGTTCCGCCCACAGGATCACGAACGCGCCGATGACCGACGCGGCCGCCACGGGCACCGGTGCGAACAGCCAGCCCTTGATGTATTTCGCGAACGCGAGGCCGAGCACTGCAGCGGGCATGAACGCGATCAGCAGTTTGAGCGCGAAGCGCTGGGCGTCGCGGTTGTCGAACAGTCCGGTGATTGCGAAAGCGATCCTGGCCCGGTATTCCCAGCACACGGCGAGGATCGCGCCCGCCTGGATGACGATCTCGAAGACCTTGGCCCGATCACCGGTGTATCCGAGCAGCGAGCCTGCGACGATCAGGTGTCCGGTCGAGGAGACGGGGAGGAATTCGGTCAGGCCTTCGACGATGCCCAGGATGAGCGAAACGAGCAGGGTGGGATGATCCAAGGTGGGTCAGGGAGTGGATGCGGGAAGGGGACGAGGCGAGGCGGCGGCGATTGTCGCACGAAGACGGCACGGAGCGCGCGCCACCCGGAACGCAGACCCGGCGGCACGCAGATCGTTCCCGGCGCGCAGCGCCGCAGGCGTCATCGCGCGGCGCTACCGCTTCCCCGGCGCCGGTCTAGCTGCCGTGGCTGCTGCGCAGTATCGCCAGCGCCTGATCGACGAGGTCGCTGTGGTTCTCGGGGATCTGGCCCTGCGGCGTAAGGTTGTCGACGACCTGCGGCAGCGCCTGCGCGAGCTGTCCCGCCGCCTGCTCGTGGGTGATGCCGAGCTGCTGCGCGATCTCGCCGAGCTGCCCCTGGCCGAAGATCTTCGAGATTGCGCCGGCATCGATCGGCAGGTTCGGCCCGGCGGCGATCCACGACTGTGCCTGCTGGCCGAGGCCCGCCTGCTCGAACTTGCCGAGGACGCCCTGGATCCCGCCATTCTGCTGCAGCAGCCGCAGCGCCATCTCCAGCAGCGGACTCCGGGCCTGCGCGCCTTGCGGCAGCTGTCCGCCCAGAAGACCTCCCACCAGGTTGCCGAGCACTCCGTCGAGCAGTCCCATGGCGTCTCCAGGAACGCGATTGTCGAAGGCGCGAGTTTATACCCCGCGCTCGGTCCGCAATGTCGCGACGGCTGCCTTCAGCGCCTCGACCTCGCGCTGCAGCGCGGCGACGTCGTCCCGCAGTGCCGACAACTCGCCGGACGACGCCGGCGCGGCCGCATCGTTCGCGCCAGCGGTGCCCGCCGCAGTCGTCCCGCCCGCCGCCGCCGCCTCGGAAGGTGCACCCGACAGGAGCTGCGCCCATCGCGTCTCGCGCGCTCCCGGGGCGCGCGCCAGCTCGACGACCAGCGCCGCTGCAGGACGCGCCGCGAGCTCGTGCAGGAAGGCCTCGACTGCCGAGATGTCGGCGAAGCGGTGCAGCCGGTCGCAGTTGATCCGCAGCTCGCCGGCGGTCTGGGGTCCGCGCAGCAGCAGCAACGCCAGCAGCGCAACCGACTGGGCGGGGATCGCAAGCACGCGCTCGGCGTTGTGCGCATAGCGCATCACGCGTCCGCCGCTCGACTCCAGGATCCACGCGTCCTCCTTCATCCGGTCGATGGCCGCCTGCACTTCCGCCTCGCCCGCATTCATGATCGGGTCGCGGCTGGTCTTCTGGTTGCAGCCTGCGGTCAATGCATTGAGGGTCAGCGGGTAGGTGTCGGGCACCGTGCGCTGCTTTTCGATCAGCACGCCGAGCACGCGCGCTTCGAGCGGCGAAAGGGGGGAGGTATTCATCGCGGGGACCGGGGGAAGATTGCCCGCGGCAGTGTAGCGCGCCGGCGCAGGCTGGTATCGTGGCGGCATTCCAACCCTGGGGCGGCCCGCGAGCCGCGCATCCCGATGGCCAACACCCCGGAAGTCACCAGCATGGCGCTGTTCTGTGATTTCGAGAACATCGCGCTGGGCGTGCGCGACGCCAACTACGAGAAGTTCGACATCGGCAAGGTGCTCGAGCGCCTGCTGCTCAAGGGCAGCATCGTCGTCAAGAAAGCCTACTGCGACTGGGAGCGGTACAAGGCGTTCAAGGCGCCGATGCACGAGGCCTCGTTCGAGTTGATCGAGATCCCGCACGTGCGCCAGTCTGGCAAGAATTCCGCGGACATCCGGATGGTCGTCGATGCCCTCGACCTCTGCTATACGAAGACGCACGTAGACACCTTCGTGATCATCAGCGGCGACTCCGATTTCTCGCCGCTGGTGTCGAAGCTGCGCGAGAACGCCAAGTCCGTGATCGGCGTCGGCGTCAAGAACTCGACTTCCGATCTCCTGATCGCCAACTGCGACGAGTTCATCTACTACGACGACCTCGTGCGCGAGAAGAAGAAGGCGGCTGCCCGGCGCGGTACCGGACGCGGGGCGGCGGCGGCCAAGACGCGTGCCCCCGCGAAGAAGACTGCCGAGACCGCTGCAACGCGCGCGGATGCGCATCCGGTCGCCGAGGCGCCGGTGGAAGCCGCTGCCGAGCTCCCGAAGGACGAGCAGAAGCGCCGCGACGAGGCCGTCGATCTGGTCGTCGAGACCATCGATGCGCTGCTTTCCGAGCGTGGAGCCGAGGAGAAGATCTGGGGCTCGATGATCAAGCAGGCGCTGAAGCGGCGCAAGCCCGGATTCAGCGAGTCGTACTACGGCTTCCGGTCGTTCAATGCGCTGCTCGAGGAAGCCGCGCGTCGCGGCGAGCTCGCGCTCGACCGCGACGAGAAATCGGGCGGCTACATCGTGCGCCTGAAGACCCCCGAGGACTGACCCCGCGTCGCGAGCTCGTCGACGTGCGGCCACGATGCCGCAAGGGTCCGCAGCGCGTCGGCGCTGTGCACGAAGCGCAGCCCCTCGAACAGTGAGTCGACGGACAGTCCCAGCAGCAGCGCCAGCACCAGCGCCCACACGACGTCGCCCACGCGGTCGCGGCGCTTCCAGCGCGACGTCCGTCGCGTCGCCGGCGAGTGGATCATCGCCGACAGCGCAGCGCGCTGGGCGTGGGTCATCGCAGTCGCGTCTTCCCCGTCGGCTGCCGCCGGCCCGCGTGCGGCGGATTCATTCGCCGCCTGTCGCTGCGAGGCCGTCACCCGGTCCGACCCCGCGGTCCACCGGGCCGGAGCC
>DATIQL010000253.1:0-23153 GCA_035470905.1 Casimicrobiaceae bacterium
AGCGGGGTCAGCGGCGGGAAGAAGAGGAACACCCACAGGAAGGCCAGCCCGATCAGCAGTCCCGGCACGGCGCGCGGAGCCAGCACCAGGAAGTCGACGATGCGCGACCAGGCGTCGTTGCGCCGGTGGGTCGCGAAGCCGATCGCCGTGTAGCAGGCGACGGTGATCGCGCCGCCGAGGGTGCCGAGGAGCACGGTGTTCCAGATCGCCCGCGTGTGCGTCGGCTCCTCGAACACCGAGCGGAAATTGTCGAGGGTCAAGGCGTCGATCACGCTGACGCCGAGACCCCAGTTGGTGACGAATGCGCGCAGCACGATGCCCGACAGCGGGACGACGACGGTCACGAACAGGAACAGGACCGCGAGCGCGATCGCCGGCCATTTCCAGCGCCCGAGCGGAAGCTCGCGCACCCGCCCGGCCTTGCCCCGGATCGTCGCGTACCTGCGGGTGTTCTGCAGCAGCTTCCTCTGCAGCAGCACCAGCGGCACCGTCATCGCGACGATGCAGACCGCCACCGCCGCCATCAGGTGGTAGGACGGCGTGCCGAGCTTGTTGGTCAGCTCGTACAGATACGTCGACAGCACCAGGTGGCCCTCGGGGTCGCCCAGCACCAGCGGCAGGCCGAAGAGCTCGAGTCCGAGGAAGAACACCAGCACCGCCGAGAACAGCAGCGCCGGCATGATCAGGGGCAGGCTCACCGACGTCGCGACGGTGAGCGGCGATGCGCCGGCGATCCGCGCGGCTTCCTCGACATCGGAGCCCAGGTTCTTGAGCGCCGACGAAGCGTAGATGTAGACGTTGGGAACGTGCGTGAGCCCCGCGATCACCGCCATCGCGGGCACCGAGTACAGGCCCCAGGGGACGCCGCCGAACAGTTTGGTCGCGAGCACCGCGTAGAAACCGACCGGCCCGGCGGAAACGACGTAGCCGAACGCCAGGACCATCGGCGACACGAAGCTCGGCACCAGGATCAGCGGCTCGATCACGCGTTTGCCCGGCAGGTCGGTGCGCTCCATGATGAACGCGAGCGCGCCGCCCAGCGGGACGGCGATCAACGTCATGCCGCTCGCGATCAGCAGCGAATTGACGAGCGCCTTCCAGAAATCCGCATCGTCGAATATGAACCGGTAGGCGTCGAGGCCGAGGGTCTTGCGGGCGTCGAAGAACGGCGCCGACAGCAGGCTCTGATAGAAGATCAGCGACAGCGGTGCGAGCACTGCTGCCGCGGTCAGCGCGATCGTCAGTGCGCGGGGCAGGCCGCTGGTGAGCGAAGACCTGCCGAACCCCGGAGAGGCGCGAAGGGAGGCGCTCACGGCGCAAGTCACCGGGGTTCCCGAGCGAGGGCGCGCCGCCGCGACGATGCGCGGCGGCGGCTGGTGCGGATTACCTGGCGCCCGCGGCCAGCTCGGCCTTCCAGGCGTTCAGGAATTCGAGCCGCTTCTTCGGTTCGAGGTAAGTCGTGATTTCGGCGCCGACCGGAATCGGCTTCACCTTGTCGCCGAGCTCCTTGTTGAGCTTCGCCGCCGTGTATTCGGCGTCGACGTCGTTGCGCACCGAGTACAGCTCGACTGCGCCGCCGATCACCTTCTGGCCACGCTGCGACAGGATGTAGTCGGTCCAGACCTTGGCCGCGTCGGGATGCTTCGCCGTCTTGCTGATGAACATGACGCGCGACAGCACCAGCGTGTAGTCCTTCGGCAGCACGACGCCGAGGTTCGGATCCTTCTTCGCGCGCACCATCGCGTAGGCACCCAGCACGTCGTAGCCCAGCAGGTGCTCGCCCGACGAGACTTTCTCGAGCATGCTGCCGGTGGCCGAGTAGACGCGGTAGTGGGTCTTGCCGAAACCCCTCTCCAGGTCCTTCATGCCGGCAAAGTGCTGGGTGTCCTGCACGAAGAACATGAAGCCGAGGCCGCTCTTCTCGATGTCGTAGGTCGTGACCTTGCCCTGATATTTCGCCGACTCGGTGTTGAGGATCCGCGCGAACGACGCGTGGTCCTGCGGAATGTCGTTGCCCGTGACCAGCCGCTTGTTGTAGATGAAAACGCAGGGCTCGTAGGTCGTGCCCCAGGCCTGGTTCCTGTACACGGCCCAATGGGGAAGTTTCGGCGCCTCGGGCGACATGTAGGTCATCGCGTGGCCATCGTCGACCAGCTTGACCTGCAGGTCCATCGCCGAGCTCCACATGACGTCGGCCGAGCCCTGGCCTGCGGCGACTTCCGCAATGAACCGGTTGTACATTTCGGTCGAATTCACGTCGTTGTACTCGACCTTGATGTTCGGGTACAGCGTCTCGAAGTCCTTGATCAGCGGCTGCGCCGCCTTGGTGTCGGTGGTGCTGTAGACGACGACCTTGCCTTCCTTCTCGGCGGCTGCGAGGGTCTTCGCATAGTCGGCGGGATAGCCCGCGGGGACCGATTGTGCGAAAGCGGGCAGGCAGGCCGCGGCGAGGGCGGCCAGCGCGATACGGTTGAGCATATTTGTTCCTCCCTGACGGTCACGGGCCCGGTGGGCGCCGCGGCGTCGATTATAGGGGAGTCCCGGATGGCCGAACCGTTCAGTCCGTGCCTGGCAGCGTCGGCAGGTTCGCGGCCCGAAGTGCGTAACTGCCCGCGGGGATGCCAGGCAGGTTGGCGGACGCGGATGCGCCGCGGTCACCGGCCGTGGGGGCGTCTTCATTGCCGTGCACGTGCCACAGCGCGTGGCTGTCCACCTCGATGCGCAGCCAGGCTCCGACGGCGGCAGCGCGGGTATCGAGCTCGGCCAGGGCCACCTCCTGGGCCTGGCGTTGGGCGGCATTCAGGTCCGCGATGCCGGCTTCGCCCAGCGCGTAGGCACGACGGCTGCGGGATGCAGCCGCCTCGGCCGCCTTGCGCGTCTCGGCGAGCTGTTGCCACTGCGCCTGTGCGGCGATGGCGCCTCGTACGGACTGATCGGCATCCAGCCCGATGCGGCGGCGCATGCCGTCGGCATCGGCGCGCGCACCATCGGCGGCGGCCTGCTCGGCCACGGCACGGTTGCTGCGCGCGCGCCGACGAACCCAGCGGGATCGAGAACACCAGGCCCAGCGCGCACGGGGGCTCCATCTGCGTCGACCCGGGAGATTCCGGCGTTGGGTTCGCAAGGATACGCAGTGGCGCCCGGCAGGGATGCCCGGCGTCGACGGTGCCGTCGTCCCAGGGGCTGGAGGCAACTGGCAGGGAAGCGGGAGGAGAATCTGGTCGGGGTGAGAGGATTCGAACCTCCGGCCTCTACGTCCCGAACGTAGCGCTCTACCAGGCTAAGCTACACCCCGATTGCTGCTCTGTCCCGCCGGTCATCGCCGGCGGTCACTGCGTGTTGCCCTGCTCGTTTCGTGCTGCTGCACCCGGCGCCCGGGAATCGCACGTGCCGTTTCAGTACGTACGCTGCGCCGCGAAAGTCGACAATTGTAGCAGAGTGGCGGACGCCGGCGTCGACGGCAATCCGTTCACGCACGCCGCCGCAGCAGCAGCCTCGGCACTCGCCCGTTCGCGCGCGTAGCGCAGCGCGCCGCTGCGCTCCAGCGCGGCGACAACCGGTGCGAAATCGGTGAGACCGCCGCCGGAAACCGCGTGGCGGATGATCCTCGCCTCGTCGGCCGTTCCCACGGCGAGCGCGCGAATCAGCGGCAACGTCATCTTGCCTTCGGCGAGATCATCGCCCAGGTTCTTGCCGATTTCGGCCGGGTGGCCCGAATAGTCGAGCACGTCGTCCATGATCTGGAACGCGACACCGAGGTGCCTGCCGTAACGGGCGAGCGCGTCCTCGTGCGCCGGCATCGCGTCGCCGAGGACTGCGCCCAGCCGGCCGGCGGCCTCGAAGAGCTTCGCCGTCTTGCGCTCGATCACCGCGAGGTACGCGCGCTCGTCGAGCTCGGCGTCGCCAGCATGCATCAGCTGCATGATCTCCCCTTCGGCGATCATGTTGGTGGCGTCGGCGACGATGGCGAGGACCCGCATCCGGTCGACCCCCACCATGAGCTGGAAAGCGCGCGAATACAGGAAGTCGCCGACCAGCACCGACGCCGGATTCCCGAACGCGGCGTTGGCGGTGGCGTTGCCGCGCCGCATCTCCGATTCGTCGACGACGTCGTCGTGCAGCAGTGTCGCCGTATGGATCATCTCGACGACCGCCGCCAGCACATGGTGATCGCGTCCGTCGTAGCCGCAGGCACGCGCTGCGAGCAGCAGCAGGGCGGGGCGCAGGCGCTTGCCGCCGCCGCCGATGATGTAGTCGGCGACGCGCCGGATCAGGACCACGTCCGAGGACAGGCTCTCGCGCAGTACCCGATCGACATCGGTCATGTCGCCGCCAATGACGGGCTTGAGGAAATCGACGGTCACGGAACCTTGGATGGCTTGGGGGGGTCGGGAGGCGTGGAGGAGGCGCGTGCGCGCGCCGGGCCGCGGATGGGTGTTTGCGCCACACCATACCAGCAGGGCGCGTATTTTACCGGACCCACGGCGGGCGCTCCCGGCCCGCGGGTCCCGCCGGACTCTCGAGAGCGCTTTTCTGCCTAACAGCCGCCCTGGTTGCCGGGACGGTGCGAAATACGTTATAATCCAAAGCTTTCCCGCAAGTGGCGGGGATGATGGCTGGTGCGCGTGGGGCTCCCGCGTGCATGAAACCGAATCCACAGGAGTCTCCTCATGTACGCGGTCGTAAAAACCGGCGGCAAGCAGTACAAGGTTGCCCCCGGCGAAAAACTCAAGGTAGAACAGATACCGGCGGACGTGGGCGCGGAAGTGGTCCTGGATCAGGTGCTTATGGTCGGCGAGGGCGAAAGCGTTCGCGTCGGTCAGCCGACGGTCGCGGGCGCGACCGTCAAGGCCACCGTCGTCGCGCATGGCCGCGGCGAGAAGATCCGGATCTTCAAGATGCGCCGGCGCAAGCATTACCAGAAACATCAAGGGCACCGGCAGAACTACACCGAGCTCAAGATCGAAGCGATCGTCGGCTAAGGGGCATACGTCATGGCACACAAAAAGGCAGGCGGCAGTTCACGCAACGGCCGCGATTCGGAGTCGAAGCGCCTCGGCGTCAAGGTCTACGGCGGCGAAGTGATCCGCGCAGGCGGCATCATCGTCCGCCAGCGCGGCACGCTGATCCATCCCGGCGACAACGTGGGCGTCGGCAAGGACCACACGCTGTTCGCACTGGTGGACGGTACGGTGTCCTTCCGCGTCAAGGGCGAGCGCCAGCACAAGTACGCGAACGTTGTGCCGGCCTCAGGCGCCTGACGCGCTTCGCGACCCGCAGCACGCATCCGACCCCGCCGGCGGCGCCGCGCGGGGTTTTTTATCGCCCCGGGGATCCGGGGCTGTCGCGGTTTTCCGCTACCGGCGCTCGACCCACCAGATCATCCCGAGCGCGATGGTGGTGAAGAACGCCAGCGGAAATGTCGCGGAAAAGATCGGGGTCCAGTCGTTGAGGACGCCAAGGTTCGAGAACAGGCGCCCGAGCAGGAAGAAGGCGAGCCCGATCATGGTTCCGGCGAATATCCGGAAGCCGATGCCCCCCTGGCGGCGCTGGAAATGCGCGAACGGCAGGGCGAGGATCATCATCACCAGCACGGCGACCGGGTAGAAGATCTTGTTCCAGAACGCGATCTCGAAGCGGGACGTCTTCTGCGCGTTCTTGCTGAGCACGCGGATGTTGTCATAGAGGGCGCCGAGCTCGAGCCGCTCGGGCGCGACCTGGTAGACGTCGAGGATCGACGGCCGCAGCACGGTCTTCCAGGTGTACGTGGGTTCGGAGGTCACTTGCGTCCGGTCGGCGCCGATCACCGTGGTCTGGACGTCGTCGAGCTTCCATTGGCCGTTGCCGATGAATGTCCCCGACTGCGCGATCCTCACGGTCTTCAGGCGCAGGTCGTCGCCGAACTCGTACATGCGCACGCCGAGCAGCGTCATGTCGGCGAGGACCGTCCGGATGTTGACGAACGTCAGGTCCTGCTTGAACCAGAAGCCGGAGGTGAACTGCTGCGCGACGACCTGCGCAGCTTCGCCGTGTGCCGCCGAACGCACGGTTTGCGCGATGCGCTCGGCAGGCGGCGCGACGTATTCGCCGGCGAGGAAAGTCGCGAGTGCCAGCGGTATGCCCACGCGCAGCACTGCCCACACGACCTGGACGACCGACATCCCCGAAGCGCGCATCACCGTGTACTCGGAGTTGGCGACGAGCTGGGCGAGCGCGAACAGCGTGCCGATCAGTGCGGCGACGGGGAACAGCTCGTACAGCCGCGACGGCAGGTTCAGCACCACGTAGAGCAGTGCCGCGCTGATCGTGTAGTTGTCCCGGCCGACGTCGCCGAGCTCGTGGATCAGGTCGAAGAACGCGAACAGCGCCAGCAGCGCGACGAAGATCAGCAGCGTCGAGAACAGGATGTCGCGGCCGATGTAGCGCTGAAGCGTCTTCATCCGCGGATCGTCAGGGGGCCTCGGATGCCGCGGCGCGGGGCGCGCGCGCGAACAGTCCGGCGATGGAGAGCTGATGGCGGAACATGACGACGACGACGGCGAGCGCGATGACGTGCGGCAGCGCGAGTCCCGCCCAGAAATCGAGGCGCCCCTGGGCGATCAGGCTCTGCACGATGTTCAGGCAGTTGCTGTAGAGCATGTACAGGAACATCGCCGCGAAGAAGTTGAACGAGCGCCCCATCCGCGGATTGACGCGGGCGAGCGGCACCGCAAGAAGGGTCAGCACGGCTGCGGAGATCGGCACTGAAATGCGCCAGAAGAGCTCGGCGCGGTCGACGCGATCGCCGGCCGCCACGAGCGCCATCGTGGGCAGCGCCTTGGTCGATGTCGGCAATGCGCGGACCTCGTTGGGCTGGATCCGTCGTCCCAGGCGCTCGAACTCGACGACCCGGTAGTTGGCGGTCCCGGGCGTCCCCTGGTAGCGGCGCCCATGCTCGAGGACGATGAAGCGGTCGCCGTTGGGCATGTCCTCGATCCTGCCGCGGGCCGCGACCGTCGTCGAATCCTGGTTGTCCTCGATGCTGTGCAGGAAGACGTTGCGCACGGTATTGTCGAGCGGATTGATGCTCTCGACGAAGACGACGAGGTTGGCACGCGGGAATTCGCGGAACAGCCCGGGTGTCACCAGCGAAATGTCGTCGCGCGACTTGAGCTGCTGCTCGAACTCGAGCTTTCGCTGCTCTGCCCACGGAGACAGGTAGACGGACAGGACGACGATCGCGACCAGAAACGGCGCGGCGAACAGCACGATCGGCCGCAGCCATGCGACCAGTGACTGTCCCGAGGTAAACCAGACAATCATCTCGCTGTCGCGATACCAGCGCGAAAGCGTCAGCAGCACGGTCAAAAACAGCGCGACCGACAGCAGGATATTGAAATAAAAGAGGGCGTTGAATCCCAGCAGGGCCAGGATTCCTTCGGGCGCCACGCTGCCGCCCGCCGCCCGTGCCAGCAGGCGCAGCACGAGGTTGGTGAACAGAATGGCGAGCAGGATCAGGAACAGCCCGATCGCCGTGGCCGTCAGTTCGCGGACCAGGCTGCGCCGGAAAATCATGACGGCTGGAAAATTTTGACTTTTTTACGGCGTTTTGCCGATAATGCGCAGGACTGGGCCTCGCGGCACAAAAACGTCAGCGAAGAAATTCGAGGAGCACGATGGAATTTACCATAAAAAGCGGCAGTCCCGAGAAGCAGAGAAGCGCGTGCGTGGTCGTCGGCGTGTTCGACAATCGCAAGCTGTCGCTGTCGGCAGAACTGATCGACCGGGCCTCGAACGGTTACATCAGTGAAATCATCCGCCGCGGCGACATGGAGGGGAAGCTCGGCGCGACGCTCCTGCTTCACAACGTCCGCGGGACCCTCGCCGACCGCGTGCTGCTGGTTGGGCTCGGCAAGGAGCGCGATTTCCGCGACAAGGAGTTTCGCCAGGCGATTCGCAACGCTGTCAAGCTCCTGAACGAAACCGGCTCGTACGAGGCCGTCATCTACCTGACCGAGGAAAAGGTCAAGCGTCGCGAGGTGGCGTGGCGGGTCGAGCATGCGGTGGTCGTCGCGATGGATGCCGTCTACCGTTTCGAGCAGATGAAGAGCGAGCCGGCCGAAGTGCGCCGTCCGCTGCGCAAGCTGACGCTCTCGGTTCCGCAGCGCTCCGATCTCGCCGCCGGCGAAGCCGCCGTCGTGCGGGGTCTCGCGATCGCCAACGGCGTGGATTTCGCGAAGGATCTCGGCAACCTTCCAGGCAACGTCTGCACGCCGCGCTACCTCGCCGAGCGCGCCCAGGAGCTGGCCAGGCAGTTTCCGGACGTCAAGGTGACCGTCCTCGAGCGCCCGCAGATCGAGGCGCTGGGGATGGGCTCTTTCCTGTCGGTCACCAACGGCAGCGACGAGCCGCCGCGTTTCATCGTGCTCGAGTACGAGCAGTCGCAGAGGAAGCAGAAACCGCTGGTGCTGGTGGGCAAGGGCGTCACCTTCGACACCGGGGGCATCTCGATCAAGCCCGCGGCGGACATGGACCAGATGAAATTCGACATGTGCGGTGCCGCGTCGGTTCTGGGGGCGTTTCGGACGATCGCCGAGATCAAGCCCAAGCTGAACCTGGTCGGCCTGATCCCCGCCTGCGAGAACATGCCCTCGGGGCGCGCGACCAAGCCCGGCGACATCGTCAAGACCATGTCGGGGCAGACCGTCGAAGTGCTTAACACCGATGCGGAGGGCCGCCTGATCCTCGCCGACGCGCTGACCTATGCCGAGCGCTACGAACCCGAAGCCGTGGTCGACATCGCGACCCTGACCGGCGCCATGGTCATCTCGCTGGGTCACGTCGCCAGCGGCCTGTTCAGCAACAACGACACGCTGGCGCGCGCCTTGCTGACGGCCGGCGACGATTCCTACGACCGCAGCTGGCAGCTTCCGCTCTGGGAAGACTACCAGGAGGGGCTCGCGAGCAACTTCGCCGATTTCGCGAACATCGCGGGGCGTCCGGGCGGCAGCATCACCGCAGCGTGCTTCCTCTCGCGTTTTGCGAAAAAGTACGACTGGGCGCACCTCGACATCGCGGGCACCGCATGGAAGGAAGGCAAGGAAAAGGGCGCGACCGGGCGTCCGGTGCCCCTGCTCGCCACCTGGATCCTGGCCCATGAATCCGCCGCGTGATCGATGACGGCGATCGATTTCTACTCCCACGTCGCCGATCCCCTGCGGACCGCCGGCAGGCTCGTCGCCAAGGCGTATCGCCACCACGGCTCGGTCCGGGTGCTGACGCCCGATGCGGCGACCACCCTGGCGCTGGATCGGCTGCTGTGGCAGGAGCCGCAGGTGGCGTTCATCCCGCATTGCCGGCTCGACAGTCCGATCGCCGGCGAGACGCCGGTT
The DNA here is from genome assembly GCA_035470905.1 of Casimicrobiaceae bacterium. Lineage (GTDB taxonomy): Bacteria > Pseudomonadota > Gammaproteobacteria > Burkholderiales > Casimicrobiaceae > VBCG01. The sequence goes on from DATIQL010000253.1 coordinate 9,372, forward strand.
CTGATCGACGAGTCGCTCGAGCATGCGGGGCCTGCGGCGGTTCTCATCAACCTGCACGCCGAGCCGCCGCCGTTCTTCAGCCGGTTCGAGCGCCTGGTCGAGATCGTCGGGGAACGCGACGACCAGGTGATCGCCGGACGCACACGTTTTCGCTACTATCGCGAGCGCGGCTACGAATTGCGCGCGCACGATCTCTCGAGTCGCGACTAGATGGCGTCGGCGCGTGACCTCCTTCGACAGGCGGATGCGCTGATGCGCCGAAACCGCAGGCGGGACAAGTCCAGGGGCGGCGCCGACACGACATTGTCCGGCGACGAGATGACCTTGTCGGGCCCCCAACGCGGCGTACCGACGCTGACCGACGCGCTCGTCGTCGATGCGGCTTCGCCGCTGCTGCCGACCGTGATCCTGCCCGAAGGGGCGGCGGACAGCGACGCCGATCCGATCTCCTTCGACACGCTGTCCGACCTGCCGGTGCTGACCGATGCGGTCGAGGTTGCCGAATATCGCGCGATCGCAGGCGAGCCGGCTTCCGAAGCAGCGCCGGTGCCGCTGTTTCCGGAAGAGGTCGCAGTCGCGACGGATCGCGCCGTCGAAGCCGCTGTCCCGCCCGCCGCCAGCGCCTTCGTCGACGAGGACTTCATCCTCGAAATCCCGCCGCCCGAGGAATCCGTGCCTGCGCAGGCGGGCGACAGGGGCTCCGGGGCCCCGGAGCCGAGGGAGGAGGAGCCTGGCGAATCCGGCGGCGCACTCGGCCCCGGAGACGCGGACTGGGGGACGGGGCCCGATCGCGACGCGGGAGGGCCGGCGGGCGCCGTTCCGGAACCGCGGCCCGCATCGATGTCGGCATCGACGCCGGTCGAAGCGGCCGTGGCCGAACGCGAAAGCCCCGATTGGGACGCGCTCGCCGACGAGATTCGCGCCCAGGTCATGCAGCGCCTCGATCTGTTCACCGACACCGGATTGCGCGAGCAACTCGGCGCGCGCCTGCAACCGATCGTCGCGCGCGCGAGCGCCGAGCTCGTCGAAACGATCAATCGCCAGGTCGGCGACTTGGTGCGCAGCTACGTCGCCGAAGCCATCGAGCGCGAAATCGACAGCTGGCGGAGCCACCACCCCTGAGGCTTCCGCTGCGCGGCGGCGCTCGCCCGCTTCCGCAAATGCTGATACACTGAACTTCATGCGCGCCCAGGCATTCGCCCTCTCGCTCCGACCCACGACTTGGTACGTGGGCTATTTCTACTTTACGGACTTCTCCGAGGGCCGCGCGCGCGCATAGCATCGACAGCAAACAGAACACAGCGCATCGGGCGGCCCCTGAAAAGGCCGCCCGATGCTTTTTCAAGCACCGGAAAGGAAGACCCATCATGATCATCGTCATGCAACCCGACGCCGGCGAGACCGAAATCGCCGCAGTCGAAGCCAAGATCCGGGCCCACGGGCTCGACGTCCACATCTCGCGCGGCACCGAGCGCACGCTGATCGGCGCGGTTGGCGACGAGCGCAAGCTCGACCCCGAGATGTTCGACCCGCTGCCCGGCGTCGAGCGTTCGATGCACATCCTGAAGCCCTACAAGCTGGTCGCACGCGAATGGCACAAGGCAAGCACGGTGATCGACGTGCGCGGGGCGCGCATCGGCGGCAGCGCCGTGCAGGTGATCGCGGGTCCGTGCTCGGTGGAAACGGTGCCGCAGATGGAGGCCGCTGCGGCGGGGGTCGCTGCGGCGGGCGCGCGCCTGATGCGCGGCGGCGCATTCAAGCCCCGCACCAGTCCTTACGCATTCCAGGGCAAGGGCATCGAGGGCCTGACCATGCTGAAGGACGCCGCGTCGCGCCACGGGCTGCCGATCGTGACCGAGCTGATGGACGTGCGCATGCTGGACACCTTCCTCGAGCACAAGGTCGACGTCATCCAGATCGGCACCCGCAACATGCAGAATTTCGACCTCCTGAAGGAAGTCGGCAAGGTCGACGTTCCGGTGATCCTCAAGCGCGGAATGAGCGCGACCATCGGCGAATGGCTGATGGCGGCCGAATACATCGCGGCCGGCGGCAATCACCGGATCATGCTGTGCGAGCGGGGCATCCGGACCTTCGAGACCGCGTATCGCAACGTGCTCGACGTGACGGCGATCGCGGTGCTGAAGAAGGAGACGCACCTGCCGGTGATCGTCGATCCGTCGCATGCGGGCGGCAAGGCCTGGATGGTGCCGGCGCTTTCCTGTGCCGCGGTCGCCGCGGGCGCCGATGCGTTGCTGATCGAGGTGCATCCGTGTCCGACCGAAGCCTGGTGCGATGCCGATCAGGCGCTGGCGATCGACGAGTTCGCGATGCTGATGGCGAAGCTCGACGCGATCGCCGGCGCCATCGGCCGCGGCGTCGATCGCGGCATCGCGGCCAACGAGCCGCTGGTCGCCTGACGGTCCGGCTCGATGGATCAGGTCGACAGCGTCGTCGTCGGCGCCGGGGTCGTCGGGCTGGCGGTGGCGCGCGAGCTCGCTCGCGCCGGCCGCGAAGTGGTCGTCGTCGAGGCCACGGAAGCGGTCGGGACGGTCACCAGCGCGCGCAACAGCGAGGTGTTGCACGCGGGCATCTACTATCCGCCGGGGTCGCTGAAGGCGAGGCTGTGCGTCGCCGGGCGGGAGCGGCTCTACGCGTACTGCGCAGAGCGCCGCGTTCCGCATCGCCGCTGCGGCAAGCTGATCGTCGCGACCGGCGTCGACCAGCTGGGCGAGCTCGCGCGTCTGGAGGCGCAGGCGCGGGCGAGCGGCGTCGACGATCTCGTGCTGCTCGACGTGCCTGCGATTGCCGCGCTCGAGCCGGCGCTTTCCTGTGTCGCGGCGCTGCATTCGCCGTCGACCGGCATCATCGACAGCCACCAGTACATGCTGGCACTGGAAGGCGATGCGCGCGACGCAGGCGCAGTGTTCGCGTTCGGCAGCCCGCTCGTCGGCGGTGACGTGACCGGCGACGGCATCGGGCTCGTCATCGGCGGCGCCGAGCCCATGACCCTGTGCGCGCGCAGCGTCGTCAACTGTGCGGGCCACGACGCGCCGCGCGTCGCGCGCTCGATCGCCGGCCTGCCGGGGATATCGGTGCCGCGGGCATACCTGTGCAAGGGCAACTATTTCCGCCTCGCCGGCCGCTCGCCGTTCTCGCGGCTCGTCTACCCGATTCCCGAGGCGGCGGGGCTGGGCGTGCACCTGACCCTCGACCTCGGAGACCAGGCGCGTTTCGGCCCCGACGTCGAGTGGGTCGACGCCGTCGATTATGCAGTCGATCCCGCACGCGCCGGGCGCTTCTATCCCGCCATCCGCCGCTACTGGCCGGCGCTGCCCGATGGCGCGCTGGTCCCCGACTATGCGGGCGTCCGTCCCAAGATCCAGGCGCCCGGCGAGCCTGCGCGCGATTTCGTCATCGAGGGCCCGCACGAGCACGGGGTGGCGGGGCTCGTCAACCTGTTCGGCATCGAGTCGCCGGGGCTCACGGCGTCGCTTGCGATCGCCGAGTACGCGGTCGGGAAGCTGCGCGAGACCGGGTGAGGGGGCGCATCCGCTACAATTTCAGGCTTTTCCCTCGTATCCCGCGCCCCATGGAACTCGCCAAGAGCTTCGAACCCCACGCCATCGAGGCGAAGTGGTATCCGCTGTGGGAGTCGCGCGGCTGGTTCAAGCCGGCCGACACGCCGGGCGCCGCGTCGTACTGCATCCAGCTGCCGCCGCCCAACGTCACCGGCACGCTGCACATGGGCCACGCGTTCCAGCAGACGCTGATGGACGTGCTGATCCGCTATCACCGGATGCGCGGCGACAACACCCTGTGGCAGGTCGGCACCGACCACGCGGGCATCGCGACCCAGATCGTCGTCGAGCAGCAGCTGAAGGCCAGGGGCCAGACCCGCCACGACCTCGGCCGCGAAGCCTTCGCCGAGCGTGTCTGGGCGTGGAAAGAGGAGTCGGGCTCGACGATCACCCACCAGATGCGGCGCCTCGGCGCGGCCGCCGACTGGTCGCGCGAGCGCTTCACGATGGACGAGGGCCTGTCGACCGCGGTGCGCGAGACTTTCGTGCGCCTCTTCGAGGACGGGCTCATCTACCGTGGCAAGCGGCTGGTCAACTGGGACCCGAAGCTGATGACCGCGGTCTCCGACCTCGAAGTCGACAGCGAGGAGGAGCAGGGGAAGCTCTGGGAGCTGTCGTACCCGCTCGCCGATGGCCCGGGATCGGTCATCGTCGCGACCACGCGGCCGGAGACGATGCTGGGCGACACCGCGGTCGCCGTGCACCCGGACGACGAGCGCTACCGCGCATTGGTGGGCAGGCGCGTGCGCCTGCCGCTTACCGACCGCGAGATCCCCGTGATCGCCGACGATTACGTCGACCGCGAGTTCGGCACCGGCGTCGTGAAGATCACGCCTGCGCACGATTTCAACGACTGGGCGATCGGGCAGCGGCACCGCCTGGCCGCGATTTCGATCCTGAACCTCGACGCCACGATCAGCGACGACGCGCCCGCGAAATACCGCGGTCTCGATCGCTACGCTGCGCGCAAGGCCGTGCTGGCCGACCTGCAGGCCTCCGGCCTGGTCGTTTCGGAAAAACCGCACAAGATGGTCGTGCCGCGCTGCGGGCGCACCGGCGAGGTGGTCGAGCCGATGCTGACCGACCAGTGGTACGTCGCGATGAGGAAGCCCGCGCCCGCATCGCATCCGTACTTTCCGGGCAAGTCGATCCAGGATCTGTGCCTCGCCGCCGTCGGCGACGGGCTCCCCGGCGCCGCACCCGGCGCCGGCCAGAAGGTCGAGTTCGTTCCCGGCGATTGGCTGGCGACCTACCTGCACTGGATCAACAACATCCAGGATTGGTGCATCTCGCGGCAGCTGTGGTGGGGACACCAGATTCCGGCGTGGTACGACGAGGCGGGCAACGTCTACGTCGCGCGCAGCGAGGCCGATGCGCTGGCGCAGGCGACCGCGAAGCTCGGTCGAGCGCCTGCCTCGTTCAAGCGCGACGAAGACGTGCTCGACACCTGGTTCAGCTCGGCGCTGTGGTGCCATTCGACGCTCGGCTGGCCGAAGCAGACGAAGGAGCTCGAGACCTTCCTGCCGTCGAGCGTGCTGGTCACCGGCTTCGACATCATCTTCTTCTGGGTCGCGCGGATGATCATGACGACGACCTACTTCACCGGCAAGGTGCCGTTCCGGGACGTCTACATCAATGCGATCGTCCGCGATGCGGAAGGCCAGAAGATGTCGAAGTCCAAGGGCAACGTCCTCGATCCACTCGACCTAATCGACGGCATCGACGCCGAGACGCTGGTCGCCAAGAGCGTCCTCAACATGATGGACCCGCGGCAGGCCGATGCCGTGGCCAAGCGGACGCGCAAGCAGTTCCCGAACGGGATCCCGGCCTTCGGGGCCGACGCGCTGCGTTTCACCTTCGCCTCGCTCGCGACCTTCAACCGCACGCTGAACTTCGACCTCGGCCGCTGCGAGGGCTACCGCAATTTCTGCAACAAGCTGTGGAACGCGACGCGATTCGTGCTGATGAACGTCGAGGGCAAGGACGTCGGCCTCGACGCGTCGCTGCCGCGTACGCCGTCGATCGCCGACCGCTGGATCGAGGCGCAGTTGCAGCACACCGCGGAGGAGATTCGCGCGCAGCTCGACGCGTATCGCTTCGACCACGCCGCCAAGGCGCTATACGAGTTCGTGTGGAACGAATTCTGCGACTGGTACCTCGAGCTCGCGAAGGTCGACCTCGCGCACGGCGACGAGGCCGCGCAGCGCGCGACGCGAAGGACGCTGGTGCGGACGCTCGAGGCGATCCTGCGCCTTGCGCATCCGTTCATCCCGTTCATCACCGAGGAGCTGTGGCAGTCGGTCGCGCCGCTCGCCGGCACGGCCGGGGAGACGATCTCGCTGCAGCACTATCCCGAGGCCGACTTCGCCGCCAAGCTCGACAACGAGGCGTCCACTCAGGTATCCACGCTGAAGGGGCTCGTCGACTCGGTGCGCTCGCTGCGCAGCGAAATGGGCCTGTCGCCGGCGCAGAAGGTCGGCGCGTTCATCGCCGGCGATCTCGCGGGCGCCGGCGCGCTCACCGATTACCTGAAGGCGCTGGCCCGCCTGTCCGAGGTCCAGCTTGCCGCCGAGCTGCCCGACCGCAACGCTCCGGTGCAGGTGGTCGACAGGCTGCGCGTGATGCTCGACGTGCAGATCGACGTCGCGGCCGAGCGCGAGCGCCTCGCCAAGGACATCGCACGTCACGAAGGCGAGATCGCGAAGGCGAAGGCAAAGCTCGCCAACGAGGGCTTCGTCGCGCGCGCGCCGGCGGCGGTCGTCGAGCAGGAGCGCGCGCGGCTCGCGGGATTCAACGCGACGCTGGAGAAGCTGCGCGAGCAGCACGCCAGGCTCGGCGGGTAGCCCCGGCCGGGTGCGTTTGACCCGGCTCGGCGAATCGTGGAGACTTCACCGTTGCCGGGGAGGACGTCGGCCAGGCGAATCGAACGCCGGCCGTAGGGTCCTCAGGGAGCCCTGAGTGACGAGTCGCGCGCGATGAGTAGTCCGTTGCCGATGCATGCGCCTCTGGCCACGCTCGACGACGACGCGTGGGAGGACCTGCTCAATTTCATCGAGGAACGCCGGGTCATTCCGATCATCGGCCCCGAGCTCCAGAAGGTCGAGACCGAGGACGGACCTCGGCTGCTCTACGACTGGGTCGCCGAGAAGCTCGCCGGCAAGCTCGGTGTCGACACGGCGCAGCTTCCGAAGCCCTACACGCTGAACGACGTCGTCTGCTGGTTCCTCGCTTCGCGCGGCCGGCGCGAGGAGGCGTACACGAGGCTGCGCAGCCTCTTCCGCGAAGCGAACTTCGCCCCGCCCCTCGCGCTGCGGCAGCTCGCGCAGATCACCGACTTCGACCTCTTCGTCACGACGACCTTCGATCCACTGCTCGAGCAGGCAGTCAATCAGGAGCGCTTCGGCGGTGCGCAGTCGACGGAGGTGATCGCCTACGCACCCAACCGCGTCGCCGATCTTCCATCGGAGCGCGAGAAGCTGCAGCGTCCGGTGATCTACCACCTGCTGGGTCGCCTCTCGGCATCGCCGACCTACGTCATCTCCGACGAGGACACGCTGGAGTTCATCTGCGCCCTGCAGAGCGAGCACCTGACCCCCGAGAAGCTGTTCCACGAGCTCGAGCACAACCACCTGCTGTTCATCGGCAGCAGCTTCACCAACTGGCTGGCGCGCCTGTTCCTGCGCATGGCCAAGCGGCGGCGCCTGTCCGACCCGCGCGACGTCGGCGAGGTGCTGGCCGACAACCATTCGGTCAGCGACGGACGTCTGATGGGTTTCCTGCAGCAGGTCAGCGTGCGCACGCGCGTCTACAGCGGTGCCGAAAAGTTCGTCGACGAGCTGCATCGCCGATGGATGACTCGTCACAAGCCCGGCGAAGTGGTCGAGCTGAATCTGCCACAGCGCTTCCTGCCTCCCGAGCGCGAGATGCCCGACAACGCGGTGTTCATCAGCTACGCACGCGAGGACCTGCCTGCCGTGCAGAAGCTCAAGGCGGGGCTCGATGCCGCCGGCATCAAGACCTGGTTCGACCTCGACCGGCTCGAAGGCGGCGACGACTACGACCGCAAGATCCAGCGCAACATCGCGCGCTGCTCGTACTTCATCCCGGTGGTCTCGGCGACGACCGAGCGCCGGCTCGAGGGCTATTTCCGCCGCGAGTGGAGCTACGCGCTCGACCGCTCGCGCAACATCGCCGAGGGGGCGCTGTTCATCGTCCCGGTGTGCATCGACGGCACGCAGGCGATCGATGCGCACGTCCCCGACAGGTTCAAGGCGCTGCACATCACCCGCCTTCCTGGCGGCGAGGTGACGCCAGAGTTCGCGCGCCACCTGCAGGACTTCCTGTCGGCGCGGCATTGACGGCGCCGTGGCACCCCTCGACAACCCGGCCGCGCAGACTGCAGTCGATCCGCAGCACCCGTGGCTCGGCCTCGCGTCGTTCACCGAGGAGACGCAGTCCTATTTCTACGGACGGGAGGAGGAGGTCGCCGAGCTCACGCGCCGCGTCCAGCGCAAGACGCTGACGTTGCTGTTCGGCCAGTCGGGGCTGGGCAAGACCTCGATCCTGCGGGCAGGCATCGTGCCGCGACTACGGCCGATGGGCTACTGCCCGGTCTATGTGCGGGTGGACTACTCGGCCGACTCGCCCGCGCCCACCGAGCAGATCAAGCAGGCGATCTTCCGCGCCACGACGCGGTCGGGAGAATGGACGCAGTCCGGCGTCGCGGTCGAGGGCGAATCGCTGTGGGAGTTCCTGCACCACCGTGACGACGTGCTGAAGGACGAATCGGGCAAGCCGCTTGTCCCGCTGCTGATCTTCGACCAGTTCGAGGAGATCTTCACCCTTGCGCAGGCCGACGACGCGGGTCGCAGGCGCGCGGCGCAGTTCATCGACGACCTCGCGGACCTGGTCGAGAACCGCGCGCCTAAGGCACTCGAGGCGCGGATGGAGGCGGACGAATCGGCCGCCGAGAAATTCGACTTCACGCGCAGCGACTACCGGATCCTGATCGCGCTGCGCGAGGACTACCTCGCCCACCTCGAGGCGCTGAAGGGCGTGATGCCCTCGATCACCCAGAACCGGATGCGGCTTGCGCGGATGACGGGAGAGCAGGCACTCGAGGCCGTCATGAAACCGGGCGGCAAGCTGGTGTCGCAGGAGGTCGCCGAGGCGATCGTCCGCTTCATCGCCGGCGGCTCGGAGCTGCGCAACGCGGAGGTCGAGCCGTCGCTGCTCTCCCTCATCTGCCGCGAGCTCAACAACGCGCGCATCGCCAAGGGGCGCGCCGAGATCTCGGCCGATCTGCTCGCCGGCTCGCACGAGACCATCCTCGCCGAGTTCTACGAGCGTGCGCTCGCCGACCAGCCGGCGGCGCTGCGCCACTATATCGAAGACGAGCTGCTGACCGAATCGGGCTACCGCGAGAGCATCGCCGAGGAGAGCGTGCGCAAGGCGTTCGCCGGCATGGGCGCGAAACCCGGCGCGTTGCCGACGCTGGTCGACCGGCGGCTGCTGCGCATCGAGGAGCGCCTCGACGTCCGCCGCGTCGAGCTCACCCACGACGTGCTGTGCAGCGTCGTGCGGGCGAGCCGCGATCTGCGCCACGAGCGCGAGGCCCGCGACCAGGCGGAGCGCAAGCTCGCCGAGCAGCGCGCCCGTGAACGCGCGACACGAAAGGCGCTGGTGCGGGCGCGGCAGATCGCGGCGGTATGTGCGGTGCTCGCGATCGGCGCGATCGCGGGCGCGATCTACGGCTACGAGAGCACGCGGCGCGCGCAGCGCGCCGAGGCGCAGGCACAAGAGACACGGGAACTCGCGCAGAGCGCGCGCGGCGAGGCCGAGAAGCTGATCGTCTACCTGCTCGACGATTTCTACCTGGAGCTGGAGCCGGTCGGGCGGCTGGACATCGTCGCGGCGCTGGCCAAGCGCGCCGTCGACTATTACGCGGCGCTGCCCCCGGCGCTGCGCAACGACGAGACCGACCGCAACCGTGCGCTCGCGCTGGTGCGATATGGCGCTGCGCTGCGCAACCAGTCGAAGCTCGACGAGAGCCGGAAGGCCCTGGCGGAAGCGGTGGACGTCCTCGAACGGCTGCGCAGCCGTGGCGATCGGTCCGAAGCGACGATCGTGGGGCTGGGCCTCGGCCTCACGTCGCAGGCCCGCGTGGCCGCGAGCGAGAACAGGCGTGCCGAGGAGCTCGATCTCGCCAGCCGGTCGGCGGCGCTGCTGCAGCCGCTGATGAATGCGCCGTCCCCGTCGATTCCGCTGCGGCGTGCCTATGGCCTCGCGACGACGATTCTTGGATTTGCGCAATTGAGCGGCAACGAGAGCGAGGCCGCGGTAAAGACGCTGGCGGCATCACGCGATGCGTACCGCGGCATCGCCGGACTCGAGCTCGCTGACATGCCTGCAGCGACTGCCTATGCAGAGGCCTCCTCCTGGCAGATGGGTGCGCTCCAGAACCTGGGGCGCCTGGACGAGGTCAGGCAGGTCGGCGGCGAAGCCCTCGCGGTGACACGCAAGGTGCTGGAGCGCCGCCCCGGCGACATGTCGGCGCTGCGCGCCGAGGGCCTGATTCTGGACGGCCTCAGTGGGGTCGAGTGGACCGACCTGCATGTGCGCAAGGCGCTGGCGCTGGCGCGCCAGAATGCCCATGACTGGGAGGCGATCGTCAGGCTCGATCCGACCAACCAGATCGCCTGGAACAACCTCGCCAACGCGCGGATATCGGCTGCAGGCATGCTGGTCAGCCTCGGCGAGGTCGGCGAGGCGCGCCAGCAGGCGCGCGCAGCACTCGACGTGGAGCGGCAGGTCAAGGAATCCAGCATGATCGGCAACGTGCTGTCGCTCGCCGCCGGCTACCTCGCGCGACTGGCGGCCGACGCGGGCGATCACCGGGCCGCGGCGGCAGCGCTTGCGTCGAACCAGCGCTTCGTGGCGCTCGCGGTCCGCACGATCCCGGAGGGGTCGTTCGGCCGGGCGTTCACGCCGGAATTCCTCGGCTACTACGGTTTCCCCGGTGCGGGTCTCGGATACGGCGCATACGCGCTGCCGTCCGCCGATGGCGACTACGAGGCCGTGCGCAGGATGGCGGAGGCTTCCGTGAAGCGACTGGAGGCGACGCGGAACCTCAGCGCATCGCAGGCGCAGAGCCGCGATGCGATCCTCGAGATGGCCTACCGGACCGCGGCCGACGCTTCGTACCGGTTGAAGGACTATGCGGCGGCGGACGCCGCCATCCAGCGCGCGCTGGCGTTGCGCAAGGTGATTCCCACGCGCACGCTCTCGGACCAGCGCGACGCGGGCGAGCAGACGGTGCTGGCGGCGATGATCGCGGCGCGCCTCGGGCGGCAGGCGGAGGCGCAACGGTTGCTCGAGCCGGTGCTGGAGCTGCATCGCGGTCTCTATGCTCGGAAGGACAACGAAGACCTCACCGAGCATGTCGAGTACGCGCGGGCGCTCTATGCATCGGCGATCGCCGGCTCGCCGAAGAAGGTCGCGGAACTCCGGCAAGCCGCGGCACTGATCGATCAATTGCCTCCAGCGATGCGCGGGCTGATCAGCCTCAGCCGCCTGCGTGCATGGATCGCCGAGGCGCAGGGATCCTGACCCCGGGCGTCGGCGAGATCCGCGCTCACCTCGAGCGCGGCGCTCCATGGGATGCCTGCGACGTCGTCCGCGAGCAGATCGCTGCGCATCCGGGTGATGCGGAGCTTCTCTACTGTGGCGCGCTGGCGCATGCCCGTGCCGGCGCCACGCGACGGGCGCGGGCGCTGCTGGACGAAGCGCAGGCGCGACTCGCCGAGGCCGATGCGGAACGGATCGGCGCGCGATCGCGGACCGACGGAGCGGCCACGCCGTCGCCTTCGCTGCTCGTCGACGTCCTGAGCCTGCGCGGGCGCCTGTGGAAGGACGCCCTGGGTCGCGCGCTGCAGGGCGCGACCGTCGATGGGGCGGACCTGCGCGCTCGCGACCTGGCCGCACGCGCCCGCGACGAGTATCTGGCGGCGTATGCGCTGGCGCAGGATCCGTACCCCGGCATCAACGCGGCGACGCTGTCGATGTTGGTCGGCGATCGCGCCCGCGCGCGATCGCTGGCGCAGGAGATCGCGGCGCGGCTGTCCGCGCGGGCTGCTGCGCTCGATTGCTGGGGTCACGCAACCCTCGGCGAGGCGGCCCTGCTGCTGGGTGAATTCGACCGCGCCGTGCAGAGCTATGCCGCCGCCCGCGCGCTGTGTCCCGGCGACGCCGGCAACGTCGCGACGATGCGCCGGCAGGTGCTTCTGCTCCAGCACTTGATCCCCGAGGCGCGCGATGTCCTGCGCGTGCTCCCGGTGCCGGACGTGCTGGTGTTCGCGGGGCACATGGTCGACGTGCCGGACCGTCCGGAGCCCCGGTTCCCGGCGACGCTCGCGCCCGCGGTGGACGCGGCAATCCGCGCGCGCCTGGCGCGCCTGCACCAGCCGATCGTGTACGCATCCGCTGCCTGCGGCGCCGACCTGATCTTCGTCGAGGCGGCGCTCGATGCCGGGGCGGAAGTCAACGTCGTGCTGCCGTTCGACCGGGACGACTTCCTGCGGACCAGCGTTGCGATCGGCGGCAGGGACTGGGTCGATCGGTACGACCATGCACTCGCCCGGGCATCGCGCGTGATCATGGCCACCGAGGAGAACCATCTCGGCGACGATGTCCTGTTCGAGTATGCCGCCACGCTGCTCGAGGGCCTCGCCCTGCTGCGCGCGGCGCAACTCGAGACCTCGCCGTCGATGTTGTGCGTGCTCGATCCGGCCGCGGCCGTCAAGGTCGGCGGCACGCGCGCTTCGTTCGAGCGCTGGCGTCGCAACGTCGGACCGCCCAGGGTGATCGACCTGCGCGAATTGCGCCAAGCGGCGGCAACCGCCGGCGCAGCCCCTGCGCCGGGATCGCAGCCAGGCGCTGCGCCGCCTGCCGGGATTCACGCTTCGGTGCCGCCGCAGGCGTCGTCGGAGCCGCGGCTGGTCCCGGGCCCGATCGCCGACGCGACACCTCCGATGGCAGGGCGTCCTCAGCGCACGCTGAAGTCGCTGCTCTTCGCCGACTTCGCCGGCTACAGCCGGCTGCACGACGCCTGCGCGCCGCTCTTCCAGCAACGCTTCCTGGAGATCGGCGCCCGGCTGCTCGGGTCACTCGAGGCGAAGCCGCTGGAAGCCAAGACCTGGGGCGATGCGCTCTACGTCGTGTTCGAGGCGCCGCGCGACGCCGCGGAATTCGCGCTGCAGTTTCTCGCCAGCATGCTCGACGCCGATTGGGCGGAGGCGGGGCTGCCCGAAGGGAGCCAGATCCGCGTCGCGCTGCACGACGGTCCCGTGTTCCGCATCGTCGACCCTGTCGTCGCCCGTGACAGCTACTTCGGTTCCAGCGTGACCCGGGCGGCGCGCATCGAGCCGGTGACACCTCCGGGCATGATCTACGTCAGCGAGGCGTTCGCGGCGACGCTGGCCGCGGGTGGGGAGCGCGGCTATGCGCTCGAATACGTCGGCAGGCTGCCGCTCGCCAAGGGCTACGGGGAATCGCGCATCTATCGCCTCGACCGGAGATGAATCGCTGGTGACACCCGCGAGCCGCAGGCGAGGCGCCACAGGCGATAATGCCGCCTGGGCATGGCCTCGATCATCCTCCCGCGCACCTTCCGCGCGCTCCGGCATCGCAACTTCCGCCTGTTCTTCACCGGACAGGGGCTGTCGCTGATCGGCACCTGGCTACAGCAGGTGGCGATGGGCTGGCTGGTGTACCGGCTTACCGACTCGGCGTGGCTGCTGGGTGTGGTCGCGTTCTGCAACAACGTCGGCATCCTGCTGTTCAGCAATCTCGCCGGAGTGCTCGCCGACCGCATCGACCGGCGTCGCGGCCTGTTCACGACGCAATCCCTGATGCTGGTCCAGGCGCTGATCCTCGCAGTCCTCGTTGCAGGCGGCTGGATCCAGACCTGGCATCTGATCGTCCTCGCGCTGTGGCTCGGCACCTGCTCGGCGTTCGACCTGCCGCTGCGCCAGTCGCTGTACATACACTTCGTCGAGGACCGCGGCGACCTCGCCAACGCGATCGCGCTGAACTCGATGCTGGTCAACACCGCGCGGGTCATCGGCCCGGCGATCGCCGGCATGCTGCTGGCGCTCACCAGCGAGGCGGTGTGCTTCGCCCTGAACGCGCTGTCGTTCGTCGC
>DATIQL010000254.1:0-8747 GCA_035470905.1 Casimicrobiaceae bacterium
ATCTCGTCCCCGGCGTCGCGCGCACGGGCGTAGGATCGCCACAGGTCGAGTTCGAGGGCGGCGTTCGCCTGCCGCTGCCGCGCAGCGCGCGCGCCGCCGACGGCCAGGCGGTGCTCTACGGCATGCGGCCGGAGCACTGCCTGCTGGGTACCGGCCCGGGCCTGCCGGCCGAAGTCGTCGTCGTCGAGCCGACCGGGGCCGACACCCAGCTCTTTTGCCGCTACGCCGGGCAGGAGCTTTCCTCGCTGGTCCGCGAGCGCGTCACCTGTCGTCCGGGCGACCGCGTCTCGCTGATGCCCGACATCGACCGGGCGCACTTGTTCGATGCGGCGAGCGGTGGGAGGCTCGCCGCCTGAGAAGCAGGACGCATTCGAACGGAGATTTCCACCATCGACGCACGTCGACAACAAGGAGGAAGACCATGAGTGAGTTCAAGCGCCGCAAGTTCCTGAAGACTTCCGCTGGCGTCGCTGCCGGCGCCGCCGTGGGCCCGCTGATCTGGGTCAAGGACGCCAACGCGCAGTGGAAGAACACGCCGGAGAAGGGAGCGCACCTGCGCGTGCTGCGGTGGAGCCGCTTCGTCCAGGGCGACATCGACCAGTACATGAAGAACGTCGCCAAGTTCACCGAGAAGTACGGCATTCCGGTTCGCGTCGACAACGAAGGCTGGGAAGACGTGCGTCCCAAGGCGGCGGTCGCGGCGAACACCGGAGCGGGCCCGGACATCATCCTGTCGACCAACGACGACGCGAACCTCTATCCGGAAAAGCTCCTCGATGTCTCCGACATCTGCAACTACCTGGGCGCCAAGCTGGGCGGCTTCTATCCGGTCTGCGATCCCTACCTGCGTCCCGACGGCAAGCACTGGATCGGCGTGCCGCTGGGCGTGGCCGGCGTCTGCATGGTCTATCGCGAGAGCGCGATCAAGGCGGCAGGCTTCGATTCGTTCCCGAAGGACTTCGATGGCTTCCTGAAGCTGTGCAAGGGAATGAAGGAAAAGGGCACGCCCGCCGGGTTCGCCCTCGGCAACGCGACCGGCGACGCGAACACCTGGGCCCAGTGGCTGGTGTGGGGCTTCGGGGGCAAGCTGGTCGACGCGAACAACAAGGTCGTCATCAACAGTCCGGAAACGATCAAGGCGCTGGAGTTCGCGAAGGAGCTCTACCCGACCTTCGTGCCCGGCACGCTGTCGTGGCTCGACCCGAGCAACAACAAGGCCTTCCTCGACGGCCAGCTCTACCTGACCAACAACGGCATCTCGATCTACTACGCGGCGAAGACCTCGTCCGATCCCAAGCTCAAGGCGATGGCGGACGACATCTATCACGCGAACATGCCGGTCGGCCCCATCGGTCACCCGACCGAGTTCCAGCTGTTCTTCAACCAGATGATCTTCAAGTACACGAAGTTCCCGAAGGCGGCGAAGGAATTCCTGCGCTTCATGATGGAGCCCGAACAGATGGACCCGTGGGTCCAGTCGTCGATCGGCTACGTGACCCCGCCGCTTCGCTACTACGAGAAGAACCCGATCTGGACGGCGGATCCGAAGAACACGCCGTACCGCGACTCGATGAAGAACATGCTGCCGTCGGGCTACGCGGGCAAGATGGGCTACGCGTCGGCCGGCGCGCTCGCCGACTTCATCGTCGTCAACATGGTCGCCGAGGCCGCGTCGGGTTCGAAGACTCCGCAGGAGGCCGCGGAGCGGGCGCAGAAGCGGGCCGAGCGCTATTACAAGGTATGACGTCGCGCCGGGACTGCGATGGCGCCTGAACCTGGCGTCCCTTCGGCGCGACGCCATACCTGCCGCGCGTTCGACCCGGCGCTACGGCGCCGGTCAACGCGCGGAATCGCGCACGACTCGCTTCATTTGCCCGGATCCGGGGCGTAATTCACACGGCAGAAAGTTGCCTTGGGCGCATCGACGACTCGCCTGCTGGACAGCCGCAACGCGCTCGGGCTGCTGTTCATGCTGCCCGCGGCGCTGCTGCTGCTGGTCTTCCTCACCTATCCGCTGGGGCTCGGCACCTGGCTGGGCTTCACCGACGCCAAGATCGGCAGGCCCGGCGAATGGATCGGGATCGAGAATTTCGCGTACCTGTGGGGCGATTCGGTCACGCGGCTCGCGCTGTTCAACACGATCTTCTACACGGTCGTCGCCAGCGTGATCAAGTTCGTTCTCGGCCTGTGGCTCGCGCTGCTGCTGAACAAGAATCTGCCGTTCAAGTCGGCCGTGCGCGCGGTCGTGCTGCTGCCGTTCATCGTGCCCACGGCGCTGTCCGCGCTGGCTTTCTGGTGGATCTACGACGCCCAGTTCTCGGTCATCAGCTGGGCGCTGACGCGGATGGGACTGATCCACCAGTACATCGATTTCCTCGGCGATCCGTGGAATGCGCGGTTCTCGACGATCGCCGCCAATGTCTGGCGCGGCGTGCCATTCGTGGCGATCACCCTGCTCGCCGGACTGCAGACCATATCGCCGTCGTATTACGAGGCGGCGAGCCTCGACGGCGCCACGCCGTGGCAGCAGTTCCGCTACGTGACGCTGCCGCTGCTGACGCCGATCATCGCCGTGGTGATGACCTTTTCGGTGCTGTTCACGTTCACCGATTTCCAGCTGATCTACGTGCTGACGCGCGGCGGGCCGCTCAACGCCACCCACCTCATGGCGACGCTGTCGTTCCAGCGCGCGATACCGGGCGGCAGCCTCGGCGAGGGCGCGGCGATCGCCACCGCGATGGTGCCGTTCCTCCTCGCCGCGATCCTCGTCTCGTATTTCGGGCTGCAGCGCCGCGCCTGGCAGCAGGGCGGGGCCGACAAATGAGCGCGGCGCGCGCAGCGGCGGCCGATCGCCAGGTCGTCGACACCCAGGGGATGAACTACCTGACGTCGCTGCCGCGGCGCGTGGTCACCGTGTGGGTCCCGCTGGCGGTGTTCCTGATCGTGCTGCTGTTCCCGTTCTACTGGATGGCGATGACGGCGTTCAAGCCCGACGACGAGCTGCTGTCGCGGGCAGCCAACCCGTTCTGGATCCACAGTCCGACGCTGGCGCACGTCAAGCACCTGCTGTTCGCGACTTCGTACCCCAGCTGGCTCTGGAACACGCTGCTGGTCTCGGTCGTCGCGACGTTCGTCTCGATCGTCTTCAGCGTGCTCGCCGCCTACGCCATCGAGCGCCTGCGCTTTCGCGGCTCGCGCTATGTCGGCATGGCGATCTTCCTCGCCTATCTGGTGCCGCCGTCGATCCTGTTCATCCCGCTGGCGAAGATGGTGACCGAGCTGCACCTGTTCGATACGCGGCTCGCGCTGATCCTCACCTACCCGACGTTCCTGATCCCGTTCTGCACCTGGCTGCTGATGGGCTACTTCAAGTCGATCCCGGTCGAGCTGGAGGAATGCGCGTTGATCGACGGCGCGAGCCGTCTGCAGATCCTGGTCCGCATCGTCCTTCCCCTGGCCGTGCCCGGATTGATCTCGGCGGGAATCTTCGCTTTCACGCTGTCGTGGAACGAGTTCATCTACGCGCTGACGTTCATCTCGTCGTCGGAGGTCAAGACCGTGCCGGTCGGCGTGGTGACCGAGCTGGTCGAGGGTGACATCTACCACTGGGGTCCGCTGATGGCCGGCGCGCTGTTCGGATCGCTGCCGGTGGCGGTCCTGTACTCGTTCTTCGTCGAGTACTACGTCTCCGGGCTGACCGGCGCGGTCAAGGAGTAATCGCTTGAAATGCGGGGCCGCCGGCGGCATTTCGGTAAAATGCACTGCGAAACCACTTGCCGGAGCCGGCCATGAACACGATTCGAGACACGATTGCGGACCAGGTGAAGAAGAACCACGTGGTCCTTTACATGAAGGGGACGCCGCAGTTCCCGCAGTGCGGGTTTTCGGCGACGGCTGCCGAGATCCTCAAGCGCTGCGGCGTCACCGAGTACGCATCGTTCAACGTCCTGCAGGATCCCGATCTGCGCCAGGGAATCAAGGAGTTCTCGAGCTGGCCGACCGTCCCGCAGCTCTACGTCGACGGCGAGTTCGTCGGCGGCTGCGACATCATGCGCGAGATGTTCCAGTCGGGCGAGCTGCAGCAGTTGCTCGCCAAATCCCCGGCCTGAGCCCGCGGGCGGGCCGGCCGGCCCGCCTGCCCGCGCGCGTCGCGTTCGCGGCGCCTGCGCAGCGTCGAAGCACGGCCTGAGCGGCGCTCGTCCGACCGCCGCATCCTCGCGCGCTTTCGTCCCATCCCTTTCGCCGAAGCCTGCCGGCGCCTGCCGGCGTCTCCGATTCCGCGTTCCGAAGCGATCGGCCGACGCGCCGCTTCGGTGCGGTTCCCCGCCCCAATTTGGCCTGAATGCACGACATTGGTGCTTATCTGGCACCGACATGGTGCGTTTGTTCGGAAGATTCGACGCTTGGGCAGATTGAATCGCATATGAATCAATGACGTGACTCGATGGCACGGTGCATGCTCTCTCGCAGTGCATTTTTGCGGCACCGATCCAGAACGAAGCAATGTCGTCCGGTACGGTAATGTCGCCCCACCCACCGCCACCGGCCGAAAATCATGGACTCCCTGAAGACCAGCACCGACACGCTGTTCATCCTCCTCGGCGCGATCCTGGTGCTCGCAATGCATGCAGGCTTCGCGTTCCTCGAGCTCGGAACCGTCCGCAAGAAGAACCAGGTCAACGCCCTGGTCAAGATCCTTGCCGATTTCGCGGTCTCGACCATCGCGTATTTCTTCATCGGCTACGCGATCGCCTACGGCACCGGGTTCTTCAGCAACGCTGCGGCGCTGTCGCAGAAAAGCGGCTACGAGCTCGTGCGCTTCTTCTTCCTGTTGACCTTCGCGGCCGCGATTCCGGCGATTGTTTCAGGCGGCATCGCCGAGCGCGCGAAATTCAATCCGCAGCTCGCCGCGACCTTCGTCCTGGTCGGCTTCGTCTACCCGTTCTTCGAGGGGATCGCGTGGAACGGCCATTTCGGCATCCAGGGATGGCTCAAGGCCACCTTCGGCGCCGAGTTTCACGATTTCGCCGGCAGCGTCGTCGTCCATGCCGTCGGCGGCTGGATCGGCCTCGCGGCAGTGCTGCTGCTCGGCGCCCGCCGCGGTCGCTACACCAAGGACGGCGGGATATCCGCGCACCCGCCGTCGTCGATCCCGTTTCTCGCGCTGGGGGCGTGGGTGCTCGCGGTAGGCTGGTTCGGGTTCAACGTGATGAGCGCGCAGACGATCGACAGGATCTCCGGGCTCGTGGCGATCAATTCCCTGATGGCGATGGCTGGCGGGACGCTGGCCGCCTTGGTCGTCGGCCGCAACGATCCGGGCTTCGCCTACAACGGCCCGCTCGCGGGACTGGTCGCGGTCTGCGCAGGCTCGGATGTCATGCAACCGATCGGTGCGCTGGCGACCGGACTGATCGCGGGAGCGCTGTTCGTGCTGTTGTTCACCCGCACGCAGAACCGCTGGAAGATCGACGACGTGCTGGGCGTCTGGCCCCTGCACGGTGTCTGCGGCGCCTGGGGTGGGCTCGCCGCGGGGATCTTCGGCGCGCCCTGGGCCGGCGGCCTCGGCGGCGTCGCGTTCATGTCGCAGCTGCTCGGTACGCTGCTCGGCATCGCGATCGCGCTGGCCGGCGGATTCGCGGTCTACGGAACGCTCAAGGCGCTGCTCGGCATCCGCCTCGATGCCGAGGACGAGTTCAACGGCGCGGACCTGACCGTCCACAAGATCTCGGCCACGCCCGAGCGCGAAGCCTCCTGGTGACGCCGGATCAGGTGCGGGCGCGCTGAACGCGCCGCACGTCGGGAACGCGGTGCAGTGCCCGCATCAAGTGGGCCAGGTGGCGGCGATCGCGCACCTGAACGCCGAAGAACATCGCGACGTCGCCGCCATCGGGCCGCTCCATCGACACGGTATCGATATTGGCGTCGGCATCGCCGATGGTGGTGGCGAGCTCGGCCAGCATGCCCCGCCGATCGGCGACGAGCACGCGCACACCCGCGTCGAACACGCCCTGGACATCGGGCGCCCATTCGACGTCCACGATCTCGCCCCCGTCGACCCGCTGCTTGCGCAGCGACGCGCAATCGCGGATGTGGACGATCAGCCCCTGGCCCCTGCGGAATTGCCCGACGATCGCATCGCCGGGCAGCGGACGGCAGCATCGCGCGTACTGGATCGCCACGCCCTCGACGCCGCGCAGCGTCAGCGCGCCGGGCTTCGATGGGGCCGGTGACGCCGAAATCGTTGCGCCTTCGTCGCCCTTGGCGGCCGACCGGGTCAGCGCCTGCGCGACGACGAACGACAGGCGCCGGCCCAGGCCGATGTCGGCAAGGATGTCGAGCTGGCTTTTCGCGGCGTACTCCTTCGCCAGCGCTTCCCACCGATCCCAGGTGATCGACTCGGGCTCGACCTTGAGCGTGGCGAGCGCCTGGTTGAGCAGCCGCTCGCCCAGTGCCGCCGATTCCTGCTGCTGCAGGCCTTTCAGGTAGTGCCGGATCCGCGAGCGCGCCTTGCCGGTCGTCACGAACGACAGCCACGACGGATTGGGCCGCGCGGTGGGGGAGGTCAGGATCTCGACGTGGTCGCCGTTCTTGAGCTCGGTGCGCAGCGGCAGCAGCTCGTAGTTGATCCGTGCAGCGACGCAATGGTGGCCGATGTCGGTATGCACGCCGTAGGCGAAATCGACCGCCGTGGCGCCGCGCGGCAGGGCCATGATCTTGCCCTTGGGCGTGAACAGGTAGATCTCGTCCGGGAAGAGGTCGCCCTTGACGTGCTCGAGGAACTCCTTCGAATCGCGCGATTCGGACTGGATCTCGAGCAGGCTCTGCAGCCAGCGGTCGGTCTCTCGCTGCGCTTCCTCGAGGTCGAGCTGGCCTCCCGATTTGTACAGCCAGTGGGCGGCGACCCCCGCCTCGGCGACCCGATGCATGTCGTGGGTGCGAAGTTGCGCCTCCAGCGGCGTGCCGAACGGCCCGAACAGCGTCGTGTGCAGCGACTGGTAGCCGTTCGCCTTGGGGATCGCGATGTAGTCCTTGAACTTGCCGGGGATCGGCTTGTAGAGCTCGTGCAGCACGCCGAGCGCCGCATAGCAGGTCGACTTGTCGTTGACCAGCACGCGCACGCCGTAGATGTCGAAGACCTGGGAGAACGTGTAATGCTTCTCGCGCATCTTCTGGTAGACGGAATAGATCGTCTTTTCGCGTCCGGTGACGGTCGCCGCGATGTTGGCGCGGGCGAACCCGTCGCGGATCACGTCGAGCAGCCGGTTCATCACCTCGCGCCGGTTGCCGCGCGCGGTCTTGATCGCCTGCGCGAGGATCCGGTAGCGCAGCGGAAACAGGTGCTTGAACGACAGGTCCTGCAGCTCGAGGTACAGCGCGTTCAGGCCGAGGCGGTTGGCGATCGGCGCGTAGATGTCGAGGGTCTCGCGCGCGATGCGCTTGCGATGCGTCGGCGCCATCGCGTCGAGCGTGCGCATGTTGTGCAGCCGGTCGGCGAGCTTGATCAGGATGACGCGGACGTCGCGCGCCATCGCGAGCAGCATCTTGCGGAAGCTCTCCGCCTGCGCATCCTCGCGGCTCGCGAACTCGATCTGGTCGAGCTTGGAGAGCCCGTCGACCATCGCCGCTACGGGCCTGCCGAACCTCGACTCGATTTCCGAGCGCGAAACGGCAGTGTCTTCCATCACGTCGTGGAGCAGCGCTGCGGCCAGCCCCTCGGCGTCGAGGCGCCATTCCGACAGGATGCTCGCCACGGCGAGCGGGTGGGTGATGTACGGCTCGCCCGACTTCCGGAACTGCCCGCGGTGCGCGGACTCGGAGAACTCGAAAGCGCGCTCCACCAGCGCGATGTCAGGCGTCGGCAGGTAGTGACCGAGGTGCCGGGTGAATTCGGCAATCTCCGACATGCCGTGTCACCCCGGATGCCCTAGAGGGTCACCGTCGGCGCGGTCTTGTGCAGCATTTCGATGCCGACCTTCCCCCCGGCCACCTCGCGCAGCGCGATCACGGTCGGCTTGTCGCGGTCGGGCTCGACGAGGGGAGCCGAGCCGGTGGTGATCTGGCGTGCGCGGTTGGTCGCGGCGAGCGTCAGCTCGAACCGGTTGGGGATGCGGGCAAGACAGTCTTCGATGGTGATGCGTGCCATTGTCAGCTCTCGATAGCGGGGGCGAGGAGTCCGGCGAGCGCCTTCGCGTGTCGTACCTGCTGCCGCGCGGTGGTGAGGCGGGCGGCGCGTACGATGACGGACAGGTCGTCGACGGCACGTGCAAAGTCCTGATTCATAATAACATAATCGAACTCCCCACAGTGCCGCATCTCCTCGCGCGCAGCTTCCAGCCGCTTGGCGATGACCTCCGGCGGATCCTGCGCGCGCTTGTACAGGCGCTCGCGCAAGGCTTCCAGGGACGGAGGAATAACGAAGATGTGGACCGAGCCCGGGATGAGCTTCCTGACCTGGGCCGCGCCCTGCCAGTCGATCTCCAGCAAGACGTCCTGACCGGCTGCGACCTGGGACCTGAGCCAGGTCGCCGACGTCGCGTACCAGTTGCCATGGACCTACGCGTGTTCGAGGAATTCCCCGCGGTCCTTGAGTGCGAGGAATGTCGGTACGTCGACGAAGTGGTAGTGCTGCCCATCCTGCTCGCCGGGACGCGGCGGCCGCGTCGTGTAGGACACCGAGAGCCGGATCCCCGGCTCGCGCTGGAGCAGCGCGTTGACCATGCTGCTCTTGCCGCCGCCGGAGGGCGCCG
>DATIQL010000255.1:0-15670 GCA_035470905.1 Casimicrobiaceae bacterium
CGTATCCGGGTGGAAGCCCAGCGTGAGCAGCAGGACGGCGAAGCCGACGACGTACGCCACTGCGACGTGCCAGCCGTGCCGCAGCCAATTGACGGCCGAGCGCGCCTCCGGGTACTGGTTGGAGAGCGCGACCCCGGCCGACGAGCCGAACCAGATCATCGAGCCGCCGAAGCCGACGGCAAACGCGACGAACCCCCAGTCGTAGCCGCCCTGTTTCAGCGCCAGCGCGGTCAGCGGGATGTTGTCGAACACCGCCGAGATGAAGCCGAGCCCCAGCGCGACGTGCCACGACGCGTCGGGGAGCTTCTGCACCGGCATCATCGAGGCCGCGAGCACCAGCGACAGCAGGAACAGCGAACCCTTGAACGCGCCCGGCAACTCTTCCCAGTGCGGGCGGCGCAGCGGAACGCAGGCGAGCAATGCAATCCACACGGCAACGCCGATGAACGGGAAGCGATCCGACCAGGCATTGAACTTCAGGTTGACGACGACGTTGACGACGATCGCCGTCAGCAGGATTGCCGCGACGATGAACACGCGCGCGCCGTCGATCCGGATGCCGGCGGGCGCCTCGCGAGCGATCGGGGAGTGGCGCTGCTGCTGGAGCGACGCCGGAATGCCGAAGACCATGATCGCGGCCACGGCGGCGGTATAGGCTTCGAACACCGCCAGCGGCGAAACGCCGTCGATCCACATCATCGTCGTCGTGGTGTCGCCGACGACGCTGCCCGAGCCTCCGGCATTCGACGCGGCGACGATCGCGGCGAGATAGCCGATGTGCACCTTGCCGCGGAACACGACGCCCGCGATCGTTCCGCCGATCAGCGCCGCCGCGATGTTGTCGAGGAACGACGACAGCACGAAGATCATCACCAGCAGCAGGAACGCGCCTTTCCAGTCGTCGGGCAGCAGGCGCGGCAGCCAGGCGGGGATGTTGCTTGCCTCGAAGTGCTTCGACAGCAACGCGAACCCCAGCAGCAGCCCGAGCAGGTTCGCGAGCAGCACCCATTCGTGCCCCAGGTGCGCGACCAGGCCGGCCACGCCGGCGCCTTCGGCGAAGGGCGAGGCGAGCACCTTGAACGCCGTGATGACGGCGAGTCCGGTCAGCGCGACCTTGAGCGTGTGGTGATGAAACAGGGCGACGCCCAGCAGCGTCAGCGCGAACAGGATGAAGTCGATCGGTATGCCGGCGATCGCGGGGGGCTCGGCGGGCGCCCCGGTCGCAGCGTGCGCGAGCGCGGGGAAGAGCAGCGCCGCGAAGCACGACAGGGTGCGCCGGAGGCGGAGGGGAGCGGCGGGGTGTACCGACATCGACGGCTCGCGTGGGTTTGCGCCCGACGGATCCGCGGCGGCACAGGAAACTGCGCCGCGCAGCGATTCGGGGCGGGTCTCCGGGCCGGTCGATGCCGTCCGGCGTTGCTTGGTGACGCGGATTGTAACCGGGGCGCTGGATACAGTGGTCGGCGTGTGGGTGCGACGCCCGAAACGCCGAGGACGGGATCCGGCCGCTCGGCATCGGCTGCGGATCCTGGAGGCGGGCCCGATCCTTGCTTTCGTCTGTCCAGACTGGACCCCATAACAAGACCCGAAACCTCGACCGACCCGTGGCCCTGACCCGCTCGCTCGGCCGTCTCGAACTCGCACCAGTCCCCCCCACGGTCGGGGAAGCCCTGGATCGCGGGCCGCTGCTCGCGCTGTCCCAGCGCAAGCTGAACGCCCTCGGCACGCCGCTCGCCTACATCGACCGCAACCAGCGCTATCGCTTCGCGAACAAGGCGCTGCTCGACTGGCTGGGCAAGCGCGCAGAGGAAGTGCTGGGCCGCGAAGTCATCGAGGTTCTGGGTCGCGACAACTATCAGGTCTTCAGCGCCTACATCGACGCTGCGCTGAGCGGCGAGCGCACCAGCTACGAATGGCAGCTCGCCGTGTCCGGCCGCGCGCCGATGTGGGTTCGCGTCGAGTACTTTCCCGATCGCAACCAGCAGGGGCATGTCCGCGGCTTCCTCGCGACCTTCAGCGACGTCGACCAGCTGAAGCGTCTGGAGCTCGAGGCAGGGCAACGCGAGCACCGGCTGCGGCTGGTCACCGACAGCGTCGGCCTGCCGATCCTGCACTTCGATCGCCAGCTCCGGCTGCGCTTCGCCAACAAGCCGTTCGCCGACTGGATCGGCGTGCAGGCCGACGACCTGCTCGGCCATGCGCTGTCGGATTTCCTGCCCTCGGATGCGCTGACCGAGATGCAGGGCTATATCGAGCGCGCCTTCGCCGGCGCGACGGTGTCCTACGAGCGTCGCGAACGCCGCACCTCGGGAGAGCTGCGCTGGGTGCGCGTCACGCTGTTCCCCGACCGCGAGATGGGCGGGCGCGTCGGGGGCGCATTCGTCGTGTGGAACGACATCGAAGACGACGTCCGGGTCCGCGAGGCGCTGAAGTCGCAGCAGCAGCAGTTGCGACTGTTCGCCGACAACATCCCGGGTCCGATCGCCTACCTGGACAAGAGCCTGCATTACACCTTCGTCAACCAGGCATTCGCGAACTGGGTGTGCAAGCCGCAGGACGAGATCTACGGCAAGACGCCTTTCGAGGTGATGGCCTCCGATGTCGCGTCGTACCTGCGCCCGGTCCTGAAGCGCGCGCAGGCAGGCGAGCACGTCGAGTACGAGCGCATCGGCCAGAACGCCAACGGCCAGCGGCGGTGGATGCACGGCCGGATGGCGCCGGATCTCGACTCGACCGGCAAGGTGCGGGGGCTCTACTGCACCGAATACGACATCCACGACCTCAAGCAGACCGAACAGGAGCTCGGCGAGCGCGAGAAACAGCTGCGCCTCTTCACCGACAACATTCCGGAGCCGGTCGTCTACCTCGATGCCGAGCGGCGCTACGTCTTCGTCAACGAGGCCTTCCTCGAGCTCTATGGCGTCCGTCGCGACGAGGTCATCGGCAAGAAGCCCGAGGAGGTGCTGGGCGTCGAGGCATCGCAGGCGCTGACGCCGGACCGCGACCACCGGGCGACCGGCGCGGCACTGACCTACTAGCGCGCCGTCGTCGACGTCCTCGGACGCACCCGCTGGATCCGTGCGCGCTGCGTGCCCGACCTCCATTTCGACGGCTCCCTCAAGGGCGAGTACGTCGTCGGCCACGACATCACCGATCTCAAGGTTGCGCAGGACACCCTCGCCTCGCGCGAGTCGCAGCTGCGCGCGATCATGGACGGCGTGCCGGCCCCGGTCGCGTACATAGACCGCGACGAGCGCTGCCATTACGTCAACAGGACGTTCCTCCAGTTCTTCGGCCTGACGGTCGAGCAGATCGCGCACCTGCGCTTGCGCGACATCCTCGGTCCGGTCATCTACCACAGCGCGCAGCCGATGTTCGCGCGGGCGCTCGAAGGGGAATCGGCGTCGTTCGACCGGCTGGTGCCGGGTGCCAACGGGACGCGCCGCTGGATGACCGTGCGGGTCGTGCCCGACCGCGGCCCGTCCGGCGACGTGCACGGCACGTTCGTCCTGATGAACGACATCCACGGGCTCAAGCAGGCACAGGAGGCCCTGCGCGCGTCCGAGGGCGAGTTGCGGCTCATCATGGACAACGTTCCGGCGCGCGTGTCCTACATCGATCGCGAGTACCGCTACCGTTTCATCAACGGCCACAACGAGAAGTGGCTGGGTGCGAGCCGCGACCAGCTGACCGGCCGCGCCATGGCCGACGTCGTCGGCGAGAACCGGTTCCTGCTCCTGCAGCCTCTGCTCGACCGCGTGCTCCAGGGCGAGACCGTTTCGACCGAGCTCAAGCTGCCGCAGCCTTCGGGCGAGCTGATGTGGGAGTCGATCCACTACGCCCCGCACCGCGACAGCGAAGAGAACGTCATCGGCATCTATGCGGTCCACACCGACATCGACGACCAGAAGAAGAACGAGGACGCGCTGCGCCGCGCGAACTGGATGCTGTCCTCGCACATCAGCAACACGCCGCTCGCGGTCCTGGAGTGGGACCGCGACCTCAAGCTCGTCCGCTGGTCGCCGCAGGCCGAGATCATCTTCGGCTGGGACGGCGAGGCCGTGCTCGGGATGTCGCTCACCGGCAATCCGCTGCTGCACGAGGAGGACAGCGGCTCGATGGTCGGGGTGATCAATCGCCTGATGTCGGGGCAGGAGCCGCGCGAGACCGGTGTCACGCGCAACTACCGCAAGGATGGCAACACGATCTGGTGCGAGTGGTATCACTCGGCGCTGGTCGGTGACGACGGCAAGGTGGTGTCGATACTGTCGTTCGTGCAGGACGTGAGCTCGCGCATCCAGGCCGAAGAGCGCCTGCAGTACATGGCCACGCGCGATGCGCTGACCGGGTTGCCGAACCGGCTGATGCTGAACGAGCGGCTGACGCAGGCGATCGCCCAGGCGCGACGCAGCGGACGCCGCGTTGGCGTGCTGTTCATCGACCTCGATCGCTTCAAGAACGTCAACGACACCCTGGGCCACCGGATCGGCGACGAGCTCCTGAAGAGCGTCACGCGGTCGCTGACCGAGGCGCTGCGCGAATCCGACCTGCTCGCGCGGCTGGGTGGCGACGAATTCATGGTCATCGTCGAGGACTTCGACGAGCCGCAGGTGCTTGGGCGCATCTCGCAGAAGCTGCTCGACGCGATCGCGCAGCCCTTCCGCATCGAGGATCACGACATCTACGTCACGTCGTCGATCGGAATTTCGGTGTTCCCCGACGATTCGGACGATCCCGAAGAGCTGATGAAGCATGCCGACGTCGCGATGTACCGCTCGAAGGAGCTGGGCCGCAACACCTACCAGTTCCTGGATGCCGACCTCGCTGCGCACCGCTCGCGTCAGCACACGCTGGAGACGGCGCTGCGGGGCGCGCTCAAGGACGAAGTGCTGAAGCTCCATTACCAGCCGGTGGTGCGCATCGCCGACCGCGCGATCGTCGGCGCCGAGGCGCTGCTGCGCTGGAACGATCCCGAGCACGGCAACATCACGCCGCAGACGTTCATTCCGCTGGCCGAGGAGTCCGGCCTGATTCACGCGCTGGGCGACTGGGTGCTGAAGACCGCGGCTGCGCAGTGCGCGGCCTGGCGCAAGGCCGGGATGCCGCTGACGATCTCGGTCAACCTCTCGGCCAAGCAGTTCTACCGCGAAGACCTCGCGCAGCGGATCTCCGGCATCGTTCGTGGCGAGGCCTGCGAGCCTTCCTGGCTGGAGCTCGAGGTGACCGAGACCAGCCTGATGCACGACCTCGATGCGATGCGCAAGGTGCTGCACGCGCTGCGCGGCGAAGGCTTCACCGTCGCGATCGACGATTTCGGCACCGGCTACTCGTCACTGACGCATCTGAAGCATTTCCCGATCGACACGCTGAAGATCGACATATCGTTCATCGCCGATCTCGAAACCGATCCGCAGGACGCGGCGATCACCGAGGCGATCATCGGCCTCGCCCGCGGCCTGGGGCTCAAGGTCGTCGCCGAGGGTGTCGGCACCCGCGCGCAGCTCGACTTCCTGGACGTGCGCGGCTGCCACTGCTTCCAGGGCTACTGGGTCAGCCAGCCCCTGCCGGCGGACGCCTTCGCCGACTTCGTCAACAAGCGCCCGCATTAATTCCGTCGC
This sequence comes from Casimicrobiaceae bacterium, assembly GCA_035470905.1. GTDB lineage: Bacteria > Pseudomonadota > Gammaproteobacteria > Burkholderiales > Casimicrobiaceae > VBCG01. Next base: position 5,619 of record DATIQL010000255.1, read on the forward strand.
CCCTCACCCCAACCCTCTCCCACTTCGTGGGAGAGGGAGCCGAGCGCGAGCGAGGCGGGTGAGGGGTGAGGGAGCCGAGCTCGAGCGGTCACTCCAGCGTCCGCAGCCACGCCTCGAGCGGCTGCACGACGCGTTCCCACCCCGGCTCGAGCATCAGCAGGTGCGCCAGTCCCGGCACGATCGCGGCTTCGACGCGATGGTGCCTCGCGGTCGCGCGCACGTCCTCGGGCGTGCAGATGCGGTCGCCTTCCGCGCCGAGCACGAACACCGGTCGGTGGTCGCGCGTGGGCAGCGCCCAGTGCAGGCGCAGCGACAGGTCGAACAGCGCGCGCGGGGATTCGCCATTCAGGTGCCGCGCGGCCTCGACGAGGACGCTGGCCGGGATGTCGGCACTGAAGTAGAAGGGCCGCAGGGCATGCAGCACGTCCTCGGTCATCCGCGACGGGTCCATGCCGCTCATGTGCATCAGGTAATCGGGATGCTCGCTGGCGAGGCGAGTCGCGATCTGAAGCAGCCCGGCGGGCGGCAGCGGCGCCAGGAGGGCCGCACCCCGCACCGGGCGCTTGGCGACGATGCGCTAGACGATCGCCGCGCCCATGGAATGACCGATGAACACCGGCGGCGCCGTGAGCGTTGCGGCGACGTGCTCGACATCGGCTTCGTAATCGTCGAGCCCGGCGATGAACATGGTGTCGCCCCCGCCGCTCGCCCCGTGACCGCGCAGGCTGAGCGCGTACGCGGGATAGCCTCGCGCGGCGAACCAGGGCAGGAAGTTGGGCTCCCACACCCATGCGTCGCAGTAGCCGCCATGCACGAACACCAGCGGGGGCTTGCGCGAGTTGCCGGCGGGCAGGCGCTTGCGGACTTCGAGACGGGTTTCGAGCGGGAGCACAGTAAAATGTTGCGTTGTCGTCGACCTGAAGAGAGCGCGAATTGTGCCAGACGCCGTAAGCGCGACCCCGACCTACGATGCGGCATGCCGCCGCTGCGCGCGGCTGGCGGGGTTCCTGGCCGAGGTCCGGGTCGGGCATCCGACCTACCACTGCGCGCCGGTGGCGCCGTTCGGCGACCCCGCCGCACGCCTGGTGATCGTCGGGCTGGCGCCGGGCATGCACGGCGCGAATGCCACCGGACGGCCATTCACCGGCGACTACGCGGGAATCCTGCTCTACGACACGCTCCACGCCTACGGCTACGCATCGTCACCGCTGTCGCGGACCGCGGACGACCCCCTGACCCTCGCCGATTGCCGGATCACCAATGCGGTCAAGTGCCTGCCGCCCGCGAACAAGCCCACGCCCGGCGAGATCCGTGCGTGCAACGGTTTCCTCGCCGCGGACCTCGCGGCGTTGCCTGCGGGTGGCGCGATCCTCGCGCTCGGCCGCATCGCCCACGATGCCACGCTCGCGGCGCTGGGCGAGCGCCGTAGTGCCCATCCTTTCGCGCACGGGGCGCGTCACGCGCTGCCATCGGGCGTGACGATGTTCGACAGCTACCACTGCAGCCGCTACAACACCAACACCGGCCGCCTGACCGCGCCGATGTTCCGCTCGGTATTCGACGCGATCGCCGTCCGTCTCGGGCGCCCGCCCGGCGCGGGGGCCGGAAAGCGGCGGGCTGCCCAGGCCTGACGCGACGATGACCAAGGTCGCGCGACAGAACCGTCACACCGTCGAGGCCGAGGCCGGCGTCGCCGGGTTCGACGCGCGCGAGCTCGTCGCGTCGCTGCCGCACCTGCCCGGCGTCTACCGGATGTTCGACGCGGCAGGGGCGGCGCTGTACGTCGGCAAGGCGATCGACCTGAAGAAGCGCGTCGCCAACTACTTCCAGAAGTCCGGCCACGAGCCGCGGATCGCGACGATGATCGCGCAGGTCGCGCGGGTCGAGACCACGGTCGTGCGTTCGGAAGGCGAGGCCCTGCTGCTCGAGAACAACCTGATCAAGGCCCTCGAGCCGCGCTACAACATCCTGTTCCGCGACGACAAGAGCTATCCCTACGTCTGCCTGTCGGGCGACCCTTTTCCGCAGTTGCGCTTCCATCGCGGCACGCTCGATCGGCGTCACCGCTACTTCGGCCCGTTTCCCAGCGCCGGCGCGGTGCGCGAGGGCATGGCGCTGCTGCAGAAGGTGTTCCAGCTGCGGACCTGCGAGAACACCGTGTTCGCCAACCGGTCGCGGCCGTGCATGCTGCATCAGATCGAGCGCTGCACGGCTCCCTGCGTCGGGCTGATCTCGGAGAGCGACTATCGCGACGACGTCCAGGCGGCGGTGCTGTTCCTCCAGGGCAAGACCGACGAAGTCCTGGCGCAGCTCAAGACGCAGATGGACGCGGCGGCAGCGGCGCTCGCCTTCGAGCGCGCCGCACGCATACGCGACAAGGTGCAGCGCCTGCGCGAGCTCCAGGCGCGCCAGTTCGTCGAAAGCACGACCGCGGGCGACGTCGACGTTGTCGTCGCCGTGCACGAGCAGAACGTCTTCGCGGTGAACGTCGTCATGATCCGCGGCGGTCGCCATGTCGGCGACCGCACGTTCTTTCCCAGGCACGCGGAGTCGGGCGAACCGTCGGACGTCGTCGCGGCCTTCCTCGCGCAGCATTACGTCGAGCGCCCGGTGCCGCCGACGCTGGTCGCGCCGCAGGCCGACGATGGCGGTCTCTCCGTCGTGCTCTCGGAACAATCCGGGCGAAAGGTCGAGATCGTCGCCAACCCCGGTGGCGAGCGCCGCGTCTGGGTGACGATGGCGACGCAGAACGCGACGCTCGCCATCCGCCAGCGGCTGGCGCAGAAGGCGACCCAGGAAGAACGCCTCGCCGCGCTGCAGGATGCCCTCTGCCTGCCGCCGTCGACGCAGCGCATCGAGTGCTTCGACGTCTCGCACACGATGGGCGAGGCGGCCGTCGCGTCCTGCGTCATCTTCGACAGGCTGGCGATGCAGCCGTCGGAATACCGCCGCTTCAACGTCACGCCTCCGCAGGGCGGCGACGATTACGCGGCGATGCGCGAGGCGCTGTCGCGCCGCTGCGCCCGCATCGTCGCCGGCGAGTATCCGGCGCCCGACCTGCTCGTGATGGACGGCGGGCGAGGGCAGGTGTCGGTGGCCACCGAGGTCCTGGCCGAGCAGGGCCTGCACCAGGTGCCGCTGATCGGCATCGCCAAGGGACCCGAGCGCAAGCCCGGTCTCGAGGACATCGTGTTTCCCGGCCGCGAGGCCGTGCTGAACCTGCCTGCCGACCATCCGGGCCTGCACCTGCTGCAGCAGATCCGCGACGAGGCGCATCGCTTCGCCATCCAGGGACATCGGGCCCGTCGCGGCAAGGCGCGCACGACCTCGGCCCTGCAGGAAATCGACGGCATCGGGGCCAAGCGCCGCCAGGCGCTGCTCGCGCATTTCGGCGGGCTGAAGGGCATGCAGTCGGCGAGCGTCGAGGACATCGCGCGCGTTCCAGGCATCTCGCAGGCCCTGGCGGAGCGGATCTACGCCCAACTGCATTGACCGGTCGGGGTAGAATCGACGCTGCCGGCAGCGGCGACCGCCCGGTCTCCCGACGATGCTCAACCTTCCCACCGCCCTGACCTGGCTCCGGATCGTGCTGATCCCGGTCTTCGTCGGCGTCTATTACGTGCCCGACGTCTGGCTTTCGCAGGTGGCGCGCGACTGGATCGGCATGGGCGTGTTCGCGCTCGCGGCGATCACCGACTGGCTCGACGGCTATCTCGCCCGGCGCTGGGGCCAGACCAGCGCGTTCGGTGCCTTCCTCGATCCGGTCGCCGACAAGCTGATGGTCGCCGCGGCGCTGATCCTGCTGGTCGCGCTCGGCCGCGCCGATGCCTACCTCGCGATCATCATCATCGGGCGCGAGATCGCGATCTCCGCCTTGCGCGAGTGGATGGCGCAGCTCGGCCGCTCGCGCAATGTCGCCGTCGCGTTCGTCGGCAAGATCAAGACCGTGGCGCAGATGACCGCATTGATCGCGCTGCTTCTGTGGGAGGACGTCATTCCGGGCGTATCGACGCCAATCCTCGGCACGATCGCGCTGTGGATCGCCGCGATCCTCACGCTGTGGTCGATGTTCCACTACCTGAAGCTCGCGGCGCCCCACTTCCGCGGCGAGCCGTCGCCGCGCGAATCCGAGCTGCCGGCGCGTCGGCCTTCAGCCCAGGTCGATCCCGTCCGACCGCCGCTGCAGTAGGTCAGCGCGCGCGGGCGACCGCGTCCATCGTGAGCCAGCCATCGTGGTCGCGGGCCCAGAGGTGGAACGTTCTGCCGTCCGGCTCGGGGCTTCCACAGACGAAGAACGGGGCGGTGTCGAAGGTCGGGCGCAGGGCGCGGAACTCGAAGCTTGCCACGTCGACGTCGGGTCGCCGCTCGCGCAGCAGGTCGAGCAGCAGCGTCGCGATCAGCGGCCCGTGGACGACCAGCCCCGGGTAACCCTCGACGCCGGTGACGTAGCGCCGGTCGTAATGGATCCGGTGGCCGTTGAAGGTGAGCGCCGAGTAGCGGAAGAGCAGGACTTCGTCGGGAACGCGCTCGCGCTCCCAGGCCGCGCTCCCGGGTGCCGGCCTTGGCGGCGATCCGACATCGCCCGCCTTCGGCGCATCGCGGAAGACGATGTCGTGGAACTCGGTGATTGCGGGATCGGCATCCCCGTCCCTGCGGACCTCGTGGCGCACCCGGACGAACACCAGCGGACCGCTGCGGCCGCTCTTCTCGGTCACGTTGTCGATCGTGGAGACGCGCGTGATGGCGTCGCCGATGCGAAGGGGCTTGTGGAAGGTGAACTGGCTGGCCGCCCACATGCGTCGCGGCAACCGGACCGGGGGCAGGAAGCTGCCGCGCTTCGGATGTCCGTCGGGCCCGATTTCGGATTGCCGGACGATGGGCAGAAAGTACAGCCAGTGCCACAGCGCGGGAAGCGGCGTGCCCGCCGCCGGCTTCTCGGCCGGGCGGTCGAGCGTCGCGGCAAGCGCTGCGCAGGGCGCCGCCGTCGCCACGTCCGACGCCGTTTCGGTCTTTCCGATCCAGTCACTCAGCATGCCGTCACCTTTGCCGTGCCCATGGGCGCGCCGCACACGGCAACGATTCCGGGTTCGATCGGCGAGCACTTTTGCAAGGCTGCAACAATACGAACGATCGCGCCGCGGGTAAAGCCCTCGCGAGGTGCCCGGGCATGCCGGGATTTGCTATGGTCGCGTCCATGCCGTCGATGATCTCCATCTCGAAGCTCTCGAAGACCTACGCGTCGGGTTTCCAGGCACTGAAGGAAATCGACCTCGAGATTCGCCGCGGCGAGATATTCGCCCTGCTGGGGCCGAACGGCGCCGGCAAGACCACGCTTATCAGCATCGTCTGCGGGATCGTCAATCCGAGTGCGGGCCGCGTGCTGGTCGACGGTCACGACATCGTCGCCGACTACCGGGCCGCACGTGCGCTGATCGGCCTCGTCCCGCAGGAGCTGACGACCGACGCCTTCGAGACGCCCTGGGCCTCGGTGTCGTTCAGCCGCGGATTGTTCGGGAAGCCGCCCGCGCCTGCGCACATCGAGAAGGTGCTGCGGGATCTTTCGCTGTGGGATCGCAAGGACAGCAGGATCATGACCCTTTCGGGCGGCATGAAGCGCCGCCTGCTGATCGCCAAGGCCCTGTCCCACGAGCCGCAGATCCTGTTCCTCGACGAACCCACGGCCGGCGTCGACGTGGAGCTCCGCCGCGGCATGTGGCAGCTCGTGCATTCGCTGCGCGACAGCGGCGTGACCGTCATCCTGACCACGCACTACATCGACGAGGCCGAAGAGATGGCCGACCGCATCGGCGTGATCAGCAAGGGCGAGCTGATCGTCGTGGAAGAGAAGAGCGAGCTCATCCGCAAGCTGGGCCGCAAGCAGCTGACGCTGCAGCTCCACGGCACGCTGGACCGGATTCCGGACGCGCTGGCGCGCCATCGGCTGCAGCTGTCTCCGGGCGGGGGCGAGCTGACCTATACCTATGACGCCGAGCTCGAAGGGACCGGGATCGCGGCGCTGCTCGAGGACCTCGACCATGCGGGCATCCGCTTCAAGGACCTGCAGACCTCGCAAAGCTCGCTCGAGGACATTTTCGTCAGCCTGGTGAGGGATGGGCGATGAACCTCCACGCCGTGCGCGCGATCTATCGCTTCGAAATGGCGCGCGCCGGCCGCACGCTGCTGCAGAGCATCGTCTCCCCGGTGATCTCGACGTCGCTCTACTTCGTCGTCTTCGGCTCGGCGATCGGCTCGCGCATCCAGGAGGTCGGCGGGATCGGCTACGGATCGTTCATCGTGCCCGGTCTGATCATGCTGTCGCTGCTGACACAGAGCGTCTCCAACGCGTCGTTCGGCATCTATTTCCCCAGGTTCACGGGCACCATCTACGAGCTCCTGTCCGCACCCGTTTCGTACCTGGAGATCGTCGTCAGCTACGTCGGGGCCGCCGCGACCAAGTCGATCATCCTCGGCCTCATCATCCTCGCCACCGCGGCGCTGTTCGTGCCGCTGCAGATCATGCATCCGGCGTGGATGGTCCTGTTCCTGGTCTTGACCGCGGTGACGTTCAGCCTTCTCGGATTCATCATCGGTGTCTGGGCCGATGGCTTCGAGAAGCTGCAGCTCGTTCCGCTGCTGATCGTGACGCCGCTGACCTTCCTCGGCGGCAGCTTCTACTCGATCGACATGCTGCCGCCGTTCTGGCAGAAGGTCACGCTGTTCAACCCGGTCGTCTACCTGGTCAGCGGATTCCGCTGGAGCTTCTACGGCATCGCCGACGTGAGCGTCCCGGTGAGCCTCGGGATGACCGTCGTCTTCCTCGCCGTGTTCATGGGGATCGTCGCCTGGATCTTCAGGACCGGATACCGCCTCAAGTCCTGAGTTGTCCAGCCGGCTTCAAATTGATCGGCAGAGCCGCTATAATGTGCGACTTTGCAGCAAATCCCCGATAGCTCAGTTGGTAGAGCGACGGACTGTTAATCCGCAGGTCCCTGGTTCGAGCCCAGGTCGGGGAGCCAACTACATCAAGGAGTTGCGTCGTTTTCGATGCGGCTCCTTTTTCGTTTCTGCGCCACTCGTGACCGTTTCGTGACCGTTTTGCCAGGCTCGCGGCGCGGGCGAGGACAACGCGCGCAACGCAACGTGTAGCGCCGCCGCAACTGCCGCGAGTTGCACTGACGTCAGCGGGCGCGCCTGCCATGCTGCGTATCCGTTTCGGCGCGACGGCCATGCGCAACGCCACGCTGGCCCGATGGTGACGAGCCGCAGAGCATGATGGTTCGTTCCGGCACATCCGTCACAGTTCGTTCCGGCCGGACACATGGGTAGCACTCTTGCGTCGGGCGTGCCACTGCAATGCCGCGGAATGACGTGATCGATGCATCGGGGAATGAAAGCAGACGTTTCTAACGTCGCTGAACGGCCAAGAGTCGCCACACGGCCAAGTCTCCGAAAGCGGTCGTTCGCGGGCCTTATCCCTGCGCAGAGTTTCAGCGACTCGCGACGTTTTGGACACGCGATGCAGCAAGGTATAAACGCACGCAAGCCTCGCGTTCAGAGATGAACGCATGATTGGCGCACGCGTGTTCGGCGATCACGACTTGCTCAAACGGAGCGCCGTCGCGCTGGAATAGGCCGGTGACGGCAGTAAGGAGTTCGATCGCGATGACGGTCGACAGCACGGCGGCGGCGACAGTCGTGACGACGCGGGGGCGGGCTAGCGTGAGCTTGGCGTTCATGGCGATCTCCTTGCGGTCGATGGGGAAATCTGGTGTTGCTGGGACGCACTTTCCTACTGGCATGGCGCTTCAGTCCTTTAGCCGGGCTTAAGCGTTCTGAAAGACACTCTTCAGGAGCAGGCCACGTTGGGGTAAATTCGCGGCAAATCCTCCCGACGTGCCGAACCATGGCCCCCGCCTACCGCTTTGCCTCGTTTGAACTGCGACCGAAGCAACGCCAGCTGCTGGCGGACGGCCACCCGGTGGCGCTCGGTGACCGGGCGTTCGACGTGTTGCTGGCCCTGGTCGAGCGCGCGGGCCAGCTGGTTACCAAGGATGAATTGCTTGCCCTGGTCTGGCCCAACCTGGTCGTGGAGGAGAACAACCTGCAGGTCCAGGTCTCCACACTGCGCAAGGTTCTGGGGGCGGGGGCCATCGCCACCGTAGCGGGCCGCGGCTACCGCCTTACGCTGGAAATCGCCCCTGCCAGCGAATCGTCATCACCGCCCGTGGCAAAGCGACACAACCTGCCGCAACTCCTGACCAGTTTCATCGGCCACGAAGATGATCTCGACGAATACGCCATTCTGCTGGGCGAGACTCGGCTGCTAACCTTGACCGGTATCGGCGGCTGCGGCAAGACGCGCCTCGCGATCGAACTCGCTGAACGGGCGCTGTCCTCGTTTCCGGACGGCGTGTGCTATGTCGATCTGGCGCCTCTCCTTGACGCAGAGCGCGTGGCACTGACGGCTGCAACGCTGCTCGGGATTCGAGAGGAGAATGACCGACCGATCATCGACACGCTTTGCGACCGCCTTGCCGGTCAACACATGCTGCTGGTCCTCGACAACTGCGAGCATCTGGTGGCTGCATGCGCGGCTTTGGTCCAGCGGGTGATTGGCGCCGCCCGAGGCGTGCGCGTGTTGGCTACCAGCCGCGAAGGGCTAGGTGTTTCCGGGGAGCGCACAGTCACTGTTCGTTCGCTGTCGTTTCCACAGCCCGGATCGAAGCTTGACCCCCGAGCACTGGATGCGTGTGAGGCAGTGCGCCTCTTCGTCGAGCGGGCGCGACTGTTGGTTCCGAAGTTCTTGCTGGCAGACGACAGTCGTGATGCGGTGGCCGAGATCTGCCGACGACTGGATGGCATTCCGCTGGCGATCGAACTGGCCGCAGCCCGCGTGAAAATGCTTTCGGTGGAGGAAATCCGCGCCAGACTCGACGACCGGTTCCGGCTGCTGACGGGAGGCAGCAAGATCGCCATGGCGCGGCAACAGACGCTGCTGGCCACGATCCAGTGGAGTTACGACCATCTTGCGCCAGACCAGCAGCAGCTGTTGCAGCGGCTGTCGGTATTTGTCGGTGGCTGGACCCTGAGTGGTGCAATGCACGTGGCCGGTGAGTCACCGGACGAGTATGCGATGTTGGACCTCCTCTCGCGTGTGGCCGACCACTCACTCATTCTCACGCACCGAGTCGAGGGGGGCACGACGCGCTACTCGATGCTGGAAACCGTGCGCCAGTACGCGCAGGACCGGTTGCGCGAGGCCGGCGGGGACCAGGCGGCGCGTAATCGCCATCTCGAGTTCTACGTGGCGCTGGCCGAGGAGGCCGAGTTGGAGCTTGTCGGCCCGGAACAACGCGCGTGGTTCGCACGGATTGACCATGAGCGCGAAAACCTTCTGGCCGCGCATGCTTGGTGCGATCACGCCAACAACGGTGCGGAGCTCGGGGTGCAGCTGGTCTTCGCGCTGCGTCTGTACCTAGTGCATCGCGGCCTGATAGCGCTGGAACATCGAGTGGCCAAAGAGGCCCTGGCGCGGCTTGGGGCGCAGGGGCGCAACCTCGCTCGGTGCCGCGCGCTTTGGCTTGCGGGCGACGCCGGCTATTTTATGGGCCGTTACGGAGAGGCCAAAGATCACGGGGAGATGAGCCTGTCTATCGCCAAGGAGATCGGCGACAGGGGAAGAGAGGCCGAGGCGCACCGGTTGCTGGGGTGGGTGTTCGTCGCCCAAGGGTTCTTGGCCTTGGCGAAGGGACATATGCAAGAGTCGCTTGCACTTTCGCGACAGCTGGGAAACAAGCGTCAGCTCTCCAGAGCGCTCAGCGGGCTTGCGGATTTGCACTTTGCGGAGGCGAAACTGAATGAGGCGCGGGCGCTCTACGATGAAGCGTTGGCTCTTGACCGCGAGCGGGGAGATCTCGCCATCGTTGGCATCGATCTTTCCAACCTCGCAATGACATCGATCAGTCTCGGATTGGGGGACCGCGCCCGCGGGTTGGTGCGCGAGGGGCTCGCCATCGCCGAGGAGATCGAGTCGAAGCGGGTTGGCGTCGCAC
>DATIQL010000256.1:0-14589 GCA_035470905.1 Casimicrobiaceae bacterium
CCCGGTACACCGCCTCGACGCTGGGCCGCAGCTCGCGGTAGACCCGCGCCACCGCCTGGGCGTCGATCGCGCCCACCGCGTCGGCGAAGCCGTCGTACCGCTGGTACGAGTCGGGGGCGATCACCATCGCGTCGCCCCGCGCGATCACGGTGAAGGGGCGCGTCGGCGCCAGGAAGCCGAGCTGCTGGCTGGCACTAATGGTGCGCGTGCGCGAGCCATTCCCGCGCCTGCGCGCGCTTGCGCGTCGCGAATCGCCTTATCGTGGCGCCGGAGAACAGCTGGGCGAGCTTCTCCAGAACCTCGACGAAGGGGTCGTCGGTGAGGACCGCGATGCGCTCGATCTGCCGGTGGTGCCGGCGCACGAAGCGAACGTGGGCGATCAGCGCATCGATGTCGTCCCAGCCCGGGAACGCGGCCGCATCGATCAGCAGTCCGCGCAATTTCCCGTGTTCCTCGATGTACGGATCGAGGGTGAAGGCGAGCGACGCGAAGTCGGAGGCTTCGAGCTTGCCGTTGATCGTCAGCAGGACGACACCGCTGCGCGGTTCGAGACGATAATGGAGCATTGGCGTAGGACTCCAGGCAGATGCCGGCCGCGCGTTCGAAACGATCGATGCTGCGGTCGGCGGCGGAGGTACTGCGTTCGATTGCCGTCACAACCGATGGTTCCGCAACACGGGATGATTCGATGACCGGGATTTCCGATGCGCAGTGGGCGCTGCTCGCGGACGCTGCGCGTCGCGCGAGCGCCCATGCCCACTGCCCGTACAGCCGTTTCCGCGTCGGCGCGGCCGTATTGTCCGGCGACGGCGCGATCGCGAGTGGTTGCAATGTCGAAAACGCGTCATACGGGCTGACCGTATGCGCCGAGCGCAACGCGGTGTCGAGGGCGATCGCCGACGGTGCCCGCAACATCGATGCGGTGGTCGTCTACACCCCCACCCCCGAGCCTGTCACCCCCTGCGGTGCCTGCCGTCAGGTGATCGCGGAATTCGGGCGCGACGCGCGGATCCGCTGTATCTGCGACGGACCCGCGGTCCTGGAGTTCAGTCTTGTGGACCTGCTTCCACACGCCTTCGGATTCACGCCGCGCTGAAGCCCGTTCAGAGGTTGGGGGCGAGCCTTCGACGTGCCGCTTCGAGGTCGAGGCCGCTGCGCGCGGCGAAATCCTCGATCTGGTCCTGCCCGATCTTGCCTACCGCGAAATCGCGCGCGTCGGGATGCGCGAGGTAGAAGCCCGACACCGAGGCGGCGGGCAGCATCGCGTAGCTTTCGGTGACTTCCATGCCCGCCGCGCCCGCGTCCAGCGCGGCGAAGAGCTCGCCCTTGACCGCGTGGTCGGGGCAGGCCGGATAGCCTGGGGCAGGACGGATGCCCCGGTACTCCTCGCGGATCAGCGCGGCGTTGTCGAGCGCCTCGCCCTTCGCGTAGCCCCACAGCTCGGTGCGCACCTTGCGGTGCAGCCATTCGGCGAAAGCTTCGGCGAGACGGTCGGCGAGCGATTTCAGCATCAACGCCGAATAGTCGTCGTTGGCCGCCTTGTACTCCGCGACGCGTTCCTCGACCGCTGCGCCGGTCGTGACCGCGAACGCGCCGACGTAGTCGCGCCGGCCCGAACCCGACGGCGCGACGAAATCGGCAAGGCAGTAGTTCGGTTTGCCCGCGGGACGCTCGTTCTGCTGGCGCAGGTTGCGCCAGGTGAATAGCGGTACCGTGCGGGTTTCGTCGGTCCACAGCACGATGTCGTCGCCCGTGGAATTCGCCGGCCAGAAGCCGACGACGGCGTTGGCGGCGAGCCAGCGCTCGTCGACGATGCGCGCAAGCATCGCCTGGCCTTCGGCGTGCAGGTTGCGCGCCGCCTCGCCGACCAGCGGGTCGTCGAGGATCGCCGGCCAGGGCCCCGAGAGCTCCCAGGCCTGGAAGAACGGTCCCCAGTCGATGTGCTGCGCGATCTCGCGCAGGTCGACGCTGGCGAGCAAGCGACGGCCGATGAACGCCGGCACGGGCGGAACGTAGCCGGCCCAGTCCGCGGCGAACGCGTTCGCACGCGCCTGCGCCAGCGTGACCAGCTTCGGTCCGCGCTTGCCCGCATGCTGCGTGCGGATCGCCGCGTAATCCTCGGCGACCTGCGCGACGTAGGCGTCGCGCTGATCCGCCGAGAGCAGGCTCGACACGACGCCGACGGCGCGCGACGCGTCGGGCACGTAGACGGTCGGGCCTGCCGTGTAGTGGGGCGCGATCTTCACCGCCGTGTGCACGCGCGAGGTCGTCGCACCGCCGATCAGGAGCGGCAGCGTGAACCCCTCGCGCTGCATCTCGCCGGCGACGTGCGCCATATCCTCGAGCGACGGCGTGATCAGCCCCGACAATCCGATCGCATCGGCGTTGTGCTCGCGCGCCGCGGCGAGCATCTTCTGCGACGGCACCATCACGCCGAGGTCGATGACCTCGAAATTGTTGCACTGGAGGACGACGCCGACGATGTTCTTGCCGATGTCGTGGACGTCGCCCTTGACCGTCGCCATGACGACCAAGCCCTTGGACCTTGCGGCAATGCCCGCCGCCGCCTTCTCGGCCTCGATGAACGGGATCAGGTGCGCGACCGCCTGCTTCATCACCCGTGCGCTCTTCACCACCTGCGGCAGGAACATCCTGCCCGCGCCGAACAGGTCGCCGACGACGTTCATGCCCGCCATCAGCGGCCCTTCGATCACCTCGATCGGATGACCGCCCCGCGCGGCCACCGCGGCGCGCGCTTCCTCGGTGTCGTCGACGATGAAGTTCGTGATGCCCTTGACCAGCGCGTGCGTCAGGCGCTGGTCGACGCCCGCGTTGCGCCACGCGAGGTCCTCGACGGCCTTCTTCCCCTGCGCCTTGTACGACTCGGCGAAGGTGACCAGCGCCTCGGTGGCACTGGCGCCGTCGGCACGGGGACGGTTCAGCACGACGTCCTCGACCAGCGATCGCAGCGTCGGATCGAGTTCGTCGTAGACGCCAAGCTGCCCGGCGTTGACGATGCCCATCGTCAGGCCGGCGCGGATCGCGTGGTAGAGGAACACCGTGTGGATAGCCTCGCGCACCGCGTCGTTGCCGCGGAAGCTGAAGCTGACGTTGGAGATCCCGCCCGAAACCTTGGCGTGCGGCAGGTGCTCGCGGATCCACCGCGTCGCGCGGATGAAATCGACCGCATAGCCCGCGTGCTCGTCGATGCCGGTGGCGATCGCGAACACGTTGGGATCGATGACGATGTCCTCGGGCGGGAATCCGACCGTGTCGACCAGGAGATCGTAGGCGCGGCGCGCAACCTCGATCCGGCGCTCGAAGCTGTCGGCCTGGCCCCGCTCGTCGAAGCACATGACCACCGCCGCGGCACCGTAGCGAAGGACGAGCCTCGCCTGCCGCAGGAACTCGGCTTCGCCTTCCTTCATCGAAATCGAGTTGACGATCGGCTTGCCCTGCACGCACTTCAACCCGGCCTCGATCACGTCCCACTTCGACGAATCGATCATCACCGGCACGCGCGCGACATCGGGCTCGGCGGCGATCAGGCTCAGGAAGCGGACCATTGCCGCCTTCGAGTCGAGCATTGCCTCGTCCATGTTGACGTCGATGATCTGCGCGCCGCTTTGCACCTGCTGGCGGGCGACCTCGACGGCGGCCGTGTAGTCGCCCGACAGGATCAACCTGGCGAAAGCGCGCGAGCCGGTGACGTTCGTCCGTTCGCCGACGTTGACGAACAGCGAGTCGTCGCCGATGTTGAGCGGCTCGAGGCCGGCGAGCCGCATCACGCGCGACATGCCGTTCCTTTGCGCTGCGTCACCCGGCGCCCTCACCCGCTCGGCGCTCACGCGCCTTGCACCCTCTCCCGCTTCGCCGGAGAGGGTTGGAGTGAGGAGCGGCCACGCGCTCAGGCAAGCGCCGGCTCCGCTTGGGAGGGCAGGCTGCGCGGTGGCACGCCCCTGACCGCATCGGCGATCGCGCGGATGTGCGCGGGCGTGGTTCCGCAGCATCCGCCGACGAGGTTCACGAAGCCGCTGCGCGCGAATTCGCCGAGCAGGCGCGAGGTCTCCCCCGGCGTCTCGTCGTAGCCGGTGTCCGACATCGGATTTGGCAGGCCGGCGTTCGGGTAGCACGATATGTAGGTATCGGCGACCCTCGACAGCTCCTCGATGTACGGGCGCATCAGCGCCGCACCCAGTGCACAGTTGAGGCCCACGGCCAGCGGACGGACGTGGCGGATCGAGTTCCAGAAGGCCTCGGGCGTCTGGCCCGAAAGCGTGCGCCCCGACGCATCGGTGATCGTCCCCGACAAGATGATCGGCAGCCTGCCGCCGTGCCGGTCGAACGCATCCTCGATCGCGAACAGCGCCGCCTTGGCGTTCAGCGTGTCGAATACCGTCTCGACCAGCATGAGGTCGATGCCGCCGACGATCAGGGCGTCGACGGCCTCCGTGTACGCAGCGACGAGCTCGTCGTAGCTCACGTTGCGCGCCCTGGCATCGCCGACGTCGGGCGATATCGACGCGGTGCGGTTGGTCGGTCCCAGTGCGCCGGCGACGAAACGCGGGCGGTCAGGCGTCTTCGCCGTCCACCGATCCGCGCACTCGCGGGCAATCCGTGCGCTGGATCCGTTGATCTCGCCGACATGGCCCTCCATCCGGTAATCGGCCTGCGCGATGCTCGTCGAGTTGAAGGTGTTCGTCTCGATGATGTCGGCCCCCGCCTCGAGATAGGCGTCATGGATCGAACGCACCGTGTCGGGCCGGGTGACCGAAAGGACATCGTTGTCGCCCTTGAGGTCGTGGGGGTGATCGTGGAAAGGACCGCGGAAATCGCTTTCCGAGAGGCGGCATTGCTGGATCATCGTTCCCATCGCACCGTCGAGGACCAGAATGCGCTGGGAAAGAAGTCGCGCGATTTCAGCGGTATGATCCGGTTGCATGGGGCTGTACGTCGGGCGGAAACGCCTGCGCCACCGGCACGGGATGCGGCGCCTCGAGCGCAATTCCAGCCCGCGTCGGGCTCAGATTCTGATTTTTCATTCTAGCATTCGGTCCGTCGCGCCCAGAGTCCAACCCTCGGCACATCGCGCCATCGCCGACCTACATCGAGCAGCAGCACATCCGACAATGAAGCATCTGAAACCCCGGGAAGCCCACGATTTCCTGCATCAGCACCCGCAGGCGGTGATGATCGACTGCCGCAGCGAAATGGAATACCTGTTCGTCGGTCATCCGGCGGGCGCCCATCACGTCGCGTGGAACGAGGCCCCCGACTGGGACGTCAACCCGCATTTCGTCGGGCAGGTGAAGAAAGTGGCCAGCATGAACCGCCCGATCGTCCTCATCTGCCGCAGCGGCCAGCGCTCGGTCGCCGCGGGCAAGGAACTGGAGAGGGCGGGCTTCACCGACGTCTACAACGTCCTCGACGGCTTCGAAGGACCGCTCGACGACGATCACCATCGCGGAACGGTGGGAGGCTGGCGCAAGGAAGGCCTGCCCTGGGAACAGACCTGAGCCCCCCGGGCGACGCCCCGATCCGGTTTCAGCGCAGCGGAAGGGCCATCCAGGTGGCGCCCGGTATCGGGTTGTCGCAGTACGGGTCGCATTCGCGAAAGCCGAGCGACGCATAGAGGGCCCGTGCCTCGCCCATCGTCGCCAGCGTGTCGAGCCTCAACTCGCGGTAGCCGATCGCGCGCGCCTGCTGGATGATCGCCTCCATCAGCGTGCGCCCGAGGCCGCTGCCCCTGGCGGATGGGCGGACGTAGAGGCGCTTGATCTCGCCGACGTCCGAGGGCTCGTCGGCAGCATCGCGCAGGGGCCGCAGCGCGACGCACCCGGCGTCGACGCTCCCGCGACGCGCGAGCAGCAGGCGCCCCCACGGCGGGGCGTAATCCCCCGGAAGGCCGCCGAGTTCGCCGGCGAAGCCCTGGAAGCAGAGATCCACGCCCAGCGCCGCGGCGTATTCCTCGAACAGGGACCTTGCCGCTGCGATATCGGCAGGGCCGTCCACGGCGCGTATCACGTGCACGGACCGGTCCGCAGCTCGCTGCCCGGGTATTTGCCCCGCAACGCTTCGAGCTTCGCCGCGACGCCTGTCGGCGGATTGCGAACCACGAGCATCGTCTTTGTGATCGAACGCGGATTGGGCGCCGCACGCGCGCCGGCGACGCCTCGCGCAGCCAGGGCCTGCACGCGCACGCTGGCGGCGTCCTGGGTGCGGAAGATGCCCAGCGATACCGCGAACTGTCCGTCACCCGTGTCCACGACCGACAGATCGTCGATTGCCTGCGCGCGCAGGTCGGCGACACGGCGATCGGCGGCCGCGCGAGTCGCGATCGGTCCCAGGCTGACCCACCACGCATCGGTCACGATCACCTGGCGCTGCGACAGGGCGTGACCGAGCTTCAGCGGATCGAGATCGGCCTGCGCCTTGGCGCGATCGACGTCGGAGAATGGCCCCCATTGGACGCATACATCGGCAGGGGCGGCAGAGGAAGGGGCCTGCGGCTGCGCTTGCGCGGACCCCTGGCTGGCTGCCTGGGTCGGTGTCTGCGCGGCTGCCTGCGACTGCCCGCCGGGGGGCGTCTGCGGCGGCGTCCCGGCGCGCGCGGCCCCCTGGCCCCTGTCGAGACCCAGCGCTGCGACCTCACGCGGCGTCAGCAGCTTGATGCTGTCGGGATGGACCTGCTCGGCGAGCCGCCCCGCCTCGCTGACCGATGCGCCGTCGATGCGCGCGTAGGCGAAGAGCAATGCATTCGCGAAGAGGAGCAGGAATACGGCGAGGCGCATCGTATCGGGATCCGGCCGCGGACGGTTGGAGCATGCAGCGCCGTCGCGCAGCGCCCTCGCTATCGCGACTGCGAGGCGAGGACGAGCACGCCTTCGAGCACCAGATTATCCACGCGCTCGATCGGAGGCGACAGCTGGGGGGCAATCTCGTGCGCACCGCCGCCAGCCAGGTAGCAGACGACCTCGGACCCCTCGGACCCTTGCGGCGCGAGCTTGCCGCGCATCTGCTCGATCGCCCCGCAGACCGCCTGCAAGGCGCCCGAGCGCAGGGCGTCGGGCGTGCTCGTCGGGAAATCCTGAAAGGTTCCGGGCGCGACGCGCAGCGCGGCCGTGTTGTCGGCCAGCGATTGCAGCATCAGATGGATCCCCGGCACGATCAGGCCGCCATGGAAGACGCCATCGGCATCGAGCGCGTCGACGGTCACCGCCGTCCCCGCATTGACGACGATCGCCGGGCGCGGTGGCGCGCCCCGGGCCATCTCGCGCCGGCGAGCCGCCACGAGGGATGCCCAACGATCGGCACCGAGCCGCGCGGGGTCGGCATAGCGATTCACGACGCCACCCGCCTGGGTGCTTGCGTGCTGCCATTCCATCGTCAGCCGCCAGCGCGCAAGCTGTCCTTCGACCCGGACCCGCGCCGCCTCCCCGGCGACGTTGACTCCCACCGCGCGTGCCGGCCGCTCGAGGTTCTGCCAGTCGCGAACCGCAAGCGAGCCGATGTCCTGATTCGCGACAGCACCCTGCGCGACCCATCCGCGCGGGCCACGCAACCCCCACTTCATCCGGCTGTTGCCGACGTCGATGACCAGGACTTCGTTCACGGTCGCACTGCGGCGCTACCCCCTCTCCCGCGTGCGGGAGAGGGTTGGGGAGAGGACCGAGGTGCAGGAGCGCCGCGCAGCCGCCGACGATGCGGCCGCGCGCGCGAATCCCGGGTCAGGCGCGACGCAGGGAGATCTCACCGGCGAGAAAGCGGGCCCGCCGCGGACCATCGGCCAGCACCAGCGCACCGGTGCTGTCGACCCCGGCCACGGTGCCCTTGACGCTGGCGCCATCGGGAAGCAGCAGCTTGACGGGTTTCCCCTGATACGCGTGCCGGCGCTGCCACTCGGCCGCGAATGGCGCGAAGCCATGCTGCGCATACGTGGACAGGCTCGTCGCGAGCTCCTTGGCGAGCCTCGCCAGCAGGCGGTTGCGGTCGATCACGGGCGCACCGCGCCCTGCGACTGCGGTGAGGTCGCTGACCGGCTGCGGGATATCGCGCTTCATCGCGGTCGGGAGCCGGACGTTGAGGCCGACGCCGACGACGACCGTCGACGGCCCCAGTGCGTCGCCGTTCAGCTCGACCAGGATGCCGCCGACTTTCAGGTGGCGGTGGATCAGGTCGTTCGGCCATTTCAGCTCGACACCCGGGAGGCCTTCGGCTTCCAACGCGTGGATGACGGCAACGCCGACGGCCAGCGAAAGCCCTGCGACGAATCCCGCGCCCTGCTCGAAGCGCCAACCCAGCGAGAAAGTGAGGCTGCCCCCGGCGACGGCGCTCCACACCCGGCCCCGGCGACCTCGACCCGCGGTTTGCCATTCGGCGGCCAGCAGCGCACCGTGGATGTCGCGACGCGCGGCGCGACGCAGCAGCTCGCTCGATGTCGAGTCGACCTGGTCGATCACTTCGACGGAAATGGCGGGATGGGGCTCGATCGCCGGAGACCCCGACGGCAGCGCCAGATCGTCGTCGTTCGCCGCCGGAAGCAGCGGCGCCTTGGCGTCGGCTGCGGCGACCTGGACGCCAAGCATGCGCAGCGCCTTGCGGACCTCCTCCGCATCGAGAAAATCGGGGGTGGCGAGCAACCGGTAGCCCCGCCCCCGCACCCGCTCGAGTGCCAGGCCCGCGGTCTCGGCCTGCTTCAGGAGCTGCGACACGCGGGCGCGCGTCAATCCCACCGTCGCGGCGAGGTCTTCGCCCGAGTGGAAAGCGCCGTCCGACAGTTGGCGCAGCAGCGAGAATCCGAGAGGAGTAAGCACTAACGCACGAAGCCCCGGGAAACGTGGAATTCTAGCAGAATCAATGCGCAATTGCACGCATTGCCTTGCGGTTCTGCCACCTGAAATGCGTGCCCGCCCCCGCGCAGATGCGGTCGGCAGGCCGCGTTCCCAAGACCCGAGGCCGCACGCCCGCAGACGCTGCGGCAGGGAAATCGGGGCGCTGAAATCGGGATCAGGACCCTTCTTTCAGCACGCCGCGGCGGATCTGGTCCTGTTCGATGGACTCGAACAGCGCGCGGAAATTCCCCTCGCCGAACCCCTGGTTTCCCTTGCGCTGGATGATCTCGAAGAAGATCGGGCCAATCACCGTCGACGTGAAGATCTGCAACAGCATCTCGCCCTTCGCCGGCGAGCCGTCGAGCAGGACCCGGTTGCGCCGCAGTCGCCCGATGTCTTCCCCGTGTCCGGGCAGACGCCCGGCCAGCGCGTCGTAGTAGGTGTCGGGGGTGTCCTGGAAGGCGACACCCCGGGCGCGCAGAGCTTCGACCGCAGCGTGCACATCGTCGGTGCCGAGCGCGACGTGCTGGATGCCTTCGCCGCGGTAATCGATCAGGTATTCGTGGATTTGGCTCCGATCGTCGGCGCTTTCGTTGATCGGGATGCGGATCCTGCCGCAGGGGCTCACCATCGCCTTGCTGCGCAGGCCGGTCAACTGCCCCTCGATGTCGAAATAGCGGACCTCGCGGAAGTTGAACAGCCTCTCGTAGAAACTCGCCCACTCCTCCATCCGGCCGCGATGTACGTTGTGCGTCAGGTGGTCGATGTAGGTGAGTCCCGCGCCGCGCGGATGGGGATCGGCGCCGGGCAGAGGGACGAAATCGACGTCGTAGATCGACACGCCGCCATGCTCGGCAGACGTGTAGCGGTCGACCAGGTAGATCAGCGAATCGCCGATGCCCTTGATCGCGGGAATGTTGAGCTCCATCGGTCCCGGGTGCGCCTCGACACCCCAGGCGCCGTCGTCGACGCACTTTTCGTACGCACGCGCTGCATCCTTCACGCGGAACGCGATCGCGCAGATGCTGGGGCCGTGGACGCGCGCGAACGATTGCGCGAATGAGTTGGGCTCGGCGTTGACGATGAAATTGACGTCGCCCTGCCGGTAGAGCAGAACGTTCTTCGACCGATGGCGCGCGATGGCGGTGAAACCCATCTGCTCGAACAGCCGGCCCAGCGCGACCGGGTCGGGCGCCGCATACTCGATGAACTCGAACCCGTCGGTCCCGAGCGGATTGTCCCAGAGATCCGTGGCGGTTGCGGTTTCCATGGTTGGCCTCGGCCTGATCGCGATACGGCCGATCGTAGCGCAAAACCGCGCCGATCCGCGCCCGGCGCGGCGCGCAGCACGGCCGGCAGCGTGCGTCTACGCCGCGGCGCCGAGGATCCGTCGTTCGGCCTGCGCGCCCAGCACCTGCTTCCACGCGCCGGTGTTGTCGCGCGAAGCGAGCCACGCCGCGGCATCGGCAACGGTCTCGCGCAGCGGGCGCGTGGCCAATCCCGCCGCCTCTGCGCGCGAGCAATCCATTTCCATGAAGCCCGCGCTGTCGGGTTCGCTCGCCGGAAGCCACAGCGGCAGGCCGACCCACGGCGCAACATCTGCGGCGACGAGTGTCGCCTCGTCGATCCACGCAGGCGCCGGCGGAGCCGGTGCGACGGCGCACAGCGTGTCGACGAGATCGCCCATCGTCCACTGCCCGCGCGCACTGCAGGCGTTGAAGGTCCCCGGCATGTCGCGCTCGGCCAGGTCGAGGATGAATGCGGCGAGGTCGCGGGCATCGATGAACTGCAGCGGCCGGCCCGGCGGCGCCGGCACCACGGCCCTCGATGCGCGGTCGCCGAGCAGCGCCGGCTGCACGAAGCGCGCGACCCAGTAGCCGAAGCGGTCGGTCGCATCGAATGAGCCGACGATCAGCCCGGGCCGGACCTGGGTCGCCCGCGTCCCGAAGACATGGGCGACGGCGGTTTCGCAGGCCGCCTTGAGGGCCCCGTAATTCGGCAGGATGTCCTCGGTCGCGGGGTCGGCGAGGGTGGCGACGGGCGTGCGCTCGTCCAGGCCCGGCCGCGACACGTCGGCGTACACCGACAGCGACGAGACGAACAGGTAGCGCGCGACGCGCGAGGCGAGAAGACGTGCGCTCGCCTCGACCACGCGCGGGACGTAGCCCGAGCAATCGACGGCGGCATCGAAGTCCAGGCCTTCGAGCGCCGCGAGTCCGGGGGCGATCTTCGGATCGCGATCGCCGGTGAGCGCCGTCACCCGCTGCTGCCAGGGAACCGGCATCCTGCCGCGCGTGAAGATGGTCACGTCGTGTCCACGCGCGAGCGCGGCCTCGACCAGGTGCCGGCCGAGGAAGCGGGTGCCGCCGAGGATCAGAAGCTTCATCGCCGAATCCGGGCCCGCGGTCTCATCGCAATGCGATCCGGCGCAGGATCTCGGCGTGCAAACCGGGATCGCCGCAGGCGAGGACATCGCCGCCGCGCTGGCACGAGCCACCCTCCCAGTTGGTGATCACGCCGCCAGCGTACTCGATCAGCGGGATCAGCGCCTGCACGTCGTAGGGCTGCAGACCGGTCTCGATCACGATGTCGGTCAGGCCCATCGCGAGCTGCGTATAGCAGTAGCAGTCGCCGCCGTAGCGCACGAGGCGCGTGCCGTCGGTGGCGGCGCGCCACGCGTGCATCTGCCGCGGCGAAACGAAATGCCGGGGGTCGGTGGTCGCGACGATCGCGTCCTCGATCCGCGGACAGCGACGGGTCGCAAGCCGCCGCCGCTGCCCTTGGCGGCGCCACTCGGACACCCGGTCGAAGGCGACGAACGACTCGTCGACATAGGGCTGATGGACGACACCGACGACGGGTCGCGTCCCGTCGTTGAGCGCGATCAGTGTCGCCCAGTGCAGCTGACCGAGGATGAAGCTCTTCGTGCCGTCGATCGGGTCGATCACCCAGCTCGCGGCAACGGTCCCCGGCTCGACGCCCTGCTCCTCGCCCTCGATGCCGTGGCCCGGGTAGTCGCGCTGGATCGCCTGGCGGATCACCGCTTCCGCGCTGCGATCGGCCTCGGTGACCGGGTCGTAGCCCTTGGCGCCGCCCTTGTCGTCGACGGCGATCGGAGCCCGAAAATGCGGAAGGATCGATGCACCCGCCTCGCGCGCCACCGCAAGCGCGAACTCGGCGTAGGCGGCATTGCCGGCAGCGTTCATCCCGGTTTCCGGTCCTCGCGACGCGCGCCGCTCATGTCAGCGCGGGACGATCGCGACGCCCGCGAGCTTTTCCTGGGCCTCGATCAGCGATGCGACGTACTTATCGCCGAAACCCAGCGCGTTTGCCGTCACCAGGCTCTGGTGCACCGCCTCGCCCATCACCGAGGGAATCATCATCGACTCGGTGAAATGCGTGTAGTAGCGCAGGTCCTTCGCCGCGTTCGAAAGCGTGAACTTGAGCCCGGAGAGGTCGCCCTCGAGCATCCTGCCGACGATCATCTGCAGCATGCCCGAGTTGAGGGACCCGGCCGAGAGGACCTCGTGCAGCCTGCGGATCGACAGCCCCGACTTGGCGGCCGCCGCACAGGCCTCCGCGAGTGCCGCGCAGAACGCCTGCGCGACGAAGTTGTTGATGAGCTTCAGCGCGATGCCGTGGCCGGGCGGTCCGGCGTGGATGATGTTCTCGCAGAAGGCAGCGAAGACCGGTGAGAGCTGCGCGAAAGTCGCGTCGTCCGCGCCGACCATGACGTTGAGCCGTCCCTGCTCGGCCTCGACCGGGGTGCGGGTCAGCGGCGCGTCGACGAAGCGGACACCCCTGGGCGCCAGCGCCTCGCGCATCTTGGTCGTCGTCGCGGGTTCGCTGGTCGACGTGTCGACGATGACGAGCCTCTCCTTCGCACCGCTCGCGAGCCCGTCCGCGCCGAACACGACCTCCTCGACCTGGGGCGCGCCGGTGACGCACAGGATGACGATGTCCGCTCCGCGCGCGAGCTCGGCATGGCTCGAAGCCTCGGTCGCGCCCGCGGCGAGCAGGTCCTGCGCGATCGCGCGGTTGCGATGCAGCTTCAATGCCAGCGGATAGCCCTTGGTGACGAGGTTCTTCGCGATGCCGTGGCCCATCATGCCGATGCCCGCGAAACCGATTCTCGGTCGATTCATTGTTCTTCTCCGTGGATGATGAGTGCGCCCGGGCCGGTCATTGCACGGTGACCGGGCCGGCAATGCGGGCGAGCGCGCGCCGGCGCTCGTGCAGCGTGATCAGCAGGCCGCTGAGACCGATGACACCCATGCCGGCGATGGTCGGGCCGTCGGGAAAATACCCGTAAACCGCCCAGCCCATCAACGTCGCCCAGACGAGCTGCATGTAGGTGAAAGGCGTCAGCGCCGACGCGGGCCCGTGCTGGAAGGCCAGGATGAACAGGAAGTGCCCGAGCGTGCCGAACAGTCCGCCGATGACGATCAGCGCCGCATGCTGCCAGGGCATATGGGCTGGCCAGTCGAGGCCGGGAGCCACCAGGGTCATGACCGCGGCGCCCACCACCGCGGGATAGAACAGCAATATGCGCGGATTCTCGCCGTAGAGGACCCGGGTCATGATCTGGTAGCTCGCGTAGCACAGCGCTGCCAGCAGGGCGAGCAGCGATGCGCCGCGGAACACGTCGCTGCCGGGCCGCACGATCAGCAGCATCCCGGCGAGCCCCGCGGCGACGAACGCGATGCGCGCCGGCGTCATCCGCTCGCCCAGGACAAGCCTCGCCATCAGGACGACCAGCACCGGGGTCGTGTAGTTGAGCGCCGTCGCGTTGGCGAGCGGCAGCGAGCGCAGCGCGCCGACGAAACACAGCGACGATGCGAGCAGCACCCCGCCGCGGACGACCTGCAGCGACAGGCGCCTGGTGTGGAACAGCTTGAGGCGCATGCTGGGGCCGAGCCACACCAGCATAGCGAGGAGCTGGACCGTATACCGCGCCCACACCAGGACCGGGACGGAATAGCGTTGGGTCATGTACTTCGTGATGGTGTCGAGCATCGTGAAGCACAGGACGGACCCGAGGATCAGCAGGATCGACGACGTGGGGACGTGCGTGTGGCGCATCGAGCCGCCATTCTACCGGCTGGCCGGACTTGCACAGTTCCCCGTGGCCCCCTGCATAATGCGGATACTGGCCGGGGTAAGGCCGGAATCGACCATACTTGGAGGCACCCTTTCGATGATTACCAAACCCTCGCCACGGCGCACGGCGATCGCCCTGATGGCCCTCGGACTCGCCGCGTGCGTGCTCGCACCCGTGGGCGCCAATGCAGCGGAAACCGCCAAGCGCGACCGCGTCGTCATGCAGGTCAGCGACAACGATCCCGCCAAATGGAACCTGGCGCTCAACAACGCGCACAACCTCCAGCAGGCGCTGGGCCCGAAGAACGTCGACGTCGAGATCGTCGCCTACGGCCCGGGCATCAACATGTTCAAGGCGGAATCGTTGGTAGGCAACCGGATCGGCGACGCCACGAAGGCGGGCGTCAAGTTCGAGGCCTGCGAGAACACCATGCACGCGATGAAACTCACCAAGGCGGACATGCTGGACACCGTCGGGTTCGTCCCCGGCGGCGTCATCGAGATCATGCGGCGCGAGCAGGAAGGCTGGGCGTACATCCGGCCGTAATGCAGCGGCAATCCGTGCAAGGCACCCGCGCGACGCAAGCCGCAGGAAGACAGGCCGTGCCGCGGGCTGCCGGCGGATGGAGCGGGTGAAGGGAATCGAACCCTCGTATGC
>DATIQL010000257.1:0-11301 GCA_035470905.1 Casimicrobiaceae bacterium
CACCACCCGGATCGCCGAGGAGGATGGCGTCATCAAGGTCACCGTGCACGGCAAATTCGTGGCGGGCGGGTTTTCGGCGGCGGCCATCACTCCGGAAGCGGTCGAATCCCAGACGCGACGGCAATACCAGGAGTTGCGCGAGCGGATTTCGTGCTTGGGTGAGAGTTCGACCTGACGCACGCTGTCCTGCGATATGCGCAGCGCGCCGATATTGGCGTGGCTCTTCTGCGTGACCTCGATCGTGTTGCCGTCGCGATTGGTGATCTCGCTCGCGTCCACGTTCGAAAGTATCTGCGCCATGTGGTCGTAGTCGGTCAGGACGGCCCAGACTTCATCGGCGTTCGCCGCCACCGTCAGCGCGGCGGTGACCACGAAAGCGCTGCCATCCTTCTCGACATGGACGCTGATGTCCCGGCCGGGCGTTTGCGCCCATACCCAGGCGCAGCAAACGCCCAGCGCCACGAAGAACCCGCACTGCAGCAACGCAGCCCGCGTCGTGTCCATGGCCCCTCCTGCGAAATGATGGCGGGTTCGCGACTCCCGAAAGGGGCGCCGCAAGCCGGTAGGCCCGCCGAGTCGAAAGTGTGCGCCGTCGATGCGGGGAGCGGCAAGCCGGCGGTTGGCGACCGATCGGTTCGGCAACTGGGCGGGCCGCCCGTCGCGAATCGCGACCGGCTGCGCGAGCTGCGACTGTGCGCACCAAGGTCTTGATTCGACGGATTTACCGCAGGCGGTACAGGAATCGCGTCGCTCGGCGCGTTCAGCCCGTCGTCGCAGGGGCGCACCCCGTGACGACGGGCAGGCAGGACCGGCGGCGCAGGTTCCCAACGCCGGAGGGAATGCCTATTTCGACAATGACACCATCCGCAAATAAGGTTTCAGCGTCCTAAAACCCTGCGGATATTTCTTCCTGGCATCCTCGTCGGACACCGATGCGGGAATGACCACGTCCTGGCCAGGTCTCCAGTTCACTGGCGTCGCGACGGATTCCCTGGCGGTCAATTGAATCGAATCGAGCAGGCGCAGCACTTCATCGAAGTTGCGGCCGGAGCTCATCGGATAGATCAGCATCGCTTTCACCTTCTTGTCGGGTCCGATGATGAACACCGAGCGGACCGTGGCGTTGTCGGCGGCAGTGCGCGCGCCGCCGCTCGCCTCGGGATGGATCATGTCGTAGGCCTTCGCCACCGAAAGATCCTGATCGCCGATGAGGGGGTAATTGACGGCGTGCCCCTGCGTCTCCTGGATATCGCCGACCCATTTCCGGTGGTCGCTGACGGGATCGACGCTCAGGCCGATGATCTTGGTGTTGCGCTTGTCGAACTCCGGCTTCAAGCCGGCCATGTATCCGAGCTCGGTCGTGCAGATCGGGGTGAAATCTTTCGGATGGGAAAACAGGATGGCCCATTTATCCCCGATCCACTCGTGAAACCTGATCGTTCCTTCCGTTGTTTCAGCCGTGAAATCGGGCGCTACGTCTCCGATGCGTATCGTCATGTCCGTTCTCCTTCTGCAAGTCGGTGCGCCATCGATCCCTGGCAAATCAGTCAGGCCCGTCCTGAGCATCCGATCCCGCGAGGATCGAAAGAACGGCAGGGGTCGAATCGCGACCGTCGCCTGTTGCTGCGGACGGGCCACGAGCCGACGACTTCCGGCCCACCCCGCCGCAGGGCGAGCAAGTATCATCCCCCCAAGTTGCTCGATTGGGACGGGTATTTGGGCAATGTCCACGAGGAACCACACCATGCATCTCGATGCCCGCGGTCTCCCGCTCTCGACTGCCAGCGCCAAGGCGGCCGTGGCCTTCGACCACCTCGTCACCGGCTACCTCACGCAGCGCGCCGATACGCCTGACCGTCTCAAAGCCGTGCTCGTGGCCGATCCGGACTTCGCACTCGCGCATTGCATGAAGGGCTACTTGGCCATGCTCGCCTTCAAACAGGCCAGCGTTGCGCTTGCCGTCGAGTCGGCGCGTACCGGGCAGTCGCTGGCCGCCGGGGCCACGGCGCGCGAGCGCAGCCACATCGCCGCCCTGACCGCCTGGGCCGAGGGCGAGATCGATCGTGCCATCGCCTTGTGGGAGTCGATCCTGCGCATCCATCCGCAGGATGTGGTCGCCTTCCGCCTCGCCCATTTCGCCAATTTCTGGCTGGGCCGCCCGCAGGACATGGTCGCCTCGGTCGAGCGCGTGATCCCGGCCTGGTCGGAAGACATTCCGGGCTACGCATCGATGCTCGCCTGCCGCTGCTTCGCCCTGGAGGAGGCCGGGAGCCATCTCGCCGCCGAGCCATGCGGCCGCCGCGCCATCGAGCTCGACCCCGGCGATCTGTGGGCCGCGCACGCCGTCGCCCATGTGCTGGAGTCGCAGGGCCGCCGCAGCGAAGGCATAGCGTGGCTCACCACGCTCGCACCCAACTGGGAGGGCAGCCACAACCTGCAGCACCACCTCTGGTGGCACCTCGCCCTGTTCAAGCTCGAGCACGGTGACCATGCTGCTGCGCTCGATCTCTACGACACCCGCTTCCGCAACCTGGCCGCACCGCTCACGGTCGCCGCGCCGGACGTCTACATCGACGTGCAGAACGCGGCGTCGATGCTCTTCCGCCTGCAGCGCCTGGGGATCGATGTCGGCAACCGCTGGGAGGAGCTGGCCGACAAGGCGGAGGCGCGGATCGGCGACTGCCAGTCCGCCTTCACCCTCCCGCACTGGCTGATGGCGCTGACCGCCACCGGCCGCACCGCCGCCGCGGAGCGCATGATCGAGGCCATGCGCGCCAACGCCCAGGGCCGCGGCACCGTCCCGCCCATCCTGCGCGACTACGTGCTGCCGATCGCCGAGGCCCAGCTCGCCCACGCTGCCGGACGCCACGCAGAGGCCGTCGCCCTGATGCGTCCGGCCATCGGTGGCATGTACAGACTCGGCGGCAGCCACACCCAGCAGGACGTCCTCGAGCAGCTTTTCGTGGACGCCGCACTCAAGGCCGGCAGCACCTCGGACATCCGTCTCGCCGTCGAGCGTGTCGCCGGTCGCCGGGCGATTCCGCCCGAGCGCTTCATCGGCTGGCGCGAAGCCGCCAGCCGGGCGGCGGGGAGGTCATAGGCGCGACCTCGGGCGTGCCCGTCATGGCCCGGGCCTCTTCCATCGCAATGCCGAAATGCCGTCTGGCGCCGTCGACGAGACGAGGCTCTGGCGATCGGGTTCGTCCGGCCGGGCCGATGGTTGACTCGCACGCCCGCAACTTCAATACTCGTCTTGCAGCACCGGGGTGCCAATACACACAAGGGGGGGGCCATGGGCCAGACTCACAAGGGAAGCTGCTTCTGCGGCGCCGTCGAGCTAACCGTGACCGGCGACCCGGTCGCGGCGGGTTACTGCCATTGCGCGTCGTGCCGGAGCTGGGCGGCAGCGCCGGTCAACGCGTTCAGCCTCTGGAAGCCCGAGGCGGTGACGGTCACCAAGGGCGAGGGCAACATCGGCGTCTATCACAAGACGGAAAAGAGCTACCGCAAGTTCTGCAAGATCTGCGGCGGACACCTGATGACGGACCACCCGCAGTGGGGACTGGTCGACGTCTACGCCGCCACGATCCCGACCTATCGCCACGAGCCGAAGCTTCACGTTCACTATCAGGAGACCGTCCTGCCCATCAGGGACGGGCTCCCCAAGATGCGGGATGTGCCCAAGGAGATGGGCGGATCGGGCGAGCTGCTCCCTGAGTAGCCGGCACCGGCGCCGAAAGCTGCCCGATCGCTGCAGTCGGCGATCGGGCCGCGCGCGGCTGCGATCCGCGGCTCACCGACGTCGCGGATTCACCACGGCAGGACTTCGCCGTTCTGATGCAGGAATCGTCCGGTGGTCTCCAGCCGGAGCTCGTCGATGCGCTGAAGGAGCCCGCGGACGGACTCGTCCGTTTCGATCATGCCGTGCCCGCGGGTCATCTCGGTGCGCACAGAGCCCGGATGAAGGAGGACTACGGCGATCCCTCGCGGCTTGAGGTCGTGGGCCAGGGAGACGCCAACCGCGTTCAGGGCAGCCTTGCTCATGCGGTAGCCGTAGTATCGACCCGAGCCATTGTCGCCAATGGAACCCATGCGACTGGTGATCAGCGCGACTTTGGAGCCCGCGTGCAGGCGCGGGGCGAGCGCCCGGGTGACGAAGAGGGGTGCAATGGCATTGACCTCCAATTGCGCGCGCACCTTGTCCAGGTCGACGTCTTCGAAAGAGTCGGCGACGAGCATGCCGGCGTTCTGGACCAGGAGGTCGATGTCATCGTGGGCGAGCCGCGCGGCGAGCTTCGACCACGAAGCAGGCTCGGTGACGTCGATCGGGCTTTCGACGCGCACTCCCAGCGCGTCGAGCTCCGCCGATTTCTTCCGGCATACGGCAACGACGCTCGTTCCTCGCGCCTCGAGCTGCCGGACGAGCTCGAGGCCGATCCCGCGACTTGCACCCGTTACGACTGCAACACCCATGGAGTTTCTCCTCCTCGATCGATCTCGAGCCGGGCGCCCGGGGGCTCCGCGGTCTGGTTCGACGTATCTTACGTCGCAACCTCAAGGCGCAACGCCACGGCGCCTGCTGCAAATTGCGGCTGGCATCGCCGTTGATGTGGATCAACGCCATCGCGCCGACATGAGGACTAAAGTGGGCCTCGTGAAGAGGACGCACGGGCATGTTTAAGCCGCGCCGCAGGCGGCACAGGGCCGTTACCGGGTTCGCACTCGGCGTATGGCTCTTCGCGCTGTTCGTGGGCGCTGTGCATGCCTGTACCTTGACCGAGCTCGGTTTGACGCCGAGTGAGGTGGGCGTCACGAGCCTGGGCACCTGTTCCTCCGATGAAGGCATGCCAGTCGGCTGCGAGCAATTCTGCACGTCCGATGTGCCGGTTGTCGGCAAGATTCCATCGAGCGGCGGGCAATCCGCCGCGCAGTTGCCAATCGCTGCGGCCACCAACGTCCACGTCGTCCTCGCCCTTCCGCCCGCATTCCTGCCGGCGCCGGCCGCACACCCGTCTTCGGATGTGCCGCCCATCCTGCACTTCACCCGCTTGCGGCTTTAGCCCGCGCTGTATCGCGGGGCGGAGCAGCTCCGCCCTGCATGCGTGCGTTCCGGCGCGGGCCGGATGCGTGCCATCGGCACGCTTCACCTCCGCGCGAACGCGGCTCCGCTTTCCGCAAACGTTCCAATGGAGATGAAGATGATCACGCAACGTGCTGCCGCTCTTCCCAAGACCATCGCGAGGACGCGTCCGATGAAGAAGCTTACCGTTGCCGCGCTGCTCACGGCTGTTGCGATCGCAGTCACCGTTCCGCTGGCGCGCGCGCAGCCCGGCGGCTACGGACCCGGAATGATGGGCAGCTACGGCTGGGGCCAGGGCGGGGCCTTCGGCATGATCTGGATGCTGTTGTGGTGGGTCTTGATCATCCTCGGCATCGTATTGCTCGCGAAATGGCTGTTTCGCAGGCCGCAGGGCGGGGGCGGTCACGCACCCGGCAATCGCGCGCTCGAAATCCTCAGGGAGCGCTACGCGCGGGGCGAGATCGACAAGAAGGAATTCGAGGAACGCAAGCGCGATCTGGGCGCTTGATCGCATCCGACGCGCTTCGTGATGATGAGCGACAAACGCAATGCGCATCGGAGCACGACATGAACCACGACCATGCGTTGCACGGCACTTCGTTTGGGACGACGAGGTTCTGGCTTGGGCCACTGGTCTGGGGAGCTGTCGCCTTCACGGCGCTGATGGCCATCTACTTCGGTGTCCTGACGCTGGTCTCCGGCTGGTCATTCACGCTCGGGCAATTCACCCAGTACTGGTATTACATCGTGCCGCTCGGCGTCGGATTTGCCCTGCAGGTGGGGCTGTTCGTGCGCTTGCGGGAACTGGTCGCGGGCGCCGCCGGGACCAAGACAGTGATGGCGACTTCCGGCACCACCTCGGCCGCCGCGATGGTGTCGTGCTGCACCCACTACCTCGTCAATCTGGCGTCGATCCTCGGTGCCGCCGGCCTGGTCACGTTCGTCAGCCAGTACCAGGTCCAATTCTTCTGGGTCGGGCTGGCGTTCAACGCGGCCGGCCTCGCCTACATCGGGAGGAGGCTGGCCGCAGCAGCGAAGGAGCATGCCAAATGCGCTATCCCCTGAACCTGTTCGTCGCATTTTTGCTGGCGCTGCTTGCGACCAGCGTGACCGCGGCGCCGCTCGCGACGCAATCGAGCACGGCGTCCGGGGTGACCGTCAAGGCCACGCCGACTGCCGTGACCGGCGAGCGCTGGAGCTTCGAGATCGAGCTCGAGACACACTCAGGCGATCTCAGCGACGACCTCGTGAAAAGCGCTTCACTCGTGGCCGACAACGGCGCCGCATTGTCGCCGCTCGACTGGCGCGGGGATCCTCCGGGTGGGCACCATCGCAAAGGCACGCTGGAGTTCAAGGCGGTGGAACCACCCCCGATCCGCATCGAGCTCAAGATCCTGAGGGCCGGCGAGCCTGCGCCGCGGGTGTTTGGCTGGCAGTTGCGCTGAGGAGTGAGTGAATGATGAGCATGCGCGGTCGCCGCAAATTCAAGTCAACGACGAAGGAGCATTCCATGAAGCGGAGGACTTTTCTGGGTGTCGCCGTGGTGGCCGCTTTGGCCGGGAACCGGGTGGCCATGGCAGCCGCGGCGCCGAACGTCGACGTGTACAAAAGCCCGACCTGCGGTTGCTGCGGCGAGTGGGTGAAGCATATGCGCGCCAATGGCTTCCCGGTCACGGTCAACGAGGTTTCTGACGTCGACGCGTTTCGCGCAAGGGCTGGCGTTCCGGCAGCCCTTGCGGCCTGTCACACCGCGCTCGTCGATGGGTACGTGGTCCAGGGACACGTCCCCGCGGCGGATATTCGGAAGCTCCTCGCCGAACGACCGAAGGCACTGGGCTTGGCGGTTCCGGGGATGCCGGCAAGCGCACCCGGGATGGACAGTTCGCGCCCCAGCCCGTATCAAGTCTTGCTCTTCCAGGCCGACGGAGCGACGCGTGTCTACCACGCGTATCCGTAAGCGTCGAACTGCTCGACTCCGACCGGAGGCCACGATGAACGAGCATGCCGCGCAGCACGACCGTCGACCCCAGGACGTGGCGCCACCCAGGCAGGAGCCGGGGCCCGCCGGCACGATCTACGTTTGTCCGATGCATCCGCAGATTCGCCGGCCCGCCCCCGGCCATTGCCCGATCTGCGGCATGGCCCTCGAGCCCGAGCTGCCATCCATCGAGGAGCAAAGGAATCCCGAGCTCGAGGATTTCACCCGCCGCTTCTGGTGGACGCTGCCGTTGAGCATCATTGGGGTGGTGCTCGCGATGGGTGGGCATCGGTTCGTTCCGCTGGCGCCGCGCACGATGTCGTGGCTGGAGCTCGCGCTGTCGACGCCGGTCGTTCTTTGGGCCGCCTGGCCGTTCTTCGTCCGCTGGGCAAGCTCCCTACGCAGCCGCAATCCCAACATGTGGACGCTGATCGGGACTGGCGTTGCGGCAGCGTATGTCTACAGCGTTCTCGGGACGGCCGCGCCCGACCTGTTTCCCGAGGCATTTCGGGAGGGCGGGCGCGTTGCCGTGTATTTCGAGGCTGCGTCGGTAATCGTCTCGCTGACCCTGCTCGGCCAGGTCCTTGAATTGCGGGCCCGGTCGCAGACTTCTGCCGCCATCCGGGCGCTGCTCGGACTGCAGGCAAAGACCGCTCGCCGCATCGGTCCGGACGGCAGCGAGGAGGACGTTCCCCTGACCGATGTGCACATCGGCGACATCCTGCGCGTTCGTCCCGGGGAGAAGGTGCCCGTCGACGGCGTGGTGACGGAGGGACGGTCGAGCGTCGACGAATCGATGCTGACCGGCGAACCGATCCCGGTTGAAAAGATCGCGGGCGAGCGCGTCATCGGCGCCACCATCAACGGTACGGGCAGCCTGGTGATGCGGGCGGAAAGGATCGGCTCGGAGACGGTCCTTGCGCAGATCGTGCAGATGGTCGCACAGGCGCAGCGCAGCCGCGCACCCATGCAACGCCTCGCCGACCGCGTCGCGCACTATTTCGTGCTCGCCGTGGTGGGCGTCGCCGTGATGACGGCCATCGTCTGGTGGGCGATCGGGCCCGAGCCACGAGGCGCCTACGCAGTGTTGAGCGCGGTGTCGGTATTGATCATCGCCTGCCCCTGCGCACTCGGACTGGCGACGCCGATGTCGGTCATGGTGGCGAGCGGGCGGGGGGCGACGAGCGGGGTGCTGTTCCGCGATGCGGAGGCGCTCGAGACGCTGCGCCGGATCGACACGCTGATTGTCGACAAGACCGGCACCCTGACGCTGGGCCGGCCCGTGTTCGACCGTGTGGTCGCGGTGCCGCCATTCGGCGAGGACGAGGTGTTGCGGATCGCGGCCAGCATCGACCAGGGCAGCGAGCATCCACTTGCGAACGCGATCGTCGAAGCCGCGCGCGGACGCGGCCTGAAGCTTGCCAAGGCGGAGTCGTTCGAGTCCGCCACGGGGATCGGCGTCCGCGGGATGGTCGAGGGCAAGGCAATCTCCCTCGGCAATGCTTCGCTCCTGCGTGAGGTCGGCGGCGACCCGGCGCCGGTCGCGACGGATGCCGAGCGGCTGCGCGCCGAAGGCGCGAGCGTTGTGTACCTGGCAATCGACGGCCGCCTAGCGGGATTGCTGGCGGTGACCGATCCCATCAAGCCGTCGACACCCGGCGCCATCGCCGCGCTGCATCAGGCCGGCATACGCGTCGTCATGGCCACCGGTGACGGTCGAACCACAGCAGAGGCGGTGGCGCGGCGACTCGGCATCGACGAGGTGCACGGCGAGGTGCGCCCCCAGGACAAGGCGGACCTGGTCGCGCGTCTGCAATCGGAAGGGCGGCGGGTGGCGATGGCCGGCGACGGCATCAACGATGCGCCCGCCCTCGCGCGCGCAAGCGTCGGGATCGCGATGGGAACCGGGACCGACGTGGCGATGAGCAGCGCCCATGTCACGCTGGTGAAGGGCGACCTGCGAGGCATTGCGCGGGCGCGGCAACTCTCGGAAGCCACGGTTCGCAACATGTACGAGAACCTGGTCTTCGCGCTGATCTACAACGCCCTCGGCGTGCCGATCGCGGCGGGCGTGCTCTATCCCGCGTTCGGAATCCTGCTTTCGCCGCTGTTCGCGGCCGCGGCGATGTCGATGAGCTCGGTCTCGGTCGTCGGCAATGCATTGCGCTTGCGCAAGGCGTGAAATGGGCACCGGCGCCGTGCTGCTCGAATCCGTACTGACCTGCCCTCGCTGCGGCTTTGCCCGGCGTGAAACGATGCCGACCGACGCATGCGTGTATTTCTACGAATGCACGAGCTGCGGCGCAATGCTGCGCCCGAAGCCGGGTGATTGCTGCGTGTTCTGCTCGTTCGGCTCGGTGAAGTGTCCGCCGATCCAGGAGCGAGGCGCCTGCTGCGACGGGTAAACGCAAAATCGCCGTACCAACCTCCGTGCCAATCTGGATCCGGAGTTCTGAATTGACTGTTTCCGGGAAGAGCCGGGTCAGGACCCGTGGCGAAGGTCTGCGCTCGAACCGGACAGATGATCGCGTCGGGTCGTACCGCGACGATCCGCGAACAGGCGGCTTGCGGCCAACTTCAGACGGCCAGCCTAGTCGCCAAATTCGCTCGGGAGCAGACGTTCGTGGGCAGCCGAACCAGCGCGCGGGGTGGGCGCGTCAGAGCGAGCCAGCCAAGGGTTTAGAGGATCGATTATTTTGGGTGTTGGGATGGTTCAACGACCCCCTAACCCGAAATGGGACCGCGTTTTTACACAGCCTCGGCCAGGAGCCGACGTTTGCCCATCGCGACTCGGCAGCCGGACGCGGGCTTTCAATGGGCGTCCCCAGGGGATAGTCGCGATCGGCACGCGAAGGCATGCGCGGGCTCAACGAAAGCGGCGCCGGCGTCGATCTTCGACAAGGGCTCGTGGTTAATCGGATTAGGACATCTTCACTGTCGATATTCTTTACAGCTGCGTCCTTTGCGAACCTGGGGTTGTCGATCTGAACATTTGGACGTGGCGCCATCGGCAATCTGGTCAAGTGCTGCCAGGCGCGGACGTTCGGCGGCGCTAGCTCTTGCTGTCTAAGGTCCTGAGCATTGGGACTGAGATCTCCGCCTTAGGCGTATTCACTTCTGGGCGGCTCGCGCGTGAGTTTGTGGCGGGCTGATAGTCGCGTCGGAAATTCTTACATGGCGTGCGAGCATCCGTTAGCAATGTCGTCACAACACCTTGCTTTAATTGGCCTTTCATACAGTGGCTCGATTCCTGCTGGCCGTGCGCAACCGAGTTGGCTCAGCCGACAGGGAGTGGTGTCGCCACACGAATGGGCTCGGTGGGTACCGATAAACACGACGAGGAAACAATGCGAAACCAGCTAGCGTCCCGCAAATTGATCGGCCTATTCACGGCGTTGCTGGGGCTCGTGGTCCCGGCTGTGGCAACCGCTGGGACAGCCGCGGTGGTCAGCGCAGCAGCGAACACGTTTGCGGGAGTTGAGGGGACCAATCTCTCCAACGTTGTCGTCGGTACGATCACCGCTAGCGGCGGGGGCACCACGGCTTCGGACTTCACGGCGGTGGTCGACTGGGGCGACGGAACGTCTTCATCGGGCACCATCAGCGGATTCGGTGGCTCCTATAACGTTCTAGGGACGCATAACTATGTGGAGGAGGGCAGCTATTCGACGCTCCTGACGATAGGGTTTCTCGGGATCAGCCTCACGCCCTCCGGCCTGGCAAACGTAGCTGATGCACCACTGGCCCTAATTTCCACGCCCGCAAGCATCTCATTCACCCCGGGGACGTTGCTGAACAACATCTTGTTGGCGACGTTCGGCGACGGCAATCCTTTCGCTCCCATATCGGACTACACCGCACTGGTTGATTGGGGTGATGGCACCACATCGGCAGGGACCATCGCCGGAACGCCTAGCAGCCTCTCGTTGACGGGGTCACATACATACGCTGCGGGTGGAAGCTACGGCGTCGGTATCACTATTGATGATATCGGGGGGTCGACGCTTGGCGCGCGAACCACCGCGCTTAGCCCCAACAGCAACACAGTTCCGGAGCCGGCAACGCTCGCGCTGCTCGGAATCGGGCTTGCGGGGTTCGGATTCGTGACGCGACGGTCCCGCCTGCCGATGCACGCTGCGTAGGACGCGAATACCGCGACTACGAACGGCTCGCCATGGCGGGCCGTTTGCGTTTTTGGCCGTCGATCACGCCGCGAAGGAGGCGATCGATGGGCAGGTCGGGA
>DATIQL010000258.1:0-14217 GCA_035470905.1 Casimicrobiaceae bacterium
TTGAACGTCGGGTCGGTCAGCACGTTGATGAACGGTATGAGGGACTCGTCCTTGTCGCGGATCGACTTGATCTCGTGATAGGCATTGAATATCTCGCCCTCGTCGAGGCCCAGGCTCTCGACGATGTACTGGTAGGCGTGCGTGTGGATCGCCTCCTCGAAGGCCTGGCGCAGCAGGTACTGCCGGCACTCGGGCGCCGAGATGTGGCGGTAGGTGCCGAGCACAATATTGTTGGCGGCGAGGCTGTCGGCGGTGACGAAGAAGCCGAGATTGCGCTTGACGATCAGGCGCTCGTCGTCGGTGAGGCCGCGCGGATTCTTCCACAGCTCGATGTCGCGCTGCATGTTGATTTCCTGCGGCATCCAGTGATTTGCGCAGCCGGCGAGGTACTTGTCCCAGGCCCAGCGGTACTTGAACGGCACCAGCTGGTTGACGTCGGCCTGCCCGTTGATGACGCGCTTGTCCTCGACGCGCACGCGGCGGAAGCCGTTGGCGAGCGCCTGCTGTTCCACGTCGAGATCGTGCACCGGCTCGCGTGACAGGATGCCGCCCGTCACTTGCGCTCGAATGGTCTCCGGCGTCTGCGGCGGGGCCTTGGGCGTGGCGGGCGCGGCAGCGAAATCGTCGTCGAAACTCAGCATGGCAACTATCTCCGAAACTCGTTCTTGTATTGGGTTCGAATATACGTACGGTCGTCAGTTCATCGCGCTCAGCCTGTCGTACAGGAACTCCGGTGCGAAGTCCTGGCCGTCGAGCCAGGCGATGGAGGCGAGTCCATAGTCCAGGTAGAACTGCGAGAAGCGGTGCCGGTCGCGCAGCGGCTCGAGCTCCTCGCCGTGCAGCTCGTCGGAGAGGTCGACGACGCCCTTGCGGCCGTCGTTGAACTCCAGCCAGACCTTGTAATCACCGAGATACCTTGCTTCCACGACGTGTCGGGGTGCGTACTCGTATCGGGCCAACGTGGACCTCCATTCGCGAAGTGGACGAGGCTCTGGGAAAAAATCGGCGCGCGATGGCTCGATGCAGACTGCCGCCGCATTCCGCGCGCCCCCAGTGCACACAGCGGGCCGTTGCCGGCCCTATCGGTCTTGCTGGTCCCTGGCGCGTCCACGCCAACTTCGCGTCCTGTCTGGGTCCGCGCTGGGTCCATTTTTCCGGTGTCGCCGCGCAATGCTCTCGCGGGCCATCGCTGCCGTCGCTCCACCGGTTCACCGAATTGCCTTGGGCGCCGTGCCGGTGACGATCCACCCGGCCACGGCATCCACCACCTGCGTTTCCTTGCCACCGAAAGGGCGCCCGCCCGCGGCGGCGCAATCGCCGGGCGTCGCAAGGCGCTCCTGACGCTCGTCCTCGATGCGCAGCCACGTCCGGTGGCCCTGGCGCGCGGGATTCACGGCCCGCGAGCCGCCGCCCGCATCGGCGGTCCCCTGGCGGATGACCAGCATGCGCATGCGCTCGGAGGCGGGCTGCTGCGCGCTGGCTTCCTCCGGCGCGCAGATCAGGACGGCGCCAGCGATCTCCTCGATGCTGGCCGCCGCCACCGCCGCCGACATCCCGCCGGCCTCGAATCCCAGCACCCACACGTCGGCATCCGGCCAGCGCTTGCGCGACCACGCGACGGCGGCGCGCATATCGGTGACGTGCGGCGCGGACAGCCGCCAGTCGACATCCATCACCGGCTGGTCGGTCGGCGGCGACAGCGCGACGATCGCACCGCCGACCTCCCCGGCGAGCCGCCGGAGCTGGCCCGGCTGAAAGCCGCCCTGCACGCGCATCACGCCGTCATCCGGATTGCGGGTGAAACCGCCGCCGCCGCTGCCGAGCACCACCACGACATTGCCCACGGCACCGGAGGTCTCGACGCTCGTCACCAGCAGCACCTGGCGAACGCCGGGACGCGATTCGATGACCTGTACGCTCTCACGGGAGGAGACTTCCGCCTGCGCCGCCTCGGGCGCATGTCGGATCGCAAGTCCTGCCGCGCTCACCGCTGGCGGCTTCGCCGGATGGGAACGGCGCCGGGCATCGGCGTGCCCTGCGCGTCGCGGACGCCCGTCACTGGCACGCCTCGCATGTCGGGTCGTCGATCGCGCAGAACTTGGGCTCCGCGACCGGCTCGGCCGCGGTCCTGGCAGAGGAGCCTGCTGCCGCCGCGCCCTTCGCGCCGCCCTCGGGCACCGCGTTCAGCTCGCCGCCGCGACCGGTCGATTTCTCGGCGGAGGTCGCCGCGAGGGTGCGCAGGTAGTACGTCGTCTTGAGGCCGCGGTTCCACGCCAGCTTGTAGGTATCGTCGAGCTTCTTGCCCGAGGCGCCGGCCATGTAGATGTTGAGGCTTTGCGCCTGGTCGATCCACTTCTGGCGCCGCGCGCCGGCCTCGACGATCCATGCCGGCTCGACCTCGAACGCCGTCGCATAGAGCTGGCGCATCTCGGCCGGGACGCGGTCGATGCGCGACAGCGACCCGTCGAAATACTTGAGGTCGGCGACCATCACGTCGTCCCACAGGTCGAGCGTCTTCAGGTCACGGACCAGCTGCTCGTTCACCACCGTGAACTCGCCCGACAGGTTCGACTTGACATAGATGTTCTGGTACTCGGGCTCGATCGAGGCGGCGACGCCGATGATGTTGGAGATCGTCGCCGTCGGGGCGATCGCGACGCAGTTGGAATTGCGCATGCCGTGGACGGCGATGCGCTCGCGCAGCGCGTCCCAGTTCATCGTCGACGACTCGTCGATGTCGACATAGCCGCCGCGCTCGTCGCGCAGGAGCTTCAGCGTGTCGGGCGGCAGGATGCCGCGGTCCCACAGGCTGCCCTTGTACGACGCATAGCGGCCGCGTTCCTCGGCGAGCTCGGTCGACGCCCAGTACGCGTGGTAGCAGACCGCTTCCATCGACGTGTCTGCGAAGGCCAGCGCGGCGTCGGAGGCGTAGGGAACGCGCATCAGGTGCAGGCAGTCCTGGAAGCCCATGATGCCGAGGCCCACCGGGCGGTGCTTGAGGTTCGAGTTGCGGGCCTTCGCGACCGCGTAGTAGTTGATGTCGATCACGTTGTCGAGCATCCGCATCGCGGTCGTGATCGTGCGCTTCAGCTTCTCCTGGTCGAGCACCCAGCCGCCCTCGACCTCTTTCATGTGGGCGAGCAGGTTGACCGAGCCCAGGTTGCACACGGCGATCTCGGTAACGCTGGTGTTGAGCGTGATCTCGGTGCACAGGTTGCTGCTGTGCACGGTGCCGACGTGCTGCTGCGGCGAGCGCACGTTGCAGGCGTCCTTGAACGTGATCCACGGATGCCCGGTCTCGAACAGCATCGACAGCATCTTTCGCCACAACTGCACGGCGGGGATCTTCTTGTAGAGCTTGAGCTCGCCTCGCGCCGCCTTGTCCTCGTAGCGGACATAGGCCTCCTCGAACGCGCGGCCCCACTTGTCGTGCAGGTCGGGAACGTCGGAAGGGGAGAACAGCGTCCAGTCGCCGCCTTCGATCACGCGCTTCATGAACAGGTCGGGAATCCAGTTCGCCGTGTTCATGTCGTGGGTGCGCCGCCGGTCGTCGCCGGTGTTCTTGCGCAGCTCGAGGAATTCCTCGATGTCGAGGTGCCAGGTCTCGAGGTACGTGCAGACGGCGCCCTTGCGCTTGCCGCCCTGGTTGACCGCCACCGCGGTGTCGTTGACGACCTTGAGGAAGGGCACCACACCCTGGCTCTTGCCGTTGGTGCCCTTGATGTGCGAGCCCATCGCGCGGACGTTGGTCCAGTCGTTGCCGAGGCCACCGGCGAACTTGGACAGCAGCGCGTTCTCCTTGATCGCCTCGTAGATG
This sequence comes from Casimicrobiaceae bacterium, assembly GCA_035470905.1. GTDB lineage: Bacteria > Pseudomonadota > Gammaproteobacteria > Burkholderiales > Casimicrobiaceae > VBCG01. The sequence continues at coordinate 3,818 of DATIQL010000258.1, forward strand.
CCGTCGAGGTCGTCGGCCACCGTCGTCAGGTAGCACGACGAGAGCTGCGAGCGATGCGTTCCCGAGTTGAACAGCGTCGGCGTCGAGCTCATGAAATCGAAGGTCGACAGCACGTTGTAGAACTCGATCGCGCGCGCTTCGCGGTCGACCTCGTTCATCGCGAGCCCCATCGCGACGCGCATGAAGAAGCACTGCGGCAGCTCGAAGCGGCGCCCTGCGTTGGCGTGCGTCGCGTACTGGTCGACCAGGAAATAGCGGTCGTAGAGGGTCTGCAGGCCGAGGTAGCCGAACTGCAGGTCGCGCTCGGGCTTCAGCGCCGCGCCGAGCTTCGCCAGGTCGAACTGCGACAGCGCCTCGTTGAGCAGGCCGATCTTGATCCCGTGCTTGACGAACCGCGGGAAGTACTCGGCGTACTTCGTGTCCATGTCGGCCTGGGTGGCTTCCTCGCCCAGCGCCTCGAAGCGCAGCGCATCGAGCAGGAGTCGCGCCGTCACGTAGGAGTACGCGGGGTCCTTCTCGATCAGCGTGCGCGCGGCCAGCACGACGCACTTGCGCACCTCGTCCATCGGCACGCCGTCGTAGAGGTCCTTCAACGTCGCCTTCAGGATGCGGTTGGGTTCGGCCGCCTCGAGGCCCGTGCACGAGGCGTTGACGAGGTCGGTCAGGCGCTCGAAGTCCAGCGGCTTGCGCACGCCGTTGTCGAGCACGTGCAGCGTCGTGTCCTCGCCCTTGGTGCTCTTCTTCTGCTTCTCCTGTGCGCGTTCCTGGGTGCGCTTTTCGCGATAGAGAACGTAGGCGCGCGCGACCTCGTGCTCGCCGCCGCGCATCAGCGCCAGCTCGACCTGGTCCTGGATTTCCTCGATATGGATCGCACCGCCGTCGGGCTTGCGCTTCAGCAGCGCGCCGACGACCGCCTCGGTCAGCTTGGTCACCTCGTCGCGCACCCGCGCCGAAGCCGCCCCCTGGCCGCCGTTGATGGCGAGGAATGCCTTGGTCATCGCGATGGTGATCTTCGCCGGCTCGAAGCCGACGACCGAGCCGTTGCGGCGGATGACCTTGAACTGGGCAAAGCGGGGATCGCTGCTGCTCGCGATCGGACTTCCAGGTTCACCCACGATCAGGTCCCGAGGCGGCACGGGGGAGGGCGAATTGGACGTCGTCGCGATTTGCATGGGATGAACTCCTGTATGAAGCTTGTTGTTTGTGCCCGCAGGCAGCTGTTTTGCCGGAAGGCTGCGATTTGCGCATCGCCGCGGCCGCCGCGACCCGCCGGGCAAGGGCCCGGGATCCGGGACCGGCGCTCCCGCAGCCGGCACCGGGGCGCCCAGTGGGGCGCCGGAAATTTGGCTTGCGAATCAAAATCTACTACATGTTGTGTTCAGGTACGCCCTCAATACAAAGCATAGTGGGTCGATTCGGCGAGTGCAAGCTTTTTTTCATCCACAGTGATAGCGCGAAAAAAATGACGAAAAAACATGGTGCTGGCCCTGGATTGGGCAACGATCACCCGCATTTGCACCGGTATTCCACCGCCTTGTGCACAGGTGGGGGATCGGCTCGGCAGACGCCGACGAATGGGCGCCGAACGTTGCAGTTTTACGACAGCGTCAGGGCCGAACCGGTCATTCGCTATGCTGTGTGCCCTGGGATTGCCGCATGCCACGCTTCGCCGCCAACCTGAGCTTCCTCTTCAACGAGGTGCCCTTCCTCGAGCGCTTCGCCGAGGCGGCCCAGGCGGGCTTTCGCGCCGTCGAGTTCGCGTTCGCCTACCAGTACAAGCTGGAGGACCTGGTCGCGGCGCAGCGCCTGCAAAAGCTCGAGGTCGCGCTGATGAACGCGCCGCCCGGCGACCTGGAGGCCGGGGAGCGCGGTCTCGCCTCGCTGCCGGGCCGCGAGCACGAGTTCGCCGCGGGGATCGCCAACGCGCTGCATTATGCGCAGGCGCTGGGCTGCAGGCGCCTGCACGTGATGGCTGGGCTGCTGCCCCAGGATGCGGATGCACCCGAGCGCGAGCGGCGACTGCGCACCTACCAGCGCAACCTGCGCTTCGCGTGCGACGAGGCGGCCGGGCAGGGGGTCACGATCCTGATCGAGCCGATCAATCCCCGCGACATCCCGGGATACCTGCTGACGACGCAGGCCGAGGCCCACGCGATCCGGGCCGAGGTCGGCGCGCCGAACCTCAAGGTGCAGATGGACCTCTACCACGCGCAGATCGTCGAAGGCGACCTGAGCGTGAAGCTCAGGCGGTGGCTGCCGCAGATCGGGCACATCCAGATCGCGGGGGTCCCCGAGCGCGCCGAGCCCGATTCCGGCGAGATCAACTACGCTTACATCTTCCGGTTGCTCGACGAATTGCGCTACGAAGGCTGGGTCGGCTGCGAGTATCGGCCGGCGCGGGGAACCACCGAGGGACTCGGCTGGTTCTACCGCCTGCTCGATCGCTAGGCGCCGCGCCCGGCGCGGGACCAATCTACAACATGGCCGGGGCGACGCCCGGGCCGTTCGACAGAAATCCGATGGAGGGTTGAAGACGTGTCATTCGCATTCAAATGGTTGACCCACGATTTCGCGGTTGCGGGACAGATCGGACCGGCCGACGTCCCGCAGGCCGCGGCCGCGGGATTTCGCAGCGTGATCAACAACCGGCCGGACTTCGAGGGCGGCCCCGCGCAGCCGACGTCGCAGGCGATTCAGGATGCTGCCAGCGCCGCCGGGGTCGAATACGTGTTCCTCCCGGTGCGCTCCGGCTACCAGGACCCCACGCAGATCGCCCAGATGCACGAGGTGCTCCAGCGCCTGCCCAAGCCCGTGCTGGCGTTCTGCCGCTCCGGCGCACGCTCGGCGAATCTCTATTACACGGCACAGGCGCTCGGGTGCTGATCGTTCGCGCAGCCTCAACCGCGTCCCTCACCCGCCTCGCTCGCGCTCGGCACCCTCTCCCGCACCGCGGGAGAGGGAAGGGGTGAGGGCGGGCGCCTCACAGCGCGACGCTCATGCCCCCGTCGATCGTCACCATCTGACCGGTGATGAAATCGGCGGCGCTCGAGGCGAGGAACACGGCGAGCCCGGCGATCTCGGCGGGCTCGCCCCAGCGTCCCGCCGGCGTGCGTTTCTTCACCCACGCATCGAACGCCGCGTCGTCGAGCAGCGCGCGATTCATCTCGGTCGCGAAATAGCCGGGCGCGATCGCGTTCACCTGGATGCCGAGCGGGGCGAGCTCGACCGCCATGCCGCGCGTCAGTTGCCGGACGCCGCCCTTGGCCGCCGTATAAGGCACGATGCTCGGCCTGCCGAGCTCGCTCAAGAGCGACGCGATGTTGATGATCTTGCCGCGATGCCTCGCGATCATCGCCGGCAGCACCGCCTGCGACACCAGGTACGGTCCGGTGAGGTTGGTGGCGATGATCTCGTCCCATTCGGCTTTCGGGAACTCGGTCAGCGGATGCCGACGCTGGATGCCGGCGTTGTTGACCAGGATGTCGATCGCACCGCAGCGTGCCATCGCATCGGCGATGCCGTGCTGCACGGCGGCCTCGACGCTGACGTCGAACACGCTGGTGTCCACCGCCAGTCCGTCGGCTCGGAGCCGCGCGACGGCGCCGGCCAGTGCCTCCCCGTCGCGTCCGTTGAGGATCACGTGCGCACCGGCGCCCGCGAGCCCGCGCGCGATCGCCAGCCCCAGCCCGCGCTGCGCGCCGGTGACGAGGGCGACGCGACCGGAGAGGTCGAAGGGGTTGGACGTCACCGCGTGGTCGGCGTTGCCCGGCCCGGGATGCCGCGCGGGTCGCGACCCTGCGGCACTGCCTGCGTGGCGCCGGCGTCGCGCGGTCCCACCGTCAGTCGGCGGCGACCGGGGCCGGTGTCGGCGCGGCGACCGCTTCCGGCGCGCGGCGGAAGCGGTCGAGCAGCGCCGCCTCGCGCGCCTTGGCCTGCGCGATCTGCCGCTCTTTCACGTGCCCGTAGCCGCGGATGTGCTCGGGAATCGACGCGAGCTCGACCGCGATGCCGTAGTTGTGCGGCGCGAGCCTGCCCTGCAACTCGTCGACCAGGGCCTCGTACTGCGTGATGAGCGCGCGCTCGGCCTTGCGTTCCGCCGTCCTGCCGAAGACGTCGAGCGCACCGCCGCGCAGCCCCTTGAGCTTCGCCAGCACCCGGAACGCCGACATCATCCACGGGCCGTAGGTCGATTTCTTCGGCTCGCCGGTCGCGGGATCCGGCTTGTTGAGCACCGGCGGCGCCAGATGGAAGCGCAGCTTGTAGTCGCCCTCGAACTGTGCGTCGACGCGGGCGAGGAAATCGGTCCCGGTGTACAGCCGCGCGACCTCGTACTCGTCCTTGATCGCCAGCAGCTTGAAGTAATAGCGCGCGACGGCCTCGGTGAGGTCGGTGCTCCCGGGCTGCTTCGCCGCTTCGGCGGCGCGCAGCTTCGCGACCAAATCGGTGTAGCGCTTCGCGTACGCCGCGTCCTGGTAGTCGGTCAGGTACGCCCGGCGGCGCTCGATCATCTCGTCGAGCGATTCGGACAGCCGTTGCGAATCGGGCTTGGCGACCGAAATCGCGGCTGCCGCGACCTTGCCGGGATCGACTGCCGCGAGCCGGCCCCAGTTGAAGCTCCGGGTGTTGGATTCGACTGCCGCGCCGTTCAACTCGATCGCGCGCAGGATCGCGGCCTCGCCCACGGGCAGCAGGCCGCGCTGGTACGCATAGCCGACCATGAACAGGTTGGTGGCGATCGAGTCGCCCATCAGCCCGGTCGCGAGCCGGGTGGCGTCGAGGAACTCGGCATCGCCCGCGGCGACGCTGTCCTTGATCTCCTGCTCCATCGAGCCGGTGGGGAAGGCGAGATCCGGCTCGCGGGTGAACTGCGCGGGCATCACCAGCGCGGTGTTGACCAGAGCCTTGGTGACGCCTTTCTGCATCTTGGCGAGCGCCTCTTCGCCCACCCCGGTCAGCATGTCGCAGGCGAGCACCAGCCTGGCTTCGCCCGCGGCGATGCGCGTCGCGTAGAGCTGCTCGGGTGCGGCGGCGATCCGCACGTGCGAAACCACGGCGCCGTTCTTCTGCGCGAGGCCGGTCATGTCGAGCACCGACACGCCCTTGCCTTCGACGTGTGCGGCCATGCCGATCAGTGCGCCGATCGTGACCACGCCGGTGCCACCGATGCCCGTGACCAGGATGCCGTAGGGCTGTGCGCAGGATGCCAGCGCGGGCTCCGGCAGCTGCGAGAAGTCGACGGCGTCCGCCTTCTTCGGCTTGCGCAGCTGGCCGCCCTCGACGGTGACGAAGCTCGGGCAGAAGCCGTTGACGCAGGAATAGTCCTTGTTGCACGACGACTGGTCGATCGTGCGCTTGCGCCCGAACTCGGTCTCGACCGGGGCGACCGACACGCAGTTCGACTTGACGCCGCAGTCGCCGCAGCCTTCGCAGACCAGCTCGTTGATGATCACGCGCTTGGCGGGATCGGGGAACTTGCCGCGCTTGCGGCGGCGGCGCTTTTCCGCCGCGCAGGTCTGGTCGTAGATCAGGATCGTGGTGCCGGCGACCTCGCGCAGCGACTTCTGCACGGCGTCGAGCTCGGAGCGGTGATGGATGTCGATGCCTGGCGCGAAATAGCCCTGCGGATATTTCTGCGGCTCGTCGCTGACGACGACGATTCTCGCGACACCCTCGGCGGCGCACTGGCGCGCGATGTCGCCGGGGGAGATCGGCCCGTCGACCGGCTGGCCGCCCGTCATCGCGACCGCGTCGTTGTAGAGGATCTTGTAGGTGATGTTGACGCGCGCGGCCACGGCGGCGCGGATCGCGAGGATGCCGCTGTGGTAGTACGTGCCGTCGCCCAGGTTGGCGAAGATGTGCTTTTCCTCCGTGAACGGTGCCTGGCCGATCCACGGCGTGCCTTCGCCGCCCATGTGGGTGAACGTCGACGTCTTGCGATCCATCCAGAGCGCCATCACGTGGCAGCCGATGCCGGCCGTCGCGCGGCTGTCGGCGGGGACGTTGGTCGACGTGTTGTGCGGGCAGCCCGAGCAGAAGTAGGGGACGCGCGCGAGGCTGATCTTGGGCTTCGCCAGCGCGCGCTCCTTCTGGTTGATGAAATCGACGCGCTGGCGGATCTTCTCGGCGTGCTTCGGATGCAGCTCGAGGCGCGCGATCCGCTGCGCGATCACCCGCGCGATCATCGCCGGCGTGAGCTCGGCGTGCGGCGGCAGCATCCAGTCGCCATGGGGGCGCACCCATTCGCCTTTTTCGTCGAACTTGCCGACGACGCGCGGGCGCACGTCGTCGCGCCAGTTGTAGAGCTGCTCCTTCAGCTGGTACTCGACGATCTGGCGCTTTTCCTCGACGACCAGGATCTCCTCCAGGCCCTCGGCGAATTGCCGGACGCCCTCCGGTTCCAGCGGCCAGGGCATCGCGACCTTGAAGACGCGGATGCCGATCTCGGCCGCCTCGGTCTCGCTGATCCCCAGGTCCTCGAGCGCCTGGCGCACGTCGAGGTAGCTCTTGCCGCTGGTGATGATCCCGAGCCGCGGTTTGGGCGAATCGACGACGATGCGGTTCAGATGGTTGACACGGCAGTAGTGCAATGCCGCATAGATCTTGTAGTCGTGCATCCGCGCCTCGGTCGCGAGGAACGGATCCGGCCAGCGGATCGAAAGTCCGGTGGGCGGCAGGGGGAAGTCGTCGGGGACGATGACCTTGACGTGCGTGGCGTCGGCGTCGACCGACGCCGAGCTCTCGACCGTGTCCGAGACGCACTTGAAGCCGACCCAGCATCCCGAGTAGCGGCTCATCGCGAAACCGTGCAGGCCGAGGTCGAGGATGTCCTGCACCGACGAAGGGTAGAGCACCGGCATCATCGCCGCGGAGAACTGATGGTCCGACTGGTGTGGCAGCGTCGAGGACTTGGCGGCGTGGTCGTCGCCCGCCAGCACCAGCACCCCGCCGTGCCTGGAGGTGCCGGCGAAGTTCGCGTGCTTGAACACGTCGCCGCAGCGATCGACGCCCGGGCCCTTGCCGTACCACATCGCGAACACGCCATCGACCTTGGCGCCGGGGTACATCGTCACCTGCTGGGTGCCCCAGATCGCGGTGGCGGCGAGGTCCTCGTTCAAGCCGGGCTGGAACTTGATGCGGGCGCGGTCGAGGAATTTCGACGCCTTCCACAGCGCCTGGTCGAGACCGCCCAGCGGCGAGCCGCGGTAGCCGGAGACGAAGCCGCCGGTATTGAGGCCGGCCTGGGTGTCGCGCTCGCGCTGGAGGATCAGCAGGCGCACCAGCGCCTGGACGCCGGTCAGGAAAACCCGGCCGGAGCCGAGTTCGTACTTGTCATCGAGCGAAACGGCGCGCAGCGCGACGTTCGTGCCGGCAGGGGTCATCGTGAAGCTCCGCAGGGTTCGTGTCTTTTGGACGCGTAATCGACCGGATAGGTCCCGGAAGCGCGTGGACCGGAGGGCTTGTGGCCCCGGTCGTTTCGGCGCGGATGATACGCCTCAACGCTGCGGCGCGTCCATGAACGCGCGCATGTCCGCATCGGCGCCATGGGCATCGGGAGAAGGCGCGGCCGCGCGCTCGTAGCGCGCAGACCTCAGTGCCTTGGGCGGCGGGCAAGGCGCGTCTGTGCGCTCGGAGCGCGCAGACTTCCGTGCCATGGGCGGCGGGCAAGGCGCGTCTGTGCGCTCGGAGTCCGCAAACGCCTGCCTGCGGGTCCCGGTGCAGCGTCGCTCGAGGACATCCTGCCGTAGACGTTCGTGACGGGCTCGCTCGCTGCCCCACCCGCGACGGCAGGCGCTCCCACTCGCGCTCGACGCGCCTCGCCCGCCGCCCCCGAGGCGTCGTCGCGATCCGTCGCATCTCGGCGCCGATTCACCGCTGACGCACCGACGGCGCACGGTACGGGGCAGTGCCGGCAGGTCGCCTGTGGCGCAGTCGTCGCAAAGCGGGTGGTGCGACGAGGGAGTCGTGCGTTTACGACCGAAGTCGCACCGGGACCCGCGCGACGACGCGGGTGCGCCACCGAAGACCTGCCGGCACTGCCCCGTACCGTGCGCCAGCCAGAGCCGCGCGCCAGCCAGGGCCGCGCGCCCGCCACGGCTGTGCGGCAGCTGCGAGCTACCGGAAATTCATCGTTCCGGGTAACCACAATGCGATCGAGGGAAAGGCGATCACGATCGCGAGCCCCAGGATCAGCAGCGCGACATAGGGCGCGACGCCGACGATGATCTCCCGCAGCGGCGCGCGGGTGATCGCCTTCAGCGCGAACAGGTTCATGCCCACCGGCGGCGTGATCAGCGCGAGCTCCAGGTTGATCGTCAGCAGGATGCCGTACCAGACGGGGTGGATGTGCAGGGCCGTGAGCACCGGCAGGACCACCGGCGTGGTGATCAGGATGATCGAGATCGTCTCGAGGAACATGCCCAGCACGAAGATCAGCGCCATCACCGCGCACAGGAAGCCGATCTGCGACACCTCGTAGTGCAGCACCGCGTCCACCATCTGGTTCGGGATGCGCAGCTTGGTCAGCACGTTCCCGAGGATCGCTGCGGCGACCAGGATCATGAACAGCATCGCGGTGTTGCGCGCCGCGTCCTCGGCCGAGCGCCACAGGTCGGCCAGCGTGAAATTGCGATAGACGAGCATCGCGATCGCCAGCGCCCCGAGCGCGCCGATCGCCGCGGCCTCGGTCGCGGTGAACACGCCGAAATACATGCCGCCCAACACCAGCAGCGGCAGCAGCAGCGCCCAGAACGCGCGGCGCAGCGCGGCGAGGATCTCGGGCCAGGTCGCCCGCGGCTCGCGCTTCAGCTTGATCGAGGCGCCGAAGGCCGCCGCGCTCATGCAATAGACGGCGAAGATCACCGCGAGCATCAGCCCGGGGACCACGCCGGCCATGAACAGCGCCCCGATCGAGGTGTCGGACACCACGCCGTAGAGCACCATCGGCCCCGACGGCGGGATCAGGATGCCGAGCGTCCCGCCAGCGGCGACGACGCCATAGGCGACGCGCGCCGGATAGCCGTAGCGGATCATCAGCGGAATCGCCGCGGCGCCGATGGTCAGCGCGGTCGCCACACTCGACCCGGAGATGGCGGCGAACACCGTGCACGCGGCGACGGTCGCGACCCCGAGTCCGCCGGGCAGGTGGCGCGTCAGCGTATGCGCGGCCCCGAACAGGTCGTCGACGACCTTGCCGCGGATCATGAACTGCGCCATCAGCGTGAACAGCGGAATGGCGACCAGCAGGTAGGTGTCGAGCTCGCCGAACACCAGGTCGCCCAGGCCCCCGAGGTGCCCCTCGTGGGCGTAGAGGACGGCGGTCGCGAACAGGGTGAGCCCGGCGAACACCGGCACGCCGGTCGCGAGCACCACGATCAGCCCGACGAGGATCAGCGTGAACTGCATCGCAGATCCGACACGGCGCGAAATGCACGGTGGCCACCGCGGCGCGCAAGACGGCACCGTCGCGGCCGGGCCGCCGGAGCGCGAGGCGATGCCCGCACTATTCGAGGCCCGCCGGCGGCATCGTGCCTTCGCGCTGCGGCGCGCCTTCGCGCAGTCCGCGCAGGAAGGCGACGAGGGCGGCCAGCAGCAGCAGCAGGGCGCCTGCGGGTATCAGCAACTGCGGCAGCCACAGCGGCAGCGCGAAATAGCCGTTGGAGCGCAGCCCGACCATGCGCGAGAACTCGACCGTGCGCAGCCCCTCGACCAGAAGCAGCAGCGCGGTGGCGGCGACCGCCGCCAGCCCGAGCAAGTAGGCGATCTTCCTGCCGCGCGCAGCGAGGCGCTCGGTGACGATGTCGACGCTGATGTGCTCGCCTTCGAGCAGCGCATCGGGCGCGGCGAGCATCACGCTCGCCACCAGCAGGTAGCCGACCAGCTCGTCGGTCCACGTGAGCGGCGCCCCGAAGACGTAGCGCATCACCACCGAATAGCCGATGGCGAGGAGCGAGGCGAGCAGCGCGAGTGCGGCCAGCGCCAGTCCGATCCGGGCCAGGACGCGCATCGAACGCTCGAGCGCAGACATGGGTGACGCCGGCCTCGGCCCTGACGGTCGCTGCTGCCGCCCCGGCGACTCAGAGCGCGTTCATCAGGTCGATGGTCTTCTGCCCATCCTGCGGCGCGGATTTGAGGAAGGCGTCGATCACCGGCTTCTGCATCGCGGCTTTCCACGTCGCCTCTTCCTGCGGGGTCTGGACATGGAGCACCATGCCCTTGGCGCGCAGCTGCGTCAGCGCATCGGCGGCGGTCGCTTCGGTAATCGGGAACGCGTCCTGCTCGGCCTTGGCTGCGGCGGCCTCGATCGCCTGGCGGTTCTCCGGCGAGAGCTTGGCCCACCACGCCGGGTTCACGTACATGTGGAAGAAGATCGTGAAGTAGGGGGCGACGGTGCCGTATTTCTG
>DATIQL010000259.1:0-9497 GCA_035470905.1 Casimicrobiaceae bacterium
CGAGCGACACCTGCCCGACAACTGTCGCGTCCTCGTTTCGCCGGCGGTGCGCTGCCAGCAGACCGTCAAGCCGCTCGAGCGCAAATGCAGGACCGTGCCGGACCTCGCGCCGGGGGCGAGCGCCGCGACCATCCTCGCCGCCGCGAACTGGCCTGATGCACGCGAGAGCGTGCTGTTCGTCGCGCATCAGCCGACCCTGGGGATGGTGGCGTCGTCCCTGATTTGCGGCGAGGAGGCCTGGTGGCCGGTGCGCAAGGGCGCGGTCTGGTGGTTCTCGAATCACGGGGGCGAAGAAGGCACGGGTGTCGTCCTCAAGGCCGTGACGAGTCCGGATTACCTCTGACGCATCGGCGCAGGCGCCTGGTCGCTCCCGCTGCGTCCTTCCTGCCGCGTCCTTCCCGCCGCGTCGCTTCCGCTTCGGCACGCCCACATCGGCACGCCCACTTCGAAGTGCCTGATCGGCGTACCTGCATCGGCTTGCCTGCATCGGCGTGGGGCGCGCGGTGACGGGCTGTCGCTCCGGACTTCGGCGTCGCAAACCTCGTCGTCGAGCGGGTCCCGGTGCGGCGGCGCTCGAGTACATCGGTAACTGAACGGGGCAGGCGGACTCGCTTGCCGCCCCACCCGCTTCGCGACGACTGCGCCGCAGGCGTCCTTCGCGACACCTCGTCACGGCGCGCCAGCCGATGCGGCAGCGTCGGTCGAACGTGAAACCCGGGACGGACCACCGTTTCGAGTCGGCGCGGATCGAGTCGGCGCGGATCGAATCGGCACCGATCGAATCGGCACTGACCGTTCGGGGGCGGCGGGGCAGGGCGGGCGAAGCGCCCGTGGGAGTGCCGGCCGTCGCGGGTGGTGCGGCGAGCGAGCCGGACAGGAACCCATACGGCAGGATGTCCTCGAGCGATGACGCACCGGGACCCGCAGGCCGGCGTTCACGGACTCCGGGCGCGGCGACCCGGCCTGTTCCGCCGCCCAATGGAAAGTTCCCGGCCGGTCCCGCCGCCCAATGCAAAGATCCCGGGCGCGGCGCCTCCGCCCGCTGCCGCTGCCCGTACACAGATCGCGGCAGCAGCCGCGGTACTTCAGCCCGACGCGCGGTGCGAGCCACCCGACTGGGCGACGCGGTGCTCGACCGCGAACACCGCGGCCTCGACCCGCGACGCGAGCCCCAGCTTCGACAGGATGTGCCGCACGTGCAGCTTGACAGTGTCGTGGCTGATCGACAGCGCCTGCGCGATCGCCTTGTTGCTCTTGCCGCTCGACAGGTGCTGCAGGATCTCCCGCTCGCGCTGGGTCAGCTGCTTCATGTAGCTCTCGCGCGACTTCTTGGGCTCGCCCGGCAGCAGCATGTCCACCAGCTTGATCGCCATCATCGGCGCCACGACGACTTCACCGCGCGCAGTGCGACGGATGGCGTCGATCACCTCGTCGGGATCCATATCCTTCAGCAGGTAGCCGCGCACACCGGCGCGAAACGCCCGTGCCAGGTCCTCGTGCGAATCGCTCATCGTCAGAACGACGATCGGCGTGCCGATGCCTTCGGCGCGAAGGCGGGCGAGCAACGTGAACCCGTCGGTCGGCGCCATGCGCAGGTCCATGACCGCGACGTCGGGATGCGTTTCCCGCAGCAGGCGCACGGCCTCGTCCGGATTGCCGGTATTGCCGAGCACCCGGATGCCGGCTCGCTGCTCGAGGAGCTCGGAGAGTCCGCGGCGGCACAGGCTGTGGTCGTCGATCAGTACGACGCTGATTTCGTCGTTCATCGATCGGTCCTGTCTGGAAGTTGCGCCTCGGGGAACCGGAGGCATAGGCGCGTTCCGCCTCCGGAGGCACGCTCGAACCACAATACGCCGCCGAGGCAGGCAGCGCGCTCGCGCATGATGGCGATGCCGTAATGTCCCGGATCGGCGCCTTCCGCCGCGCCGGGATCGGCGATGCCCACCCCGTCGTCCTCCACGATCACCTCGCAGCCGGCGTCCTCGCGCGCCAGCGAAAGTCGCGCCTGCCGCGCATTGGCGTGCTTGCAGATATTGGCGAGCGCTTCCTGCACGATGTGGAACACCTGCAATTCCCGCGCGACCGGCAGGCGGAGGTCGGAGGCATCGTTGGCGAATTCGAGCGCGATGCCGGTACGTTCGGAAAAGCTCCGGGCGAGATCCGCCAAGGCATGCTGCAGCCCCTGCGGGTCCATCCGGCTGCGGAAATGGGTGATCAGCTCGCGCAACCTGCCATGGGCGCCGGTCAGCGATTCATCGATGTCGCTCCAGTACTTGAATGCGCGAAGCTCGTCGCCTCGCTTGACGGCGTCGCGCAGCAGGCTCATCCGCATCCGCATGTAGGTGAGCCCCTGGGCCAGCGAGTCGTGGACTTCGCTGGCCATCAGCTGCCGCTCGCTGACCAGGCTGGCGCGCAGGTTTTCGCGCGTCAGCCGCGCATTCTCCAACGCGATGCCGATCAGTTCGCCCGTCGCGCGAAGCAGCGGCATCTTCTCGGGCGCCAGCGCGCAGGCATCGTCGAAATGGAGACTCAGGGTCCCGACGGCCGCGTTCCGATGGCGCAGCGGCACGACGACGACGTGCCTGCAGGCCTGGCCGGACAGGTCGACGGAGAAGCGGTCCTCCGCGCCGCAGAGGCGATTGCGGACGCACTCGCTGTCCGGGTTCCGCGATTCGGCGCATTCCCGACACCAGTACGCGAGTGCGCCGCGGCCACCGGGATCGATGCCCTGCGGCATGCCGACGGCTATGCGGGGCTCGAGTCGGTGGCGATCGCCGGCGAGGAGGCGGATCGTCCCGGCGGCGGCGCCTGCCATGCCCACGACGGCTTCGAGCATCGGCCGCACCGCGTCGTCGAGCCCGGATTCGGCGCTCCCGGATTCGGCGTTCCCGGATTCGACGCCTCTGGTGGCCGCGACTTCATCCGGGGCGCTGGCGGCGGACCGCGCCTCGCGCCGCAGGCGAGCCTTGCCTTCCGGAACGCTGCGGGGGACTATCCATTGCTGCGACATTGCCCGAATCCCTCCTAGGCGGCCATGCATGGGCCGTCGCCTGGGCAGTCGCGCGGTGCCGGATCCGCGGCTACCCTTCCGGTCGGTGAAAAATTATGCGGTCTGCCTTCGGCAGAGGCAACGAACGGTGCGGCGCTCCGGTTCCGGGTCTCCGGATCGGCGTCGCCTCGCGCCGGTCGAGGCCCCTCGATAATCCATCCGGGGTATCCGGCCACCCCGATGAGGCTATAGACACCGAGCGCCCGCTTTGCCTTAATTATAGACTGTGCTGCAATGCGGGAGGCGGGCCATCCCGGGGTGCTGCTCGCCCCCTGCATGGCTGAAGGCACAGCACCCATGGCCTCGACTCCCGTCCACGATCCGACTGCGCCGCCGCTGCCCGGCGCATCCTCCGAAACGCGCAACACGACGTGCTACATGTGCGCGTGCCGCTGCGGCATTCGCGTGCACCTGCGCAACGGCGAGGTGCGGTTCATCGAGGGCAATCCCGATCACCCGCTGAACCAGGGCGTGATCTGCGCCAAGGGCTCGTCGGGGATCATGAAGCAGTACTCGCCGGCGCGCCTCACCAAGCCGCTGATGCGCAAGCCCGGAGCCGAGCGCGGCGCCGGCGAATTCGTCGAGGTGGGCTGGGACCAGGCGTTCTCGATGCTCGAAGAGCGCCTCGCGAAGATCCGCGCGACCGATCCCAAGCGCTTCGCGCTGTTCACCGGCCGCGACCAGATGCAGGCGCTGACGGGACTCTTCGCCCGCCAGTTCGGGACGCCGAACTACGCGGCGCACGGCGGTTTCTGCTCGGTGAACATGGCCGCCGGGATGATCTACACGATCGGGGGGTCGTTCTGGGAATTCGGCGGGCCCGACCTCGATCGCGCGCGCCTGTTCGTGATGATCGGCACCGCCGAGGACCATCATTCGAACCCGCTGAAGATCGCGATCTCGAAATTCAAGCGTGCCGGCGGACGGTTCATTTCGATCAATCCGGTGCGCACCGGGTATTCCGCGGTCGCCGACGAGTGGCTGCCGATCCGGCCGGGGACCGACGGCGCGCTGCTGCTTGCATTGATCCACGAGCTGATCGCGCTGGGCCTCTACGACCGTGAGTTCCTGGTCCGCTACACGAACGCCGGCGAGCTCGTGAACGTCGACGATGCGCACGACGATTTCGGCATGTTCGTGCGGACCTCGGTGCCGGACGAGGAGGAATGCTTCGATCCGCAGAACAAGCTGTGGTGGGACCGCGCGACCAACCGTCCCGTCGTCACGCATGCCGAGAACGCCGATCCCTACCTGCTCGGCGAGTTCACGCTCGACGACGGCATTCGCGTCAAGCCATCCTTCCAGCTGCTCAAGGAGCGGGTCGAGGCCTACACGCCGGAATGGGCGGCCGGCATCACCGGCATTCCCGCGGATACGATCCGCCGGCTGGCGCACGAAATGGGCATCACCGCCCGCGACCAGAAGATCGAGCTGCCGATTGCGTGGACCGACATGTGGGGGCACGAGCACGACACCGTGACCGGCAACCCCGTCGCGTTCCATGCGATGCGCGGGCTCGCCGCGCACTCGAACGGCTTCCACACGATCCGCGCGCTGGCGATCCTGATGACGGTGCTGGGGACGATCGACCGCCCCGGCGGCTTCCGCCACAAGGCGCCGTTCCCGCGCCCGATCCCGCCCTGCGCCAAGACGCCGAACTCGCCCGACGCGGTCCAGCCGAACCATCCGCTCGACGGCCTTGCCCTGGGCTGGCCGGCCGCGCCCGACGACCTCTTCGTCAACGACGATGGGACGCCGGTGCGCATCGACAAGGCGTTTTCGTGGGAATACCCGCTCGCCGTGCACGGGATGATGCACAACGTCATCACCAACGCCTGGCGCGGCGATCCTTACCCGATCGACACCCTGCTCATCTTCATGGCCAACATGGCGTGGAACTCGACGATGAGCGTCGCCGACGTGCGCCGGATGCTCAACGACAAGCGCGAGGACGGTGAGTACAGGATTCCCTTCCTCGTCGTATGCGACGCGTTCCAGTCCGAGATGACGGCGTTCGCGGACCTGGTGCTGCCCGACACGACCTACCTCGAGCGGCACGACGTGATGTCGATGCTCGATCGCCCGATCTCGGAGTTCGACGGTCCGGTCGATTCGGTGCGCATTCCGGTGGTGCCTCCGACGGGTCAGTGCAAGCCTTTCCAGGAGGTGCTGATCGAGCTGGCCGGGCGCCTCAAGCTTCCGGCGTTCGTGCGGCCCGACGGCGCGCGCAAGTTCCGCGACTACCCGGATTTCATCGTCAACTACGAGACCGAGCCCGGCTCGGGCATCGGTTTCCTCGCGGGCTGGCGCGGCAAGGGCGGCGAGAAGTTCATGCGCGGCGAACCCAACCCGCGGCAATGGGAGATGTACGCACAGAACAACTGCGTCTACCACTACAGGCTGCCGCCGTCGTACCAGTACATGCGCAACTGGAACCGCGGGTACCTCGAATGGTCGCAGCGAGTTCGCATCCAGCGCTACGCCGAGCCGATCCTGATCCACGTGTACTCGGAGGTGCTGCAGAAGTTTCGCCGGGCTGCGCAGGGCAAGGGGACGTCACGGCAGCCTCCCGAACATCTGCGGCACCGCATCGAGACCTATTTCGATCCGTTGCCGTTCTATTACGAGCCGCTCGAGCGGCAGCAGTCGGACCTCGCGAAATTCCCGCTCGCGGCGGTGACGCAGCGGCCGATGGCGATGTACCACTCGTGGGATTCGCAGAACGCCTGGCTGCGCCAGATCCACCCGCACAACCACCTGTACGTCAATCCTCAGGTTGCGCGCGCAGCGGGCATCGAGGACGGCGGCTGGATGTGGGTCGAGTCGCCGTGGGGCAAGGTCCGTTGCATGTGCAGCTATTCGGAGGCTGTCGAGCCCGGAACGGTCTGGACGTGGAACGCGATCGGCAAGTCGCCCGGCGCATGGCGCCTCGCGCTCGACGCCAACGAGTCGCAGCGCGGCTTCCTGCTCAACCACCTGATTGCCGACGAGCTGCCGGGCGCCGGCGAGGCGGCGCGGATCTCCAACTCGGATCCGGTCACGGGCCAGGCGGCCTGGTACGACGTGCGGGTGCGGATCTACAAGGCCGAGGATTCCGAACCGAAGGAAACCTGGCCGCGCTACGACGCGGTGCCGGCGGCGCCCGGGACGGCGGTGTCCACGCCGCGCTGGCGCGCCTGGTTCGCAGGCCGGGGGACGCGCTGATGGCGCGGCTCGTGGACACCCAAGGGAGCTCGCGATGACCCAGCTCGCGTTGGTCATCGACCTCAACGTCTGTGTCGGCTGTCACGCCTGCGTGACGAGCTGCAAGCAATGGAACACGTCGGGGTCTGCCGGACCGCTTGCCGATTTCAATCCCTAT
This sequence comes from Casimicrobiaceae bacterium, assembly GCA_035470905.1. Lineage (GTDB taxonomy): Bacteria > Pseudomonadota > Gammaproteobacteria > Burkholderiales > Casimicrobiaceae > VBCG01. The sequence continues at coordinate 6,411 of DATIQL010000259.1, forward strand.
GGCGCCGATCCGACGGGGACCTTCTTCAATCGGGTGCAGACCTTCGAGGTCGGCGAGTTCCCGAACACGCAGACCATCCATTTCCCCAAGTCCTGTCTGCATTGCGAGGACCCGCCCTGCGTACCGGTGTGCCCGACCGGCGCCAGCTACAAGCGCGCCGAGGACGGGATCGTGCTCGTCGATTACGACAAGTGCATCGGGTGCAAGTACTGCTCTTGGGCCTGTCCCTACGGGGTGCGCGAGCTCGACGAGGAGCGCAAGGTGATGACCAAGTGCACGCTTTGTGTCGACCGGATCTACGACTCCGCGCTGCCGGAGGCCGAACGCAAGCCAGCCTGCGTGCTCGCCTGCCCGACCAGCGCGCGGCTGTTCGGAGACATCCACGACCCGGACTCGGTCGTGTCCGAGGCGATCCGGGAGAACGCCGGCTATCCGCTGATGCCTGAATGGGGCACCCGGCCCTCGAACCATTACCTGCCACGGCGCAAGACCGCGATGCGCATCCACGAGGACGAGCTCGTGCGCTCGGACAATCCGCTGAAGGTCGACGGTCTCCTGCCCAAGCCCGCAAAGGCAGAGCCGTCGCTGGATGACGTCACCTCGTGGTAATGGCCGGATGAGACCCGACCTGTCCGTGCTGTTGCTGACGACGCTGATCGGCGCAGGTCAGGGCCTGTTCCTCGCGCTGGTCACCGTCCAGGTCTACGCGCTGTTCGCACTGCTGCCGGCGCAGGAAGGCCGGACGTTCTTCGCACCAGGGAGCATGATCGCCGTCGTGCTTCTGGTCGCCGGGCTCGCGGCATCGTTCCTCCACCTCGGCCGTCCGGAGCGTGCCTGGCGGGCCGCCGCCAAATGGCGGACGTCGTGGCTGTCGCGCGAGGTGATCGTGCTGCCCGCGTTCATCGCCGTCGTGTTCATCTATGGCGCCGCCCATTTCCTGGGCTACACGCCCGTGCTCGCCGAGCTGCCCTCGAACATTCCGATCGACCTGACGGTCGTGCTGGGGCTGATCGGCACGGTGCTCGCGTTCGGGTTGTTCCTATGTACGGGGATGATCTACGCGTGCCTCCCGTTTCTGCGCGAATGGGCGAGCCCGCTCACCGTCGTCAATTTCACGCTGATGGGGGGCGCCTCGGGCTTCACCCTGGCCGCCGCATTGTCGGCGTGGACGGCACCGGTGCTGACGTCGTTTCTCGCCGGGTGGGCGCTGATCCTGACGATGCTCGCTTTCGCCGGGCGGATCGCATCGCTGGTCCGCAATGCGAAACTCCGTCCGAAATCGACGCTGCAGACGGCGATCGGCGTTAAGCACCCGAACATCGTCCAGAAATCGCAGGGATTCCTCGGCGGCTCGTTCAACACGCGCGAGTTCTTCCACGGCAGATCGCGGCAGTTCCTGCGCGCGATCCGCTGGGTGTTTCCGCTCGCGGCCTTCGCAATACCCGCCGCCCTGCTTGCCGCATCGCTGATGGGCGCGACGGCGACGCTGCTGCTGGCCGCCGCGGTGATCCAGTACGGGGGACTGCTGGCAGAACGCTGGTTCTTCTTTGCCGAGGCCAACCATCCCCAGAACCTCTACTATCAAGCGGTTGCATGATGCCATCGAACGAATTGCTCCCGTCGATGCACGAGCCTTGCCGAAGAACAACGTCGCGGGGCGGGTGAACGACTGGGTTGATCAACCGGGACCCCGGACGAGGGCCGAAGTGCGCAGGAACGATGCGTGCAGATGCCTGAGGCGGCCGGGCCCACCGAGGAGGAAACGCACACCATGTCGCTGGTCAATCCCCACGGCGGCGGCGCGCTGCGACCGCTGCTGCTGCAACGCGAGGCGCTTGCCGCCGAGCAGCGCCGCGCCGAGACGCTGCCGAAGCTGGTCGTCAGCTCCCGCGAGAAGGGCGACATCATCATGCTCGGCATCGGCGGCTTCACCCCGCTCGACGGATTCATGACCCACGCCGACTGGCAAGGCGTGTGCGATGGCATGAAGACCGCGAGCGGGCTCTTCTGGCCGATCCCGATCACCCTGTCCGCGGACAAGGCCTTTGCGGAGTCGGTGCGCACCGGCGGCGACATCGCGCTCGTCGATCCGGACGACGGCAGCGTGCTCGCGACGATGCAGGTCACCGAGAAATACGCGATCGACAAGGCGCACGAGTGCGCGACGGTGTTCAAGACCACCGATGTCGAGCACCCGGGGGTGAAGCTGGTCATGGGGCAGGGCGAGGTCAACCTCGCCGGTCCGATCAAGGTGCTGTCCACCGGCGATTTCGCGACCAAGTACGGCGAGCTGTTCCTGACGCCCGCCGACACACGGGCGCTGTTCACCGCCCTCGGCTGGTCGAAGATCGCCGCCTTCCAGACTCGCAATCCGATGCACCGCTCGCACGAGTACCTGGCCAAGGTTGCGATCGAGGTCTGCGACGGGGTGCTCGTGCATTCGCTGCTGGGCGCGCTCAAGCCGGGCGACATCCCGGCCGAGGTGCGCACCAAGGCGATTTCGGTGCTCGCCGACAGGTATTTCGTGAAGAAGACGGTCGTGCAGGCGGGCTATCCGCTGGACATGCGCTACGCCGGCCCGCGCGAGGCGCTGCTGCACGCGGTGTTCCGGCAGAACTACGGCTGCTCGCACCAGATCGTCGGGCGCGACCATGCGGGCGTCGGCAGCTACTACGGCCCGTTCGACGCCCATCACATCTTCGACGAGATCCCGAATGGCGCGCTGGAGACGCAGCCCCTCAAGATCGACTGGACGTTCTGGTGCTATACCTGTGGGGGTATGGCATCGGCGCGCACCTGCCCTCACGGCGACGCCGACCGCCTGCTGGTGTCGGGGACCAAGCTGCGCAAATGGCTGTCCGAAGGCAGCGAAGTCCCGCCCGAGTTCAGCCGGCCGGAGGTGCTCGAGATCCTCCGTGCCTATTATTCGGGACTCGATGCCTCGCAGAAAGTGGAGGTCAAGCTGGCCGGTCACTCGGCCCGCTGAATCCTGAAGCAGAAATCCTCGGGCCCGACGACCTCGCGCACGGCCGTCGGCCGATTGTGCGCCCGAGGGGATCAGGTGCCGCAGAACGTGCGATAGCGCGC
>DATIQL010000260.1:0-13006 GCA_035470905.1 Casimicrobiaceae bacterium
CACGCGACCAAGGACCGCGCGGTCGTCGAGAACGGCCAGATCGTCGTGCGTCCGATGAACTACCTTGCGCAGTCCTACGACCACCGGATCATCGACGGGCGCGAAGCGGTGCTGTCGCTGGTGGCAATCAAGGAAGCCCTCGAGGATCCCGCGCGGCTGCTGCTCGACCTGTGAACTCCCTCACCCCGACCCTCTCCCGCAAGCGGGAGAGGGATATGCTGTGATCCCCCTCGCCCCGATCCTCTCCCGCAAGCGGGCGAGGGACCTGAACTGATCGGCCGACCTCCACGCCATGCCAGATAACTTCGACGTCGTCGTCATCGGGGGCGGTCCCGGCGGTTACATCGCCGCGATCCGCGCCGCCCAGCTCGGCCTTTCGACGGCATGCATCGACGACGGGTCGCGTCCGGACGGCAGGCCTGCCCCCGGAGGCACCTGCACCAACGTCGGCTGCATTCCCTCGAAGGCGCTCCTCCAGTCGTCGGAGAATTTCGAGCACGCGGGCCACGCGTTCGCCGATCACGGGATCGGCGTCGCCGGCCTCACCATCGACGTGGCGAGGATGCTCGCCCGGAAGGACCGGGTCGTCGGGCAGAACAACGATGGCATCCTGTACCTGTTCAAGAAGAACAGGATCGCGTTCTTCCACGGGCGCGGCGCGTTCGCGGGCAGGGAAGGCGAAGGCTGGAAGATCGCCGTCACCGGCCCGGGTGCGGCGTCGCTGACGGCGCGCCACGTGATCGTGGCGACGGGCTCGTCGCCGCGCGCGCTCCCCGGCGTCGCGTTCAACAACCAGCGCATTCTCGACAACGCGGGCGCGCTGGCGATTCCCGAGGTCCCGAAGCGCCTCGGCGTCGTCGGTGCGGGCGTCATCGGGCTGGAGATGGGCAGCGTCTGGCGGCGCCTGGGCGCCGAGGTGACGATCCTCGAGGCGCTGCCGTCGCTCCTCCCTGCCGCGGACGAAGCCATCGCGAAGGAAGCGCAAAAGGCGTTCGTCAAGCAGGGTCTCGCCATGCATTTCGGCGTGTCGATCGGTGCGGTGCGCGTCGACAAGGATCGGGTCGAGGTCGATTACAAGGACGCGGCGGGTGCCGCGCAGAGCACGGTCTTCGACTGCCTGATCGTGTCGATCGGGCGCATCCCGACGACCGCAGGTCTCGCTGCCGAAGCCGTCGGCCTGAAGCTCGACGCGAAAGGCTTCGTCGAGGTCGACGCCGAGTGCCGGACGAACCTTCCGGGCATCTGGGCGATCGGCGACGTCGTCCGCGGACCGATGCTCGCGCACAAGGCCGAGGAGGAGGGTGTGGCGGTCGCCGAGCGCATCGCAGGCCAGCACGGCCACGTCGATTTCAACACCATTCCCTGGGTGATCTACACGTCGCCGGAGATCGCGTGGGTCGGCCAGACCGAGCGGCAGCTGAAGGACGCGGGGGTTTCGTACCGCGCGGGAAGCTTCCCCTTCTCGGCCAACGGCCGCGCGCGCGCGCTGGGCGACACCACCGGCTTCGTCAAGATCCTGGCCGATGCGGCGACCGACCGCATCCTGGGCATGCACATCATCGGCCCGATGGCGAGCGAATTGATCGCGGAGGGCGTGGTGGCGATGGAGTTCGGCGCGGCGAGCGAGGACCTGGCGCGAATCTGCCATGCGCATCCGTCGCTGTCGGAAGCGACCAAGGAAGCCGCGCTCGCGGTCGACAAGCGGACGCTCAACCTCTGACGCCCCGTCGCGGCCCCGGTCCGACGCTGCCCCCGATCCCGAAGCCGGTCGTCCCTTGAGTGCGGCGGACTTTCCCGGACAGATCACGCGCCGCCAGGGCGCGCTGATCGACTACCTCGAACCGCTGCTCGACCGCCGCCACGCGACGCTCGACCACGCGCAGGTGGCGGCGCTCGAGCGGCTGCAGATCCTCGCCGACGAGCTGGCCGCCTTCCGCGCGGCACGCCAGTCGAAGCTGCGGCGGCTGTTCGCTTCCCCCGCCGTCCCGCAGGGCATCTACCTGTGGGGAGGGGTGGGCCGCGGCAAGAGCCTGCTGATGGACAGCTTCTACGCGACGGTGGCGGTCCGGCGCAAGACGCGGATCCACTTCCACGCCTTCATGCGCGAGATCCACGTCGCACTCGCGGCGTTGAAGGACGAGGCCGATCCGCTGGCGACCGTCGCGGCGCAGATCGCGAGGCGCTACCGCCTGATCTGCTTCGACGAGTTCCACGTGTCCGACATCGCCGACGCGATGATCCTCGGCCGCCTGCTCTCTGCACTGTTCGACGCGGGCGTGGTGCTGGTCATGACGTCGAACTATGCGCCGGACCGGCTGTGGCCCGACGGGCTGCTCCGGCAGCGGTTCCTTCCGGCGATCAGCCTGATCAAGCACTGGCTCGACGTCGTCGAGGTCGACGCCGGCGTCGACTATCGGCTGCAGGCGCTGGAGCACCTGACGACGTGGCATGTCCCGTCCGGCCCGGCCGCCGATTCCGCGATGCTCGCGGTGTTCGAGGGCATGCGCGCCGGACCCGACGAGGAGCTGCGCTTCGAGGTCGACGGCAGATCGCTGCTCGCGAGGCACCGTGCCGGCAGCGTCGTCTGGTTCGACTTCGGGGCCCTGTGCGACGGACCGCGCTCGCAGCGCGACTATCTCGAGATCGCGCGGCGCTTCGCCGTCGTCTTCCTGTCGGGCATCCCGCGGATGGGCGCAGGCACCGCGGACCAGGCGCGGCGCTTCACCTGGCTGATCGACATCCTGTACGATCATCGCGTGAAGCTTGTCGCATCCGCGGACGTTCCGGCCGAATCGCTGTACCTCGACGGCCCGCACGCGCGCGAGTTCCCGCGAACCGTCAGCCGACTGATCGAAATGCGCACCCGCGACTACATGGCGCTGCCGCACATCAGCGACGAGGCGCCGGCGGGGCCGCGGGGCTGAGCGCCGAATTCCTTCCACCGTCGCGCCCCCGGGCGCCAGGAGAGACCCGTGCAGACATTCAAGGCCTATCGCACGTTCCAGGAAAACGGCGTCGTGACGAGCCGCTTCGTCACGCTCGGCATCGACGACCTCGACCCGGGCGACGTGGTGATCCGCACCAAATACTCGACGATCAACTACAAGGATGCGCTGTCGTACAACGGCGCGGGCAAGATCATGCGCAAGTTCCCGACGGTCGCCGGCATCGACATGGCCGGGACGGTCGAGTCTTCGGCGGACCCGCGCTTCAAGCAGGGCGACAAGGTGATCGTCACCGGATACGACCTGGGCGTCGGGCACGACGGCGGTTATGCGGAGTTCGTGCGGGTTCCGGCCGACTGGATCGTGCGCCGCCCGGAGAGCATGACGGCTTTCGACGCGATGACCCTCGGCACCGCCGGTTACACCGCGGCACTGGCGATCCACCTGATGCAGCACAACGGCCTCGCGCCTGCGAACGGTCCGGTGGCGGTCACCGGCGCGACCGGCGGCGTGGGCTCGGTGGCCATCGAGATCCTCGCCAAGCAGGGTTACGACGTGGTCGCGATCACCGGCAAGAGCCAGGAGGCAGACTACCTGCGCGGCATCGGTTCGCGCGAGGTGATGCTGCGCACCGCGCTGGACCTGTCGAAGATCCGGCCGTTGGAAAAGGCGACTTTCGCGGGCGCCGTCGACAACCTCGGCGGCGACATCCTGGCGTGGCTGCTCGCGAGCTCGAAGATCGGCGGCACCGTTGCCGCCGTCGGCCTCGCTGCCGACATGAAGCTTTCGACGACCGTCGCCCCGTTCATCCTGCGCGGGGTCCATCTGCTGGGCACCGACAGCGCCAACACGCCGATGGCGCTGCGGCAGCGGCTGTGGAACAAGCTCGCCGTCGAGTGGCGGCCCGACCGCGTTCACGACCAGGTTCGCACGATCGGTTTCGACGAGCTCCCGACGCATTTCGACGCGTACCTCAAGGGCCTGGTGCGCGGACGCACCGTCGTGCGCATCGCCGCCGACCCGCACCCGTAATCGTCTCGCCGCCGTTCACTGGAGGACAGCCGTCATGGGCAGCATCGATGACCCGGGTCGCGGACTGCCGGCCATTGCCGCCTGCGCCGAATTCCACCGTCGCTCGATCGAAGAGCGGGAGAGCTTCTGGCGCGAGGAAGCGAAGCTCGTCGACTGGCACGAGCCTTTCACCCAGGTGCTCGATTACGCGCGGCCGCCGTTTGCACGCTGGTTCGTCGGCGGAACGACCAACCTCTGCCACAACGCCGTCGACCGGCACCTCGCGACGCGGGGTGACCAGCCGGCGCTGATCTACATCTCCACCGAGACCGGGCAGTCGCGGACCTACACCTACGCCGGGCTGCACGACGAAGTGAACCGCTGTGCGGCGATCCTGAAGGCGCAGGGCGTGGGTCGCGGCGATCGGGTGCTGATCTACATGCCGATGATCGCCGAGGCGGTGTTCGCGATGCTCGCCTGCACGCGCATCGGCGCCATCCATTCGGTGGTGTTCGGTGGTTTCGCGCCGGCGAGCCTCGCGACCCGCATCGACGACGCGCGCCCGACGGTGATGTTCACCGCCGACGCAGGCATGCGCGCCGGCAAGACGATCCCCTACAAGCCGCTGGTCGACGAGGCGCTGCGGATCGCACGGCATCCGCCGCGGCACGTGATCCTGGTGAATCGCGGCCTCGATCCGGGACTCTCGATGCAGGCGCCCCGCGACGTCGATTTCGCCGCGGCGCGGGCCGCGCAGGAAGCTGCGCGGGTTCCGTGCGAATGGCTGGAGTCGTCCGAGCCCTCGTACATCCTCTACACGTCCGGGACCACGGGGCAGCCCAAGGGCGTCCAGCGCGACACCGGCGGCTACGCGGTCGCGCTGGCCTCGTCGATGCGGCGCATCTTCGCCCTGGCGCCGGGCGAGACGATGTTCACGACCAGCGACATCGGCTGGGTCGTCGGCCATTCCTACATCGTCTACGCGCCGCTGCTCAACGGCTCGCCGACCATCCTCTACGAGGGGCTGCCGATCCGCCCCGACCCCGGGATCTGGTGGAAGATCGTCGCGCAGCACAAGGCGAGGACCATGTTCAGCTCGCCGACGGCGCTGCGGGTCTTGAAGAAGCAGGATCCGTCGTTCATGAAGGATCACGACCTGTCGTCGCTGCGCTACCTGTTCCTCGCCGGCGAGCCGCTGGACGAGCCCACGGCGCGCTGGGCCGCCGATGCGCTGGGCGTGGCCATCGTCGACAACTACTGGCAGACCGAGACCGGCTGGCCGATCCTGTCGGCGCAGCCCGGGGTGGCCGACACCCCGCGCAAGTTCGGCTAGCCGTCGTTCCCGGTCTATGGCTACGACGTGAGGCTCGTCGACGGCGCGACCGGCGCGGACGCGGCGGCGGGCGAAAAAGGCGTGCTGACCATCGCGCCGCCGTTGCCTCCGGGCTGCATGAGCACGGTGTGGGGAAACGACGAGCGCTACGTGTCGACCTACTACCGGACGATACCGGACCGCGACCTCTACTCGACGTTCGACTGGGCGACGCGCGACGCCGACGGCTACTACTTCGTGCTGGGGCGCACCGACGACGTGATCAACGTCTCCGGGCACCGGATCGGCACCCGGGAGATCGAGGAAGCGGTGCAGGCCCATGCCGGCATCGCCGAGGTTGCCGTCGTGGGCGTCCAGGATGCGATCAAGGGCCAGGTCCCGATCGCCTTCGCCGTGGTCAAGGACCCGTCACGGATCGCGGATGCGGCCGCGATGGCCGCGATGCAGCAGGAAGTGATGCAGACGGTGGATCGCGAGCTGGGTGCGATCGGGCGCCCGGCGCGGGTTCATTTCGTCGCGCTGCTGCCCAAGACCCGCTCGGGCAAGCTCCTGCGGCGTTCGATCCAGGCGCTCGCCGAAGGCCGGGATCCCGGCGACCTGACGACGATCGAGGATCCCGGCGCCCTGGAGCAGATCCGGGCGGCGCTCGCGGCGTCCTAGGGCGCCTGCTTGACGAGGGTGACGGGGACCGCGGCGAGGTGCACCACCTTGCTCGCGACCGATCCGAGGATGAGACCGGGGATCGCGCCGGCGCCCCGGGTGCCCATGACGATGCCGTCGCAGCGCTCTTCGGCCGCGACTGCGGCGATGGTCTTCGCGGGATCCCCCAGATCGATCCGCAGCCGGAAGGCGATTCCGGCGCCGTCGAGGCGCTTGCGGGCGGTCGCGGTCGCCTGCGCCCCCAGCTCGTTGCGGTGGGCGAGCATCGATTCCTTCGCCAGGCCGTGCGTCTGCCAGTCGACGATCTCCGGTTGCACGTTGAGCAGCAGAACCTCGATCGCCGCCCCGGTGCCGGCGAGACGTACCAGATGATCGACGACCCGGTCGGCGTGCTCGGAACCGTCGATTGCGGCAAGGACCCTGTACATCGGTGTCGACTCCATCGGTGCCCTCGGCGCAGGGCGCCGGTGATCCCGGCGGCGCGATCGCCGGCCGCGCCCTGAAGGCCCGCGGCCGGAGTTGACGGGCGATAGGCGATAATCTCCGTTTTCGCCATTCGACGCCAGCCGTCGCCCGCCATGCCTGTCGCCTCCACTGCTTCCCCTCACGTCCCGCTGGCCGAGGTGACCCGCGGCGCGATCGTCGAGAGCCTGCACTCGGGCTCGGTCGCGGTCGTCGACCGGGATGGCCGTGTCCTGCATGCAGCCGGCGATCCTCACCACCTGACGTTCACGCGCAGCGCGCTCAAGCCGCTGCAGGCGCTGCCGTTCGTGGCGGCCGGGGGCGTCGAGCGCTTCGGCCTTTCGGAGCCGCAGGTGGCCTTGCTGTGCGCGAGCCATTCGGGCGAGCCGCGGCATGCCGAGGCGGCCGCCGACATCCTCGCGCGCGCAGGGTGCACGCCCGCCGACCTGCAGTGCGGAACCCACGCGCCGCGGTTCTACGACACGCGGGGCGAGGTCCCGCCGCCGCCGCCTTACTCGCCGCTGCAGCACAACTGCTCGGGCAAGCACAGCGGCATGCTCGCCTTCTGCGCGCAATGCCAGTGGCCCAAGGCGTCTTACCTCGAGTTCGAGCACCCGGTCCAGCAGGCGATCCGGCAGTCGGTGGCGGCATTCACCGGGGTGGCGGCCGAAGCGCTGGTCGCCGGCGTCGACGGCTGCTCGGCGCCCAACTATGCGGTGCCCCTTTCCGCGCTGGCGCGCGCGTTCGCGCGCCTTGCAAGCGCCGGGGTCGACCCCGATTATGGAAATGCGCCGCGGATGCTGGCCGAGGCCATGATTTCGCACCCGGGGATGGTCTCGGGCGAGGGTCGCAGCGATCTGGCGCTGATGCATGCCGGCCGGGGCGACTGGGTGGCCAAGATCGGCGCCGAAGGCGTCCAGGCGATCGGGATACGCAGTCGGGGAATCGGCATCGCGATCAAGGTGGCCGACGGGCAATCGCGGGGGCTCATGCCGTCGGTTGTCGCGGTCCTCGACCAGTTGGGACTGCTCGACGACGCATCGCGCGAGGCGCTCGCGCCGTGGGGCCGGCGCCCGATCCGCAATTACCGGGGTACGCAGACCGGGGAGATCCGCCCGGCTGTCCGGCTGGACGATCCAGGGGCGGGGCAGGGCCGGCAGCAGGGCTCGCGGCAGGGCGTGCAGGACGGCCCCGGAAGCGCCGCGCGTCCGGCGATCCGGACCGCCGCTGAACTATGAACGCGAAGGATGGTCTGTTGATCCTAAGCGTGCGCCACGCGCCGCCGGCGGGGCTTCGGGCCCGGGGTCGCCGGACGGTCGTTGGCCGCCGCGCCCGCCGTTCGGCGGGCATAACAACGACATGAATCAGGAACTACCCGCGGATGGGTGATCGCGAAGTCGATCAAGAGCTCGTTTTGCGAGCACAAAGGGGTGACAAGCGCGCATTCGAGCTGCTGGTGGCGAAATACCAGCGCAAGCTGGGGCGGCTTCTGTCGCGGCTGGTGCGCGACCCCGCCGAGGTCGAGGACGTGACGCAGGAGGCTTTCATCAAGGCGTACCGGGCATTGCCCAGCTTTCGTGGCGACAGCGCGTTCTACACGTGGCTCTATCGCATCGGGATCAATACGGCGAAGAATTACCTCGTCGCGATGGGACGCCGGGCCCCCACTTCGACGGGGCTCAACCACGAGGACGCCGAGACCTTCGAGGATGCCGAGCAGCTGCGCGACACCGCGACGCCCGAAGCCGAGCTGATCGGCAAGCAGATCGCCTCGACCGTGAACCGGGCGATGGACCAGTTGCCGGACGATCTGCGCACGGCGATCACGCTGCGCGAGATCGAGGGCCTGAGCTACGAGGAAATCGCGGCCGTCATGAACTGCCCGATCGGCACCGTGCGCTCGCGGATCTTCCGCGCGCGCGAGTCGATCGCCGCCGAACTGCGTCCGCTGCTCGGCACCGACGATAACCGGAGATGGTAATGAGCGAGAACATTTCGCGCCTGATGGATGGCGAGGTCGATGATGCGGAGCTGGACGGCATCTGCGCGATGCTGAAGAGCGGCGACGCGATGGCGACCTGGACGTGTTACCACGCGATCGGCGACGCGCTGCGCGGCGAAATCGCGGTGACGCGCGACGTCGGTGCAGCCGTCGCCCGCAAGCTCGCCGACGAGCCGACGGTGCTCGCCCCGCGGCGCAGCGTGCCGTCGGGGCCGGCGTCCTGGGCCTGGGCCGTCGCGGCGACGCTGGCCGCCGTCAGCGTCGTCGGCTGGACCGCGTATTCGCTGGTCGACGCGACGCCGGCCGGGATCGCCCGGGTGCGCGATGCAGGCACGATGCGTGCGGCGGAAGTGCGTCCGGCCACGGTGCCCACCGATCTGCTGTTCGCGCATCAGGAATACGCGCCGTCGAGCATGCTCCAGGGCGTCGGACCCTACCTGCGCGACGTCGCCGTGACGCGCGAACTCCAGCCCTGAGCGATCCGCCGATGCAGCACGTGTTCCGCCCGTCGTTCCGCGTCCAGAGCCGGCTCGCGTCGGCTGCGTTCGTCCTCGCTTTCTTCGCATCGGCTGCCCGTGCCGACGATGCGATGCAGTGGCTCACGCGGGCGGCGCAGGCCGCGCGGGAGCTCAACTATGTCGGGACCATCGTCTACCAGATCGGACCTCGTGTCGAAACCTCGCGCATCACGCACCTCAACGACGCGGGGCACGAGTTCGAGAAGCTCGTGAACCTCGACGGACCCGCGCGCGAGCTCGTCCGCACGCAGGGCGAGGTGCGCTGCTATTACCCGGACGCCAAGCTGGTGCGCGTCGAGCCGCGCACGTTCCGCAATGTCTTCCCCGGGCTGTCGCCGCAGCAGCAGCAGTCGCTGTCGAAGTTCTACGATTTTCGCGTGATCGGCGATGACCGCGTCAGCGGGCGTCCGGTGCAGGTCGTCGTGTTCCAGCCGCGGGACGACCTGCGTTACGGCCACCGGTTCTGGTCCGACGCCGAGACCGGTCTGCTGCTCAAGGCCCGGCTGCTGAACGAGAAGGACGAAGGCATCGAGCAGTTCGCGTTCACCGACATTTCGGTCAATGCGCCGGTCGACCGCTCGATGGTCGCGCCTTCGTGGCCCGTGACTCCGAAGGACTGGCAGGTGCTGGAGGGCGCTTCCGACGACGTCGTCCGCCAGGCCACCGGCTGGGTCGTCACGCGCATTCCGGCGGGCTTCGAGAAGATCATGGAAGGCTTCCGGAAGCTGCATGGCCGCGGTGAACGCGTCGCCCATCTGGTGTTCTCGGACGGACTGGTCTCGGTATCGGTGTTCATCGAGCCGCAGGGCGCCCCTTCGGCACCCGTCGGGTTCGTGCACCAGGGCGGGCTCAACGTCTACAGCGTCCGGCATGACGACCACGTCGTCACGGTCATGGGCGAGACGCCCAGCGCGACGGTGCGGCAGATCGCCAATTCCGTCGAGCACCGCTAGCCCGCACCGCGCCGGTCCACCGCCAACTACACCATAACGAGGGATTCCATGGTCTCCGCGCCGTCATCCATGCCGCGCGCCTTCCTGCGCGCCGCATTCGTTGCGCTGGCTGCGCTGGTCGCTGCCGGCTCCGCAGTGGGGCAGGGGCGTACCGGGCTGTTGCCGGATTTCACCGAGCTCTACCAGCGCCAGGGTCCGGCCGTCGTCTCGGTCGACGTGACGCAGAAGCTCACCCGCCAGCGCGGCCCGGACATCTCCGAGGACGATCCGTTCTACGAGTTCTTCCGCCGATTCGGACAGATTCCGCGCCAGGGTCCCGGCGGTCAGGAACGCCAGTTCGAGACGCAGTCGACCGGCTCGGGGTTCATCGTTTCCGGCGACGGTTACATCGTCACCAATGCGCACGTCGTCGACGATGCCAGCGAGGTGACGGTGCGCCTTTCCGACAAGCGGGAGTTCGTCGCCAAGGTCATCGGCACCGACCGCCGTACCGACGTCGCGCTGCTGAAGATCGATGCGAAGGAGCTGCCCCGAGTGACCATCGGGGACCCCGACAAGCTGAAGGTCGGGGAGTGGGTCGTCGCGATCGGCAAGCCTTTCGGGCTCGACAACACCATGACCGCCGGCATCGTCAGCGCCAAGGGCCGCGACCTGCCGCAGGAGAACCTGGTGCCCTTCATCCAGACCGACGTCGCGATCAATCCGGGCAATTCGGGCGGTCCGCTGTTCAACATGCGCGGCGAGGTCGTCGGCATCAACTCGCTGATCTATTCGCGCACCGGCGGCTACATGGGCCTCGCGTTCGCCGTTCCCATCGACGTCGCGATGAGCGCCGTGAACCAGCTGAAGGAGAAGGGCCGGGTCACGCGCGGACGCATTGGCGTGCAGATCCAGGAGGTCTCGAAGGAAGCCGCCGCGGCGTTCGGGCTCAAGCAGCCGATCGGGGCGCTGGTCAACGGCGTCGAGAGCAACGGACCCGCCGGCAAGGCCGGCATCGAGGTGGGTGACATCATCCTCAAGGTCGACGGCCGCGACGTGGGCTCGTCGAACGACCTGCCGCGGATCATCACCGCGATACACCCGGGAACCAAGGTGAGCCTGACGATCTGGCGCAAGGGCGCGCAGAAGGACATCGGCGTGACGGTGGCCGAGCTGAAGGACGACGCGGGCGCAGCCCAGGGACGTGCCAGGCCGGTGCCCAAGGAGAAGGCCAAGCCCAACCGGATGGGCCTCGTGCTGTCGGATCTCACCGAGGAGCAGCGCAGGGAGCTCGACCTGAAGAGCGGCGGGGTGCTGGTCGAGGATGTCGTGGGCGTCGTGCGCGGCAACGTGCAGCCGGGTGACGTCGTCCTGGCCATCGTGCAGAACGGGCAGATGGCCGAGGCGAAGAGCGCGACACAGGTCAACGAATACCTGGCGCGCCTCGACAAGGGCGCGTCGGTGACCCTGCAACTGCGCCGGGGCGACAACCAGTTCTTCGCGACGGTCAAGCTCGGCAACGGGGACACGCGATGACGCGGCGACCGGGCGGATGCGCCGCCGCCTGATTGCGCGGGCTGCCGGCGACGCGACGCGGCCCGGAATCCGGCTGACGCTCCTCGTGCGCGCGTACTGCCATCTCTGCGACGACATGCGCGAGGCACTGGTGCCGCTCGCGCGCGCCCATCGCGCTGCGATCGACGAGGTCGATGTCGACGCCCATCCTGCGCTCGAAGCGCGCTACGGCGATCGGGTGCCGGTGCTGCTGCTCGGTCCGCCCGACGCGGGCGAGGAGCTCTGCCATCACTTCCTCGATGCTCCGCGCGTGCGCGCTGCCCTCGAGGGGTCGGTGAGACGATGACGGCGAGGCTCGCCCCGGCCCGGTCCCGGGCGGCGGGAAATGGTGAACAGCGACAGCAAGTTCGGACGCTGAGCCGGCCCTCACCCCGACCCTCTCCCGCTTGCGGGAGAGGGTGACGAGCGAAAGCGAGTCGGGTGAGGGTGACGAGCGAAAGCGAGGCGGGTGAGGGAATCGCCGGGCAGCACTTCGGCTCCATGGTCGCGGAAATGGCCAGAATCCGCTAAAATTCAATGTTTTGCGGCGGCTCCCGCGGGTGCGGGGCCGCGACGGCGGCCCGCCGGGCTCGCGCGAGCCCTGACCCGCCCCGGTGCCGTGCCGGCGGCCATCCGACCCAGCCATGCAGAACATCCGCAATTTCTCGATCATCGCCCACATCGACCACGGGAAGTCGACGCTGGCCGATCGCTTCATCCAGCGCTGCGGTGGCCTTTCCGATCGGGAAATGGAAGCCCAGGTCCTCGACTCGATGGACCTCGAGCGGGAGCGCGGCATCACGATCAAGGCCCAGACCGCGGCGCTTTCCTACAAGGCGCGCGACGGCCAGACCTATCGCCTGAACCTGATCGACACCCCGGGGCACGTCGACTTTGCCTACGAGGTCTCGCGCTCACTCGCCGCCTGCGAAGGCGCGCTGCTCGTCGTCGACGCGTCGCAGGGCGTGGAAGCCCAGACCGTCGCCAACTGCTACACGGCGATCGAGCAGGGGGTCGAGGTGGTGCCGGTGCTGAACAAGATCGATCTCCCGTCGGCGGAACCCGACCGCGTCATCGAGGAGATCGAGGACATCATCGGCATCGACGCCCAGGACGCGATCCGCGCCAGCGCCAAGACCGGGGAGGGCGTCGACGACATCCTCGAGGCGGTGATCGCCCGCATTCCCCCGCCCAAAGGCGATCCGGACGCACCGCTGCAGGCGCTGCTGATCGATTCGTGGTTCGACAACTACGTCGGCGTGGTCATGCTGGTGCGCGTGTTCCACGGCACGCTGAAGCCGCGCGACAAGGTGATGCTTATGGCGGCCGGAGCGACGTACACCTGCGAGCAGGTCGGCGTGTTCACGCCGCGCTCCGCGCCCCGGGAGCAACTGGCCGCGGGCGAGGTCGGCTTCGTGATCGCGGGCATCAAGGAATTGAAGGCGGCGAAGGTCGGCGACACGCTGACCGGGGTCGCGCGACCCGCGTCGACGCCGCTGCCCGGTTTCAAGGAGGTTAAGCCGCAGGTCTTCGCGGGCCTCTACCCGGTCGAGTCGAACCAGTACGAGGCGCTGCGCGACGCTCTGGAC
>DATIQL010000261.1:0-15212 GCA_035470905.1 Casimicrobiaceae bacterium
GGTGCACTGGCTGGTGCACCTGCGCCGCCGGCGCGCGAATGCGCACTCCGGGCTGGTTCCCCAGACCGATCTCGCGATCCTCAACTGTCGCCGCGAGCGCAGCGTATTCCTCGGCACCAACCAGCCCCAGGAGGACGCGTCCTGGATCTTCCAGTTGCGCATGGCCGAGCTGGAGCGCGCGAAGTCGGGTCGCACCAGCGAGCCGCGGCCGTGGCACCGGCTGGCCGCCCGTGTCTTCGATTACTCGATCTGGGGCCTGATGCTGGCGCTCCTGCTGTCGCAACTGCGCAGCGCGGGCTTCATATCGGCGACCGGCGCATACTGGCTCGGCCACCCGCTGGTCGCGCCGATCATCATCACGCTGTCCTGGGTGCCGATCGAGACATTGCTGATCGCCGCAGTCGGCACGACGCCGGGCAAATGGCTGTTCGGCATCTACCTGCAGTTCTCGATCTCGGATGCCTATGCCCGGCGCGACACGGCGGCGCAGCTTGCGCGCGGCTTCAGGCGCGCGCTCCGCGTCTGGGTCGAGGGCGTGGGATGCGGGTTCCCGCTGATCGCTCCGGTGCTCATCGCGGTGGCGCACGAGAACCTCGCCGAAAACCAGGAGACCGATTGGGACTTCGCGCTCGACTGCCTCGTCACGCACGGTCCCGCCGGCGTCGTGAACACCGTCACCGGAGTCTGCGGGCTTGCCGCCATGGCGTGGCTCTATGGCGTTGCCTGGCATCAGCCGATGGCCGACTCCGTCGCGTGGGCGCGCACGTCGATCGCCGATGCGCTGCCTTCGTCGTCGAAGCTGATGGGCGGGATCGCGAAGGGCGCGCGCAAGATCGATCAGCTGATGCCCGCATCACCGGCCGCGACGGTGCGCGCCGCCGGTTCCGTTCCGGGCGCTGCCGCGGCTGCGGTTCCGCGGGCTGCCTCGGCTCCGGCGGCGGGTCAGGTGTCCGGCGTCGCGGGCGGACCGTCGGCCAGCGCTGCGCCGGTCGGCGACGCCGCGTTCGTCGCCATGATGGCGGCGCGACGTGCCGAGGCCGATGCGCTTCGCAGCGAAGGACCGCGGATGCTCGCCGCCGGCGACTACAAGCGCGCAGCCGCGCTGTGCCAGTCGTGGTCGGAGCTCGATCTCGCCAACCCCGAGGCATGGCGTTGTGTCGGGAAGGCCCAGCAGGGCATGGGCAATTACCAGGACGCGATCAACGCCTTC
Source organism: Casimicrobiaceae bacterium (assembly GCA_035470905.1). Classification (GTDB taxonomy): domain Bacteria; phylum Pseudomonadota; class Gammaproteobacteria; order Burkholderiales; family Casimicrobiaceae; genus VBCG01. Next base: position 1,211 of record DATIQL010000261.1, read on the forward strand.
CGCAAGGCGAAGCAATACGCTCCGGCCGACAAATCCCTCGACGTTGCCATCCAGGACGCCGAGCGGGGCCTCGTCGCGCAGTTCCTGAATCGCTACAGCCGCTGAGCCAGGCCTGCAGGATCAGGCGATCACCGCCAGCCAGAGCGGCAGCGTGAACACCGCGAGCAGCGTTCCGCTGGAGATCAGGAGTGCCACCGGGGCACCGACGCCGTTCATCTGCACCGCGAGGATGTAGGCCGAGGTCGCCGTCGGCACGGCCGCCAGCAACACCGCCACCTGACGCTCGAGCGGCGACAGCCCGAACAGCGTCGCCAGCCCCAGCGCAACGGCAGGAAGCACCCCGAGCTTCAGGGCGTTCCACCAGAGGAGACCCGGAAGCGGAAGCGTCCCGCGCACGAAGGCGAGGCCGGCGCCGGCGGCGAGGAGTCCCAGTGGCAGCGCCGCAGCCGACAGTGATGCCAGCACATGCCCGAGCAGCGCAGGCATCGCGGCCCCCGTGGCGTTCCACAGCAGGCCGCCGGCGCAGGCGATGACCAGCGGGTTGGTGGCGATCGCGCGGCCGATGCCCCTGCCGCGGCCGCGGATCAGCATCGCGACGGCCGCGACGTTGACCAGCGGCACCAGCACGCCGATCAGCAGGCTCATCGCGGCGACGCCCCGCGCCCCGCCGAGGCTGCTCGCGCCGGCGAGCGCGACGTAGCTGTTGAAGCGGAACCCGCACTGGAAACACGCGGCGAACGTCGGCTGAGGCAATTGCAGCAGCGGGCGGACGATCAGCGACGCGACCATGCCGGTGGCCGTGAACAGGATGCCCACGACGATCAGCTTCGACGCGTCGCCGGGAGCGAGCGTCGAGATCGCGAGCGCGCGGAACAGCAGGGCGGGAAACAGCACGAAATACACGATGCGCTCCACCCCGCGCCAGAACGCGGCGTCGAACCAGGGCGTGCGCTTGAGTGCCGCGCCGAGCGCGATCAGCAGGAAATCGGGCAGCAGCAGCAGCGCAGGGGTCATCGGGTCGGCGGTGTCGGGTCGAGGGCGCAGGCAGTCGACCCGCGGGCGGCCGAATGCACCGCGCGCTGCAAACGAAGGACGGCGGGGTGTGCAATCATATCGGCATGCCTTCGAATCCGGAGCCGGAGCTTCACTGCGGGCCGAGTGCGGGGAGCGGCCGGTCGCGCTGGCGGGCGCGCCGTCGGCTCCGTTTCCGTAGCGCGTGACGACGCAGCGTGTCCGCGCTGCGCCGGCTGCCGTGGTTGGTGGCGATCGCCGTCCTGGTGGTCGCGGCGGGTGCTGCGTTCTCCTGGGCGGTGAACCGAATCGGAGTCTCGCCGCGCCGGCTCGCGCCCTATGTCGAACGCCGCGCGGCAGGACACGACCGCGCGATCGTCGAGGCGGGCAGGCTGATTTCTCAGATCCTCGTCGCCCTCGATCGCGGTCGCGACGAGGTGCACCGGCCGCTGCCCGTTCCTGCAGGTGACCATGTCGCGGCGCAGCCGCAGCCATCCGGCGCCTTCGGCGCCCGCAGGTCGATTGGCGTCGCCACGCCCGAGGAAGCAGTGCAGGCGATCACCCGCGCCGAACCGGGGGACGTGATCACCCTCGCCCCGGGGACCTATCGCTTCCACGGCCCCTACATCGATGTCCGGCAGCCGGGAGCGCCGGGAGCGCCGATCGCCGTGCGCGCCGGGCATGCGGGAACCGTGGTGCTCGAGTTCGACATGGTCGAGGGCTTCCTGGTCTCGGCGCCGTACTGGACATTCGAGAACCTGACGATTCGAGGCGTCTGCGCGAATGATTCGGACTGCGAGCACGCGTTCCACGTCGTTGCCGGGGCGTCGCACTTCATCGCACGAAACAACGCGATCGAGGACTTCAATGCCCAGTTCAAGATCAATGCGAGCGCAGGGTCGGTCCCGGATTCCGGCGTCATCGCCGGCAATGCGCTGACCGACACCCGGCCGCGGCAGACCGCCAACCCCGTGGCGATGATCGACCTGGTGGCGGCAAGCCACTGGCGGATCGTCGGCAACCGGCTGTCCGACTTCGTCAAGGCCCAGGGGGACGGCATCAGCTCCGGTGCCTTCGCCAAGGGCGGCGGCGCCGACAACCGTTTCGAGCGCAACGTCGTCGTATGCGAAGACCGCCTGCGCGGCCTTCCGGGCCAGCGCGTCGGCCTGTCGCTGGGCGACGGCGGAACCGGGCATGCCTACTGCCGCGACAAGCGCTGCATCACCGAGCAGGATCGGGGGGTCATTGCGTCGAACCTGATCGCGTTCTGCTCCGACGACGGCATCTACCTGAATCGGGCGGCGCAGAGCCGGATCGTCGACAACACCGTGCTCGATACCGGCGGCGTGGTGCTGCGCTTCGGCGAGAGCAGCGCCACGGTGACGGGGAATCTCGTCGATGGTCCCATCCTGGCCAGGGACGGCGCGGCCCTGCATGCATCGGGAAATCGCGACACCGGGCTCACCCGGATCTACCTTGGCTGGCATCCGGTGCGGCGGCTGTTCGAGGACGCGCTGGCGCTCGATCTGCGCTGGCGCGGGGAGGCGCCCCGGCAACATCGAGCTGCCGGCACGTCGCGCGACCTCTGCGGAGCGATGCGCCCGGCGCCTCCGGCCTACGGCGCGTTCGAGGACATCCGGCGCTGCCCGGCGGGTCCGGGCGGGTGACGGGTGCGACGCGGCACGGCGTCGCTCAGCCGCGAATGCGGCGCAGCAGCGACGTCGTCGAGCGGTCGTGGCGAAAAGGGATCGCGACGAAGCGCCCGCCGTGGGCGATCACTTCGGCCGCGCCCGCAGTCGTGGCGGCAGTGTAATCGCCACCCTTGACCAGCACGTCGGGCATGCAGGCGGCGATCAGGTCGCGGGGCGTGTCGGCGTCGAAAGGCACGACCAGGTCGACGCAGGCGAGCGCGGCCAGCACCGCCATCCGGTCCTCCAGCGAATTGAGCGGCCGGTCGCCGCCCTTGCCCAGCCGGCGTACCGAGGCGTCGGAGTTGACCGCGACGACCAGCGAGGCTCCGAGGCCTTTCGCCTGCTCGAGGTAGGTTACGTGCCCGCGGTGCAGGAGGTCGAAGACGCCGTTGGTGAATACCAGCGGGCGCGGCAGCGCCGCGATGCGCCGCAGCGCGTCGCCTGCCTGCGCGATCCTGGCCGGATAGCGAGGCTCGGGCAGCGCGCCGCTCGCTGGAGCCTGCGCCATCGGGGATCAGTCGATGTACTGGAACAGCTTGACGACGCGGGTGACGCCCGTGGTCGTCGCGGCGATCTGCGAGGCGGCGTCGGCCTCGGCATGGTTCACCAGGCCCATCAGGTAGACGACCTGCCGCTCGGTGACGACCTTGACGTGCGTTGCCGAGAACTTGTTCGACTCGACGAACCGCGACTTGACCTTCGCGGTGATGTACGAGTCGTTCGTGCGCGACTCGAGGCTCGAGGCCGGGCCGATCAGGAGCTCGTTGTGCACGGTGCGCACCTTGGGCGTCGTGCGGGCGATCTCGACGATCGAGTTCATCGTGTCCTGCGTCGGCACCTCGCCCGACAGCAGCACGACGCCGTTGTAGCTCGTCGTGCTGACGTGGACGCGGTCTCCGAAACCGGCGCCGATGTTGTTCGCGATCTTGAGCTCGATACTGCTGTCGTCGACCTGCGCGCCGGCCGAGCGCCGGTCGGTCGCGACCAGCGCCGCGCCGCCGACCGCGCCGGCGACGATCACGGGGGCGCAGCCGGCGAGCAGCGCCGACACGGCGGTCACGGCGGCGAATATGGCGAGCAAAGGTCGTTGGTTCATGCATCGTCTCCCAGTAGCGTGGCGTCGATCACGTCGCAGAGGCAATGGATCGTCAGCAGATGGACTTCCTGAATGCGCATCGTGCGTCCATGAGGAACGCACAGATGGACGTCCTCCGGGAGCAGAAGTTCACCGATGCGGCCGCCGCCCTTGCCGGTCAGCGCAACGACGCGCATCTCGCGCTCGTGCGCCGCTTCGAGGGCGGCGATCACGTTAGGCGAGTTGCCGGACGTGGATATGGCGAGCAGCACGTCGCCCTTCCGGCCCAGCGCACGGACCTGCTTGGCGAACACCTGCTCGAACGCGTAGTCGTTGGCGACAGCGGTCAGCAGCGACGTGTCGGTGGCGAGCGACATCGCCGGCAACTCGGGGCGCTCGCGTTCGAACCGTCCGACGAGCTCCGCGGCGAAATGCTGCGCGTCCGAAGCCGATCCGCCGTTGCCGCAGGCGAGGATCTTGCCGTCCGCGAGCAGGCATTCGGCAAGGAGCGCGCCGGCGCGCGCGATCGGCTCCGCCATCGTCTCCGCAGCTTCCTGCTTGAGCTTTGCGCTGTCGGCGAAGTGCCCGTGTACCCGGTCGACGTGATCGATCATCGCCGGTGATTCTAGCAGGGCATGCGCATCCGCCGTGTCCATCCCCGCGGATCCGGCATCGGGTTCGGCATCGGGCGCCGGGCCGCTTCAGTCGACACCGAGGATGTCGCGCTGCCATTCGATCGTCCGCGGGTCGAGACCCTGCATGACGATCGCGTCGAAGCGGCAGGGGGGCTCGCGGCCGATCATCGCCAGGTAGCCGTTGGCGGCGGAAACGAGTCGGCTACGCTTGGCGGCCGTGATGCTGGAGATCGCGTCGCCGAAGCGCCTCGAGCGGCGCATCCGCACTTCGACGAAGACCAGCGTGTCCCGGTCGCGGGCGATGAGGTCGATTTCCCCGAAGCGCGTGCGGAAGTTCCTCGCGACGATCGCGAGCCCCTGCGCGTTCAGGTAGCGGGCGGCCAGGGCCTCGGCGCGCGCGCCCGTGACGCCGGGTGCATCGTCGTCACGGAGCGGGTTCGAGCGGGACGAGCCGACCGTCACGATACACACCGAGCACGCCTTCGCGGACGAACCGGTGGCCGTCGAGTGCAATATGGCCGGTCGCGCCGTCGAGCTCGAATTGTGCCGGCGGCTCGGCATGAAATGCAGACGCAATGCGGAAGGCGTCGAAGCCCAGTGCGTAGAGCCGCATCAGCGAGTCGCTGTCGCCTTCGGGAGCCTTGAGTGCGGCGAACGCCGGCGCGTCCGGGGTCAGCAGCCAGGGAATCTCCACCACCCGGACGTCATCGAGATCGCGGGCCGACGCGAGCGATGGGCGCTCGAAGACCAGCCCGCTCGCGTAGGCGGTCACCTCGCCGAGGAACGGCTTCACCAGCGCGGCGTGCTCGCCGCTCATCGCCAGCAGGACGGCATCGGGCGCCTGCTTGTCGAGCGAGGAACGCAGTCCGGTCAATGCATCGGGCGTTGCGTCGAACGCAAGAGCGGCCGGCGCAGTTCCGCCGCTTGCGACCCACGCCCGCGCGAACGCCGTGGCGAGGCGCTTCATCAGGGGGGAGTCGCCCTCGACGATGTCGATCGAGCGCGCGCCGTCCTCCTGCGCGCGCTTGGCGAGCATCCGCGCATCGCTGTCGACCGACAGCGGGAACGTGTAGATCGCCGGCGGCAGCGGCGATCCGCCCTCGAGCTGGTTGAGCGCCAGCGTCCAAGGCAACCGGGCGCCCGACAGCACGAGGGTCTTCAGGTCGTCACGGACCAGCGGGCCGACCGCGACGCTTACGCCGCGCTGACGCGCGGATTCGAACGAGGGGATCACGCCGTCGACACCGTGGGCGATGATCACGACGCGATCCCGGGCGTCCGCGGCGCTGGCGGCATCGACGAAGCCATCGCGAACGGCGGCGGCGGCGCGCGCAAATTCGGGAACGTCGAGCGGAAGGATCAGCGCAATCTTGTCGCTGGTCGCGGGCGGCGGGACTGCGTCCGAGCCTGCGAACGCCCCCTCCTGGCCGAGGGCCGGGGCCCCCCCGCCCTGCATTCCCGCGGCCGGTGGCTGCGCCATTCCCGCAGCGACCTCCGCCGGTCCGCCGGGAGTCGCGATCGGCGCCTGCTGCGCGTCGGGGGCCCCGCCCGCAGGCTGCGCGAGCGGCGCCCCAGGCGCCCGCTCGACGATCGGCGCACGGGTTGCGGGACCGACGTCGGCACAGGACAATGCGCCCGCGGTCAGCAATACGATGACGCTCGCGCGGAACATCCGCTGCGCTGCGCATCGCAGTGCCTGGGGTTCGTGCTTCGGGATGCGCATGACGGAGAGGATGATCGGGATGCCCCTGGGCGGTGAACCACACGGCGGCGGGCCACACGGCAGTGAGCCACACGGCAGTGCGCCACACGGCAGTGCGCCACACGGCGGCGGCGCTGGCGCCGATGCCGGAGCGTTCAGCGCCGAGCCCGGCTCATTATATGTGGTCGCCACGCCGATCGGGAACCTGCGCGATCTGACGCTGCGCGCGCTGGACATCCTCAGGAGCGCCGACGTCATCGCGGCCGAGGACACGCGTGTCACCGCGAAGCTGCTGTCGCACTACGGCATCGCGACCCGGCCGCGTGCGCTGCACGCCCACAACGAGGCGAGCCGCAGCGAGGCCCTGCTGGCCGACCTGGCCGCCGGGCGCAGCATCGCGCTGGTGAGCGACGCGGGGACGCCAGCGATCAGCGACCCCGGTGCGAAGCTCGTGCGCGCGTGCGCCGACGCGGGCCATCGCGTGGTCCCGATTCCGGGGGCCAACGCGATCGCCGCCGCCGTATCCGCCGCCGGGCTCGCGGCGGAGCGCTTCGCGTTCATCGGTTTCCTGCCGACGCAGGCGAAAGCGCGCGACGATCTGCTCGCGGCATTCGCAGGATTGTCGATCGCGCTGGTGTTCTACGAGGCTCCGCATCGCGTGACCGAAACCGTCGCCCGGCTCGCCGACGCGCTGGGCGGTGAGCGGACCCTCGTGATCGCACGCGAGCTCACCAAGACCTTCGAAGCGATCACCCGGCTGCCGCTGGGCGACGCCGCGCATTGGATCGCCGAGGATGCCAATCGCTCGCGCGGCGAATTCGTGCTGATCGTCGACGCGCCCGCGCACGCGCCGAAGGCGGACCTTCTGCCGGCGGAAGCCGACCGGGTGCTCAAGCTGCTGCTCGGCGAGCTCCCGCCTGCGCGCGCAGCGCGCGTTGCGGCAGCGCTGACCGGCGCGCCCCGCGACGTGCTGTATGCGCGCGCGCTGGCGCTGCGCGGCGAGGGTCCGGAGCGAGCCTAGCGCCAAGCGGGCCGGGTTCGGCGCGGGCACCGGCCGGGGCGTCCTGCGGCGCCGGCCGCGCGTGCTCAGGTGCCCAGATAGGCGGTCTGCACTTCCGGACTGCTGCGGATGGCCTCGGGCGACCCCGAAGCGATTGCCGCGCCGTTGACCATGACGGTGATGCGGTCGGCGATCCTGAACACCGCATCCATGTCGTGCTCGATCAGCAGGATCGCGTGACCCACCCTGAGCGAAGCGAGCAGCTCGAGCATGCGCTCGCTCTCCTCGGGCCCCATGCCGGCGAGGGGTTCGTCGAGCAGCAGCACCTGCGGAACGGTCGCAAGGCACATCGCAATCTCCAGCTGGCGTTTCTCGCCGTGCGAAAGCGTCCCCGCGATGCGCGCGCCGGCACCGGCGAGTCCGGTCCGCTCCAGCGCGATCTGCGCAAGTCCGCTGCTCCGGGCACAGCTGACTGCCGGCGTCCACCAGTTCCAGGGCTGCTGGCAATGCGCCTGCGCCGCAAGGCGACAGTTCTCGAACACCGTCGACCGGGGAAATATGGTCGTACGCTGATAGCTACGGCCCAGTCCCGCGCGTGCGCGGCGCGGCTGCGGCCAGCGCGTGACGTCGCGGCCGAGCAGCGTGATGGCGCCATTGCTCGGCGGGAGCTCGCCGGCCAGGACGTTGACCAACGTCGACTTGCCGGCACCGTTGGTGCCGATCACTGCGTGCACTTCGCCGCGTGCCAGCGACAGAGACACGCGGTCGACGGCGCGAAGCCCGCCGAAGCTGCGCGAAACGTCGATCGCGGCGAGCAGCGTTTCAGCGTTCATCGCCCGCCATCGCGCGGCGGCGGATCGCCCGCGAGAACAGCCCGACGATGCCGTCCGGGAGCAAGGCAACGCAGGCGATGATCGCGATTCCCAGCGGCAGCTGCCAGTGCCTTGCGAATCCGCCGAACAATGCCTCGGACTGGAACAGCTCCTTCAGCCCGACGAAGGCGGCCGCACCCAGCACCGCGCCGCGCAGGCTTCCGATCCCGCCGAGGATCACAATCAGCAGCACCGCACCCGACTGGTGCCACGCGAGGATCTCGGGGTTCACGTATCCATCCTTGACCGCGTAGAGAAAGCCGGCGACTCCGGCGAGCATCCCGGCGACGGTGAACGAGGCGAGCTTGTACGGATAGGTCGAGAATCCGGCGGCGCGCATCCGCTGCTCGTTGGCCCTGATGCCCGCGAGGGCGTGGCCGAGGCGCGAGCCGCCGATGCGGGCAAGCAGCGCATAGGCTGCAACGAGGCAGGCGAGGGTGAAGTAGTAGAACGCCCGCGGATGATCCAGGTCGAGCAGCACCTGCGAGCCGGCCGACAGCGCCGGCTTGACGTAGAGGTACACGCCGTCGCTGCCGCCGGCGAACTTCATGTCATGGAACACGAAATACGCCATCTGGGCGAAGGCCAGCGTCACCATGATGAAATAGATGCCCCGCGTGCGCAGCGACAGCGCGCCGATCGCGAGCGCGGCCAGTCCCGCCGCGATCACTGCGGCCGGCATCAGCCAGGCGAGTGAAGCGGCGGCCGCCTGCGGCGAGGCCAGCGCGGTGACGTAGGCGGCGATACCGAAGAACGCGGCGTGCCCGAAGGACACCAATCCGGTGCGCCCGACGAGGAGCTGCAGCGAAAGGGCGAAGATCGCGAGGATCATGATCGTCAGCGCCAGGTCGACATAGAACCTGCCGCCGAACCACGGGAAGGCGGCGAGCAGCGCGGTCGCGCCGACGACCGGCAGTGTGCGCAGTCCGGCGCCGGTCATTCGCTCTTCATCCTCAGCCGGCTTTGAACAGCCCCTCGGGCCGCCAGAGCAGGATCGCGGCCATCAGCACGTAGACCAGCAGGCCCGCGATCTGCGGAAAGAACACGTTGCCGAAGGTGTCGACGACGCCGACGAGCACCGAGGCGAGCAGCGCGCCCTGGATCGAGCCGATCCCGCCGATCACGACGACGACGAAGGACACGATCAGCACCTGGTTGCCCATGCCCGGATAGACCGACGACACGGGCGCCGCGAGCATGCCCGCGAGCACTGCAAGCGCGACACCGGCCGCGAACACGATCCGGTAGACGAGGCGGATGTCGATGCCCAGCGACTGGACCATGTCGCGGTTGGACGCGCTGGCGCGGATCGCCATGCCCACGCGCGTGCGCCCGATGACCAGGTAAAGCAGCAGGGCGACGGCGATGCAGACCGCCGACATGAACAGCCGGTAGACCGGATAGGTCATCAGGCTGCCGAGGGTCACGCTGCCGGCGAGCCAGGCGGGCGGCGCGACGCCGTGGACGTCGTCGCCGAAGGCGAGGCTGCGCAGCTCCTCGAACACCAGGATCAGGCCGTAGGTCATCAGCACCTGCTGCAGGTGCTCGCGCTCGTACAGGAAGCTGACGAAACCCCATTCGAGGACGTAGCCGAGCACGACCGATAGTGCGAGGCCGATCGCGATCGCCGTGAAAAAGCCGCCCCCCAGATGTGCCGCGACCCAGGGCGCCAGCGCGTAGGCGAAATACGCGCCGATCATGTAGAAGCTGCCGTGGGCGAGATTGATGACGCCCAGGATGCCGAAGATCAGCGTGAGCCCGCTCGCCACCAGGAACAGCAGCAGCCCGTACTGGATGGCGTTGAGGCACTGGACGAGGAATACCGCGAGGTCCATGCGCACCAATGGGGCCCCGAAGCCGGGACCCCATTTCGGGTCGGGGTGCTACATCCTGCAGCCTGGCGACGGATCGGCCAGTGCCTTCACCGCCACGCCCTCGTAGCGGTTCTCCATGCCCACGACCTTGCGCAGGTAGAGGTCCTGCACCGGGTCGTGCGAGCGCGACAGCGTGAACGCGCCGCGCGGGCTGTCGATCTTCGCCTTCTCGATTGCGGCGACCAGCTCTGCGCGCTTCGCGACATCGCCTTTGACCGCCGCCAGGCCGATACCCAGCATCTGGGCGGCGTCGTAACCCTGCACGGCGTAGACGTCGGGGGCCGTCTTGTAGGACTTGGCATAGTCGGCGCGAAACGTCTTGTCCCTGGGAACGTCGAGGCCGTCGGCATAATGCAGCGTCGTCAGCAGGCCCTGCGCCGCGGCGCCCTGAGCCTCGAGCGTGCCGTCGGTCAGGAATCCCGGTCCGTACAGGGGAATCGTCTTGTCGAGCCCCGCAGCCGCGTAGTCCTTGACGAACTTGACCGCGCCGCCGCCGGCGAAGAATGCGTACACGGCGTCGGGTTTCGCTGCTGCGATCTCGGTCAGCAGTGCCTGGAACTCGACGTTGGGGAAGGGCAGCGTCAGCTCCTTGACGACCTGGCCGCCGCTCGCCGCGATTCCGTCCTTGAAGCCCTGGACCGACTCCTCGCCGGCCGCGTATTTCCAGGTGATGGTGACGATCTTTTTCGCGCCGCGCTCGCCGGCGACCTTGCCCATCGCGTACCCAGGCTGCCAGTTCGAGAACGAGCTGCGGAAGATGTTCGGCGCGCACATCGGGCCGGTGACCGCGCGTGCGCCCGCGTTCGGGATGATCAGCAGCGTGTTCGTGTCCTTCGCGACCTTGGCCATCGCCATGACCACGCCCGAGTGGACGGTGCCGACGACGACGTCGACGTTGTCGCGCTTGATCAGCTTGTTGATGTTGTCGACGGCCTTGGATGGATCGGACTCGTCGTCCACCTTGAAGTATTCGAGCTCGCGTCCGCCGAGCTTGCCGCCCTGTTCCTGGACGTACAGCCGAAACCCGTTCTCGATCGCCGTGCCGAGTGCAGCATAGGTTCCCGTGTAGGGCAGCATCAGCCCGACCTTGACCTTGCTTTGCGCCGCGGCGCCGGTGGCCGCCATGCACAGCGCCACCGCGAATGCAGCCCGCCGCAGCGAGCGGAATCGTTGATGCATGACCCTGTCCCCCCCTCGTGGAAATGTCGCAATGGCCGCGAACGCCTTGTCCCGGCGTTTCCCGCTGGTGCAAGCATAGCCGCGATCGACCCGGCGGGGAATCCGCGAGTGTCGCCGTCGCCGGCGCCGCCTCGAGCGGCAGGTGCCCATGCGCCGGCACACTATAATCGATGCGCGAATGGCGTCGTGCAGCTGCCGGCGCGCTGGATGCCTGACCGGTCGACGAAACGCATTGCGTGCCCGGCGGAGCGCTGAAAGGACGAGAATGACGTGGTCGATCGTGGCTCGCGCGCCCGACGGGGCGTTCGGGGTGGCGGTTGCGAGCAGGTTCTTTGCCGTCGGAGCGCTGTGCCCGCATGCGAAAAGCGGCACGGGAGCGCTGTCGACGCAGGCGCTGATGAATCCCGAGTTCGGCCCGGTCGGGATCGACCTGCTCGCCCAGGGATACGAATCGCGACACGTGATCGACAGGCTCATTGCCGGCGACGCGGGACGCGAGTCGCGCCAGGTCCACGCCATCGACGCGCAAGGTCGCGTCGCCGCGCACACCGGCAGCCAATGCATCGAATGGTGCGGGCATCTCGCCGGCGACGGCTGCTCGGTCGCCGGCAACATGCTGGCCGGTCCGCAGGTGCTGGAGGAGACGGCCCGGGCCTATGCCGCCAACCCGCAACTCGATTTCGCGCTGCGGCTGATCGTCGCGATGGAAGCGGGCGAAGCCGCCGGCGGTGACAAGCGCGGCAAGCAGGCCGCAGCGCTCAAGATCGTCACGACCGAGGTCTACCCGGTGCTCGATCTGCGTGTCGACGACCATGCCGAGCCGATCGAAGAGCTTCGGCGCCTCCACGACAAGAGCCTCGAGCGCTACCAGCCGTTCATCGCCTGCCTGCCCACGCGCGCCAATCCTGCAGGCATCACCGATCGCGCGGTGATCGAGCGGGAGATCGAGGCCTTCCAGGCGAGGCGGCAGGCCGCGGCCGCGGCGGCGACCGCGTCGGGCCGCGGATGACTTTCGACGAATTCCGTGCCGGCCAGGTCCTCGTGCGCGGGCCGGCGGCGGTCAGCGAGGCCGGGATCCTCGCGTTCGCCCGCGATTACCACCCGCAGTGGTTCCACGTCGATGCGCAGCGTGCGCGGGAGGGGCGCTGGAACGGGCTGATCGCCAGCGGTTGGCAGACCTGCGGGATTGCGATGCGCCTTGCCGTCGACGGCATCCTCGCCGGATCGGAGACCTTCGGCTCGCCCGGCCTCGAGTACCTGAAATGGCTGGCGCCCGTCCGGCCCGGCGATGCATTGACGCTGCATGCGGAAATCCTGGAGGCGCGGCGTTCGGCGCGACAGCCGACGCTCGGCGTCCTGCGCTGGCGGTGGCGACTCCTGAACCAGGACGGGGTCGCGGTGCTGGACCTCGTCGCGACCAACCTGTTCGATCTCGCAGGCGGCAATTCGGACACGCAGGGTCCCGCGTAATGCCTGCCTCCAGCCGCGCCGCGCAGCCGCGGAGGGCGGGCGTGGTCGAGCTATGCTGGGATGCGCGCCTCGCGCTCGCGTTCCAGCGCACCGGCGAGCGGAGCGTGATGACGCATCGCGAGCATCGCGGCCCGCTCGTCGTCCAGAAACCGCTGTATCCGGAAGGTCCGGGTGTGTGCCAGTGCGTGATCGTGCACCTCCCGCCGGCATCGCGGGCGGGGATCGCCTGTCGCTCGACGTCGAAGTCGGGCGCGATGCCTTCGTCCAGCTGACCACGCCCGGTGCTGCCAAGTGGTACCGGTCCGAGGGGCCGCAGGCATCCCGGATGCTGCGCGTGCGTGTCGACGAGCGGGCGACGTTCGAATGGCTGCCGCAGGGCACGATCGTCTACGACGGTGCGATCGCTGCAAGCGAGGTGCGGATCGACCTCGCGGATACGTCGACGTTCATCGCCGCCGAGCGCGCGATCCGCACGCTGGCCGCGAGCGGCGAGATGGCGATCCTGCTGGTCGAACAGTACTACGACTTCGCGCAGTCGCTGGCCGACCAGTACCTGGTGATGGAGCGCGGCGAGATCGTCGCGCACGGTGCAGGCGCCGACATGGAGCGCGATGGCGTTCGCGGGCTTCTGGCCATCTGAGTCGTGGCCGCCGGATCCGCTCGACCCGCGTACGCGGACCGAGACCTCGACGATCCTGGAGTGGGCCCGGCTGGGTTCGAACCAGCGACCAAGCGATTATGAGTCGCCTGCTCTGACCGCTGAGCTACGGGCCCGTGAGTCTGATCAGGCAGTCGGGTCGTCGCCCGAAACCTGCACTGAACGCCTGCGGCGCGCGAATTATAGCCTTCGCGCCTTCACGGCTCATGACGCGGCAGGCTACATGTGAATCCGGGCGTGAAACCGCGCCGCTTGTCATTCAGGGGCGCGGCGGGCGAACATTCGCCATGCACCATTACCTGCGGCCGCTGATCGCGCCGGAATCCGTCGCACTCATCGGCGCTTCGGATCGGGCCGGATCACTGGGATGCGTCGTCCTGGACAACCTGCTTTCGGGCGGGTTCGGCGGCGCGGTCTATCCGGTCAATCCGCGGCACAAGACGATCCGCGGGCGCGACGCCTGGCCGACGCTCGCCGCGATCGGCAAGCCGGTCGATCTCGCGATCATCGCGACGCCGCCGCATGCCGTTGCAGAGGTGCTCGAATCGCTGCCCGCCGCGAGGATCGGCGTTGCGGTCATCATGACTGCGCCGGGCGCGACCGACCGCGGGGTGGGGCGCGCGTGGTCTCGCGAGATCGCCGCGGTGGCGAAGCGCAGCAAGGTCCGGGTCATCGGACCGGGCGCGCTGGGGGTCGTGCGGCCCGGCATCGGCCTGAACGCGACCTATTGCGCGCCGACGGCGCTTTCCGGACGCCTCGCCCTGGTCGCGCAATCGGGAGCGGTGGCGACGGCGATGCTCGATTTCGCGACGCCGCTGGGCATCGGTTTCTCGAC
>DATIQL010000262.1:0-8325 GCA_035470905.1 Casimicrobiaceae bacterium
GCAGCGGGACCCCGCCGGTCTGCGCGGGTGCTGCCTCCCCCTCACCCGCGCCCTCTCCCCGCTTGCGGGAAGAAGGGGCGAGGCGCGGCGCGTCGGGCGGGTGACGGGCGGCGGCGGGTGGAGGATTCGCCGAGATCTCCACCAGCCGCCGCCCGTCACCCGCCCGACGCGACGCGCCTCGCCCCTTCTTCCCGCAAGCGGGGAGAGGGCGCGGGTGAGGGGGAAGCAGCGCCCGCGCAGACCGGCGGGGTCCCGCTGCTGCGCACGCGTCGCGCCGATCTGCACGGTCGCACGCCGAACCAGATCGCCTATCTCGAGGCGATCCGCTCCCACGACATCAGCTTCGGCATCGGCCCGGCGGGAACGGGCAAGACCTACCTCGCGGTCGCCTGCGCCGTCGATGCGCTGGAACGCGATGCAGTCAAGCGCATCGTCCTCGTGCGTCCCGCGGTCGAGGCCGGCGAGCGCCTCGGTTTCCTGCCCGGCGACCTCGCGCAGAAAGTCGATCCCTATCTGCGTCCGCTCTACGACGCCCTGTACGACCTCATGGGTTTCGACAAGGCGGCGAAGCTCTTCGAGCGCCAGACGATCGAGCTCGCGCCGCTCGCCTACATGCGGGGGCGCACGCTCAATCATTCGTTCATCATCCTCGACGAGGCGCAGAACACCACGCCCGAGCAGATGAAGATGTTCCTGACCCGGATCGGGTTCGGAACCAAGGCGGTCATCACCGGCGACGTGACGCAGATCGACCTTGCGCGCGGCCAGAAGAGCGGATTGATCGAGGCCGAGCGCGTGCTGAAGGGCGTGCGCGGCATCGCACTCGTTCGCTTCACCAGCGCCGATGTGGTCCGGCATCCGCTGGTGCAGAAGATCATCGACGCCTACGACCGCGATGCGGCGACGTAGTACTCCCATCACCCCGGCCCTCTCCCCGCAGGCGGGGAGAGGGAGAGCGCCCCTCACCCCAGCCCTCTCCCGGCAAGCGGACCGAGGGGGAGCGCCGGAGCTCGAGCTCGCGATCCAGTGCGCGGTCGATCCGGTGCCGCTGCCGCGGCGGCGCACGCTGCGCCGGTGGATGCAGGCGGCGCTCGAGCGCCCGGCGAGCGTCACGCTGCGTTTCGTGGGGACGCGCGAGGGACGGATGCTCAACCACCGCTACCGCGGCCGGGATTACGCGACGAACGTCCTCACCTTCGTGTACGATGACGTGGCGTCGCTTGGAGGCGACATCGTGCTGTGCGCGCCGGTCGTGCGCAGGGAGGCGCAGGCGCAGCGCAAGACGCTCACGGCGCACTACGCGCACCTGGTGATCCACGGCATGCTGCACCTGCAGGGTTACGATCATGAGCGCGACGAGGACGCCGCGCGCATGGAGGCGCGCGAGCGAGCGCTGCTCGCCGGCCTCGGCTACCGCGACCCGTACGCCGACGCAGGGGATGGTTCCTGATGGCGAATCACGGCGCGTCCGAGGACAAACCGACGCTGCTCGAGCGCCTGTCCGCGTTCCTGACCCGGGAACCCGAGGACCGCGAGGAACTGCTCGCACTGCTCCGCGGCGCATTCGAGCGCAGGCTGCTCGATGCGGATGCGCTGTCGATGATCGAAGGCGTGCTGTCGGTGTCCGAAACTACGGTGCGCGACATCATGATCCCTCGCGCACAGATGGATTGCGTCTCGATCGACGACGATCCGCCCGACTTCATCGGGCTGATCCTGGACACCAAGCATTCGCGCTTCCCGGTAATCGGCGAATCCAAGGACGACGTCGTCGGAATCCTCCTCGCCAAGGAGCTGCTGAACTACTACGCCAACACCGAGGCCTTCAACCTGCGCGAGACCCTGCGTCCCGCCGTGTTCGTCCCCGAATCCAAGCGCCTGAACGTGCTGCTGCGCGAGTTTCGCGCCAACCGCAACCACATCGCGATTGTCGTCGACGAGTACGGCGGCGTCTCCGGGCTGGTGACGATCGAGGACGTGCTCGAGCAGATCGTCGGCGACATCGAGGACGAATACGACTTCGACGAGAGCGAGGACAACATCATCCCGGAGGCCAACGGCCATTTCCGCGTAAAGGCGCAGACGGAGATCGCCGACTTCAACGCGCAGTTCGGCACGGACTTCGAGGACGAGGAATTCGACACGGTCGGCGGCCTGCTGCTGAAATCCTTCGGTCGCCTTCCCAAGCGCGGCGAGGCGACGACCGTTGGCGGGTTCCGGTTCCGGGTGCTGCGCGCCGACAGTCGCCGGCTCTATACGCTTCACGTCGAGCGCGTCTCGCCTGCGCCCTCCGACGACGACGACAGCGGCTGAGCGCGCGGCGATGACGCTCGCGCGGGCATTGTCGCTCTCGGTCGCTGCGGCCGCGGGCGCGGCGACGGTCTTCGGATTCGCGCCATTCGGCCTCTCGGCCCTGCCGGTGGTCACGCTCGTCGTCCTGTTCTGGCAATGGCACGACGCCTCGTCGCCGCGCGATGCGGCAGGCACCGGCTTCGCGTATGGCCTGGGACTTTTCGGCGCCGGCGCCTCGTGGCTGTACATCGCGATCCAGACCTTCGGCGGCATGCCCGCGCCGCTCGCGGCGCTTGCGATCGCCATCCTGGTCGCGTATCTCGCGCTGTGGCCGGCCGCGGCCGGGTGGCTCGCGGCGCGCACGACGCCGCGACAGTCGTTCCTGCGCCTGCTGGTCGCCGCAGGCGCCTTCACCCTCGCCGAATGGCTGCGCGGCTTCGTCTTCACCGGATTTCCCTGGCTCACCGTCGGCTACTCGCAGGTGCCCGGCGGATTGCTGCGCGGGTACGCCCCG
This sequence comes from Casimicrobiaceae bacterium, assembly GCA_035470905.1. Lineage (GTDB taxonomy): Bacteria > Pseudomonadota > Gammaproteobacteria > Burkholderiales > Casimicrobiaceae > VBCG01. The sequence goes on from DATIQL010000262.1 coordinate 2,807, forward strand.
ATCGGCGGCGTGTTTCTGGTGTCGCTCGCGATGTCGCTGTGCGCTGCGCTGATCGTCGAGGTCGCCCTGGCGGTCGTTCGCGGCGCCCGGCGCGAAGCCGCGCTCGCCGCATGCGGAGCCCTTGCCGTCGTTGCAGCGGGGGTCGTCATGGCGCGCATCGACTGGACGACGCCCGCCGGCGCGCCCGTTGCCGTGTCGCTGATACAGGGCAACATCGTCCAGGAGGAGAAATTCGCCCCCGGGTTCCGCGACGCGACCTACGACCGTTACCTGCGCCTGGTCGATTCGAGCCGCGGCCGGCTGATCGTCCTCCCCGAGTCGGCGTTTCCGGTGTTCTCCGACCAGGTGCCCGACGACGTGCTGCTCGCGCTGATCCGCACGGCGATGACGCGCGACGGCGACGTGCTTCTCGGCCTGTTCACCGAGCTGCCGCCGCCGCCGGGCAGCTCGATGCCGCGCTACTTCAACACCGTCGTCTCGCTGGGTGCTGGCGACCCGCAGTTCTACCGCAAGCACCATCTGGTCCCGTTCGGGGAGACGATCCCGCTCGAGCCGCTGTTCTGCTGGATCATCCGCTCAGTGCTATCGATTCCGCTGGCCGACCAGGCGCGCGGTCCCGCCTACCAGCCACCCCTCGAAGTCGCCGGCCAGAAAGTGGCCGTGGACATCTGCTACGAGGACGCCTTCGGAAGCGAGCTCATCCCCGCCGCGCGCCGCGCCGGGATGCTGGTCAACGTCACCAACGACGCTTGGTACGGACATTCGATCGCGGCAAGGCAGCACGACCAGATCGCCGCGATGCGCGCAGTCGAATTCGCCCGCCCGATGTTGCGCGCGACCAACACGGGCATCACGTCGGCGATCGGACCCGACGGCCGCGTGCTCGGGGAGCTGCCCTGGTTCACCACCGGCGTCCTCGAGGTGAGCGTCGCGGGGCGCGAAGGCGAAACCCCCTACCTGCGTTTCGGCGACGCGCTGGTGCTCGCGCTCTCGATCGTCGTCATCGCCGTGCCTGCCGTCGTCACCCGCCTGCGCCGCCGGTGACGCCTGCGCACATCGGGAATACCGGTAAAATCTGCGGATTTTGCAGACGCGCCGCCGGGCGCACGCCGAACGGACATCGATGCAGACGTTTCAGCAGCTGATCCTCGCCCTCCAGGCCTACTGGGACCGCCAGGGCTGCGCATTGCTCCAGCCCTACGACATGGAGGTGGGCGCAGGAACATCGCATACCGCCACGTTCCTGCGCGCGCTGGGACCCGAGCCCTGGCGCGCCGCGTACGTCCAGCCATCGCGGCGCCCCAAGGACGGCCGCTACGGCAAGAACCCGAATCGCCTGCAACACTACTACCAGTACCAGGTCGTGCTGAAGCCCGCACCCGCGGACATTCTCGACCTGTACCTGGGCTCGCTCGAGGCGCTGGGCTTCGACCTCGCGAAGAACGACGTGCGCTTCGTCGAGGACGACTGGGAGAACCCGACGCTGGGCGCATGGGGCCTCGGCTGGGAGGTCTGGCTGAACGGCATGGAAGTGACGCAGTTCACCTACTTCCAGCAGGTCGGCGGGCTCGACTGCAATCCGATCACCGGCGAGATCACCTACGGTCTCGAGCGCCTGGCGATGTACCTGCAGGGCAAGGACAATGTCTTCGATCTCGTCTGGTCGACGTGGAAGGAGAATGCGATCGAGCGCTCGCTCACCTACCGCGACGTCTATCTGCAGAACGAGGTCGAGCAGTCGACCTACAACTTCGAGCAGTCGAACGCATCGGCGCTCACCGGGCAATTCGCGTTCTTCGAGTCGGAGGCGAAACGCCTGCTCGAAGCGAAGCTGCCCCTGCCCGGCTACGAAATGATCCTGAAGGCCGCGCACACGTTCAACCTGCTCGACGCCCGGGGCGCGATATCGGTCACCGAGCGTGCGGCGTACATCGGTCGGATACGCAACCTCTCGCGCCTGGTCGCACAGGCCTACGTCGAGTCGCGCGAGGCACTGGGTTTCCCGATGCTTCCCGACCACTTGCGGATTCACGCAGCATGAGCGCCGCCATGCCGAGCACCGCAACACTTCTGGTCGAGCTCTTCACCGAGGAGCTGCCGCCCAAGGCACTCAAATCGCTCGGCGCGGCATTCGCCGAGCAGGTGGTCGCGGGCCTCGCCCGGCGCGGCTACCTGTCCGATTCGTCGACGATCACGCCTTACGCGACGCCGCGCAGGCTCGCGGTGGCCATCACCGACGTACGCGCCGTCGCGCCCGATGCCGAAGTCGTCGACAAGCTGATGCCGGCCAGGGTCGCCTTCGACGCGCAGGGCGAGCCGACCGCCGCGCTGCACAGGAAACTCGCCGGCCTCGGGCGCCCGCAGCTCGCGACACGCATCCCGGAGGCGGGCGACGGCCCCGACCGCATCTACGTCGCGTCCGACGGCAAGGCCGACTATGTCTACCTGCGCAGTCTCGCGAAAGGCCAGCCGCTCGCGCGCGGTGTCGAGGAAGCGCTGGGCGAGACGATCGAGGCGCTGCCGATCCCGAAGGTGATGAGCTATCCGCACGCGGGCGGCTACTACAACGATGTCAAGTTCGTCCGCCCCGCGCACCGCCTGGTCGTGCTGCACGGCGGCGACGTGGTCCCGGTCACGGCACTGGGCCTGACCGCGGGGCGCAGGACGGGCGGGCACCGCTTCCTCGGGCGCGTGGAGATCGACATCGAGACCGCCGACGCGTGGGCGCCGACGCTCGAAGCCGAAGGCAAGGTCATCCCCGGTTTCGCGCAGCGGCGCGCGGAGATCGTTCGCCAGCTGACGCAGGCGGCCGAGGGAGCCTCGGTGATCATGCCCGATGCGCTGCTCGACGAAGTGACCTCATTGGTCGAATGGCCTGCCGTCTATGCAGGAACCTTCGATCACGCATTCCTCGAGGTCCCGCAGGAGTGCCTGATCCTGACCATGCAGCAGAACCAGAAGTATTTCGCGCTTGCGGACGCGCAGGGAAAGCTGACCCACCGCTTCCTGCTGGCGAGCAACCTCTCCACCGAGGAGCCGGAGGCGATCGTGCAGGGCAACGAGCGCGTGCTCCGCGCGAGGCTCGCCGACGCCAAATTCTTCTTCGACCAGGACCGCAAGGCCCCGCTCGCGTCGCGCGTCGAGCGCCTCTCCGGGATCGTCTATCACCATCAGCTCGGCACGCAGGGCCAGCGCGTGCTGCGCCTGCGCTTCCTCGCGCGCGAGATCGCCATGCGGATCGGCGCCGATGCGGAGGCGGCCGATCGCGCAGCGCTGCTCGCCAAGGCGGACCTGGTCACCGACATGGTGGGGGAGTTTCCCGAGCTGCAGGGCACGATGGGGCGGCACTACGCGCGCTTCGACGGCGAAGCTCCCGGCGTCGCCGACGCGATCGCGCAGCATTACTGGCCGCGCTTCGCCGGCGACGCGCTGCCCGAAAGCCCCGTCGCGCAGGCCGCGGCGCTTGCCGACAAGCTGGAGACACTGGCCGGGATGTTCGGCGTGGGCGCGCTGCCCACCGGCGACAGGGATCCTTTCGGCCTGCGCCGCGCTGCGATCGGCGTGCTGCGCATCCTGATCGAGCGTGAACTCGTCCTGCCGCTGCCCGAGCTCGTCGACCTGGCATTCCGGGCCTTCGACGGCATCGCGGGGGTGAAGCCGGCGGCGCCCGCGCTCTCGGAGTTCCTCTACGACCGGCTGCGCGCGCACCTGCGCGAGCAGGGATACACGGCGAACCAGGTCGAGGCGGTGCTCGTCCAGCGCCCGTCGCGCGTCGACTCGGTTCCGGCCCAGCTCGCCGCCGTCAAGGCATTCGAGGCGTTGCCCGAAGCGCAGGCGTTGTCGGCGGCGAACAAGCGCATCGTCAATATCCTGAGGAAATCCGGGGCGGAGGCGGCGCCCGCGGTGGATCGCGCCCGCCTCGCAGAGGGCGCCGAGCACGACCTGTGGCTCGCATTCCAGCACCTCGCGCCTGCAGTCGACGACCATTGCGCGAGCGGCGACTACGCGAGCGCGTTGCGCGTGCTGGCGACGGCGAAGCCGGCGGTCGACCGTTTCTTCGACGACGTCATGGTGATGACCGACGATCCGTCGATCCGGGCGAACCGGCTCGCGTTGCTGCGCGGCGTCGCGGCGACGATGAACCGCGTCGCCGACATCTCGAAGCTCGCGGCCTGACCGCAGCCGCAGGGACCGCCCCGCCATGGTCCAGTTCGCCTCCGACCCGGTTGCAGCGACCCGCGCCGCCGGCATCACGCCCGGCGTCCTCGGCGCGTGGTGGGGAACGTGGTTCCTCTCGGGGATCGTCTGGAACGTCTCCAGCAGGATCGAGGGGAGCCACCTCGAGGTGGTGGCCGGCTTGCTCACGGCGGTCGCGGCCGTGTTCGCCGTCCTGGTCATGCGACGCGTCGCCGCCAACCAGCGGCGGCTGGCCGAAGGCCGAGACCCGGCCTGGCCGTGATCGTGCCCGCCTAACGCGGGCGCTCGCTCCGCTGCACGACGAACCACGCGTGGGCGATGACGTCGTAGGCCTTGTCGACGACGTCGGCGTCCGCCGCGCGCGCGCGCAGCACGGCCCCGCACGCCTCTCGCACCGATTTGGGAACGGTCGAATCGTAGGCGAGGGCCGCGAGGTGCTCGAGGTAGGTTCGTCCCCACGCGGCGTTCGGGGCGACGAGGAGCGCGCCGTTGAGCGCCATCCCCGCCCCGCGCTTGCACCCGGCGATGGCGGCTCGAGCCTGGCCACGCGAGAGCGCGTCGTTCGCCCGCGAGAGCTCGCCCAGGGCGGCGCGAATCCACTCCATCGGCGAGAGCCTGCGCAGCCAGTCGCTCGATTCGTGCTCGGGCTCGGGCGTCGTCGCGAGGTGGAGCTCGTTCATGGCGATTCGCTAGCGACGGGGCGTGCACCGAGCGTGCCGTCGCCTTTGCCCGAGCAAACGCGCGGCGCGCGCGGGCGCGCACGTTCCAGGTGTTCCGCGATGGAACGCCGGGCCGGCGCCGCGACGCGCATTTTCGCGCGCATTCGGGGGTGGCGCCCGAATTGCTATGAGCCCGCCGTGATCGCGCGCGTGAGCCTGCTGCAAGCCCCCGTGCCGTCCCCGCCGGCGGCTCGCCCCGTCGGGCTTGCGACGGCAAACGCGCCGCCCCTGCGCCTTCCCGGCGAGCACTTCGCGTCGGCGATGACCTTCTTCGCGCTCGGCACGCTCTCTCTCGTGCTCGTCGCCCCGGAGCTCGCGGCCGGCACCTTCCTGGTGCCGCACGTCGCGGCGGTGGTGCACCTCTTCACGCTCGGCTTCATCTCCATGTCCATCTTCGGCGCGCTCTACCAGTTCTTGCCCGTGGCCGTGGGCACCCCCATCCGCTCGCAGCGCCTCGCCCACGCCACCTTCGCGCTCCTCGTCGCCGGCGTCCCGACGTTGGTCACGGGGCTCGCCTTCTCCATCACGAAGGTCGTACCCGTCGGCGCGGGGATGGTCGCGCTGGCCTTCGCGATGTTCGCCGGGAACTTCATCGCGACCCTC
>DATIQL010000263.1:0-16732 GCA_035470905.1 Casimicrobiaceae bacterium
GGCGCCCTGCCTGCGGCGTCAGCTTCACCGCGTTGCGGCGGCGGTCGCCGGGAACCGCATGGCGGGTGACCAGGCCGTCGCGCTCCATCATGTCGACCAGCGCGACTGTCGCAGGCGCGCCGATCTCGAGCAGGTCGCCCAACTCGCCCTGCATGACCTCGCCACCTGCGCGCGAAAGCCAGAGCAACGCCTGCCACTGGACGCGCGTCAGGCCCAGCGGCCGCAGCCGCCGATCCATCGCCTCGCGCCACCCCTTGGCGAGGCCGTGCAACAGCAGCCCGAGCGACTCGACCGGATCGGAAGCTGGCCGCGGCGACCGCGCGGGGTTGCGCGCGCTTGCCGCCGGTCGAGCGGCGGCTTTGATGTGCATGTGAGTCGTTCGCATACGAACCATTATCAGGCAAAACACACGATCACGCAAACCCGGCCGGAGATGCGCGTCGCGGCCCGCATGCGACAATCGACCCTCCAGACAACCGCCTCCCCCAGGACCGATGCCCGCACGCAGCCGCACCGCCACCCCCGCCCGCGCCAAACCCGCCTACGCCGTGCGCAATTCGCCGATCCACGGCCGCGGCGTGTTCGCCGCCCGCACGATCCGCAAGGGCGAGGACATCATCGAATACCGGGGTCGGCGCATATCGATGGAGGCGGCGGACGAGCTGCCGGACAGCGACCCGGACAACCCGTACCACACCTTCCTCTTCGAGCTGAACGACGGACGGGTGATCGACGCGGCCGTGCGCGGCAACGCGGCGCGCTGGATCAACCACAGCTGCCAGCCGAACTGCGAGCCCTACGAGGACGAGGACGGGCACGTGATCATTGCGGCGAAGCGGACGATCCATGCCGGCGACGAGCTCGCGTACGACTACAAGCTGAACGTTCCCGGCCGCCGCAGCGCGCGCCTGCTCGCGGCGTACGCCTGCCGCTGCGGCTCCCCGCGCTGCCGCGGCACGATGCTCGACCCCGAAAAGGACGAGGCGCCCAAGGCCGCGAAAAGGAAGGCGGCGCGGGCGAAATAGCCGCGCGCCAAGGGTGCGGCAGGCAGACGGTGCCGAGCTCCGGAGCGCAATGCGCGCCCGCGTGCACGGGGCCCTGGCAACGGCGCTCAGGCGATGCCGGTGATTCCCGCCAGCGCGGCAACGCCCAGCAGCCACACCGGATTGATCCGGGTGAAGGCCAGGGCTGCCGCAGCGGCAATCGTCAGCGCAAACGCCCCCGGCGATCGATCCGCGCCCTGTGCCAGGGTATAGCCGCTCGCCATGATCAGGCCGATGGCGATTGGCGCGAGCGCTCGCTGGACGATCGCCCGCCATCGCGATTCCGCGAGCCGGTCCGCCCAGCGCCAAGCGTAATAGCACGCGAGCGAGGACGGCCCGCAGGTCGCGACCGTCGCGACCAGCGCGCCCATGATGCCCGCGACCTTCCAGCCGACCAGCGCGACGACCATCGCATTGGGGCCGGGCGCGATCTGGGCGAGGGCGAACAGCCGCGCGAACTCGGCACTCGTCATCCACCCCTGCACGTCGACGACGACCCGGTGGATCTCGGGCACGATCGCGTTGATCCCGCCGATCGCCACCAGCGACAGCGCCGAGAAACGGATCGCGAGCTCGGTCAGGGCGTGCATGTTCGCGCTCATGCCCCCACCACGCCTGCGGCTGTCGCCGCTGCGCTGCCCCCGGAGGGGGCGCAATTCGCGCCTTGGGTCGGCCCGGCGGCACTCATCGCGACGCCCTCCATTCCGCGGTGATGCCGACGGCGATCAGCGCCACGATCACCCAGAACAGCGGCCAGTGCAGAAGGCCGACGGCGATGAACGCGGCACCGCCGGTCAGCATGCCACGCAGCGGCGGCCGCGCCTGCACCAGCAGCCGCGTCGCCGTGCCGAGTATCAATCCCGCCGCCGCCGCGGAAGCCGCGGCGATGCCATCGCGGACATACGGGACGTTCGCGACCTGGTCGTAGGACATCGCGATCAGCAGCATGACGCCGACCGGCACGAACAGGAGTGCCCCGACGGCGAGCAGCGCGCCCACCGGGCCGCGGCTGCGCGTGCCGACGATGACCGCGAGATTGACCACATTGGGACCCGGCAGCACCTGACATAGGCCGATCAGCTCGGCGAATTCGCGATCGGAGAGCCAGCGGCGCTCGTCGACGATGACGCGTCGCGCCCAGGGCAGGACGCCACCGAAGCCCAGCAGCCCCATCTTGAGAAAGCTCGCGAAGAGCTGGGTGCGGGTTATCGCCTGGAGGCGCGCCTGGGTGGCGCCGGAATCGGTCGGGGTCATCGGAGCGCGGACAAAATCCATGATTTTAGCCTCGGGCTGCGCGCATTGCCGAGCAATGCGCCACCCGGCACAATCGCGGCGCCTCCACCACGACGAAGCGCCACCATGACACGCAAGGCCGCCACGCACGCTTCCGGCACCACCGTGATCCTCGAGTTCGACTCGCGGGTGCTCGCCGACAATCCTCTGGGCGATCCGCACCTGCGCAAGCTCGCCGTCTGGCTCCCGCCCGGCTACGACGACGGCACGGGCCGGGGCAGGACGTCGGGACGCGGCCGGCGCTACCCGGTGCTGTTCGACCTCGTCGGGTTCACCGGATCGGGGCTCGCCCACCTGAACTGGAGGCCATTCGACGAGAACGTTCCGGAGCGCGCAGCGCGGCTCATCGCCGAGCGCAGGATGGGTCCGGTGATCCTCGTGTTCCCCGACTGCTTCACGTCGATGGGCGGCAACCAGTACGTCAATTCCAGCGCGATCGGTCGCTACGCCGACTACCTGACGCGCGAGCTGATCCCCTTCGTCGACCGCGAGTTCCGCACCCTCGCCTCGCGCGACCACCGCGGGTGTTTCGGCAAGTCCTCGGGCGGCTATGGCGCCATCGTCCACGGCATGCGCTATGCGAGTCACTGGGGGGCGATCGCCGACCACTCGGGCGACGCCCTGTTCGACTTCTGCTATTACACCGACTGGCCGCGCACGCTGAACGAACTCGACCGGTTCCGCCGGCGATCGCGCCGGCCGGGGCGCATCGACGTCCTGCACGACGAGGAAGGCGCGGGTGCCGGCCGCGACGACGGCCGCGTCCGCCGCTTCCTCGAGCACGTCTGGTCGCGCGACAAGCTGTCGGACGCGGAAGCGCACGCGCTGATGAATCTCGCGATGGCTGCCACCTACGACCCCGACCCCAAGGCGCCTCTGGGCTTCCGGCTGCCTTTTAATCTCGAGACCGGCGAAATCATTCCCGGGCGCTGGAAGCGGTGGCTGCGCCACGATCCGGTCAACATGGTCGCCGCGCACAAGGACAACCTCCGCTCGCTGCGCGGCATCTACGTCGACTGCGGGTGGCGCGACCAGTACCACCTTCACTACGGCGCACGCGTGCTGTCGAAGCGCCTGGCCCAGCACGGCATCCCCCACCTCTACGAGGAATTCGACGACACGCACTCGTCGATCGATTACCGGATGGACGTCAGCCTGCCGTTCCTCTATCGTTCGCTGAAACCCTGACATCGGAGCAGAGCCATGCGATGGGGTGATTTCCGGCGCAGCGACAACGTCGAGGACCGCACCGGCGGGATGCCGGAGGGTTCCGGCAGCGGCGGTGGCGGCGGCCTGCCGTTCGGCGGCATGCGCCTCGGCGGCGGTGCGCTGATCGTCGTCGTCATCGTCGGCTGGCTGCTCGGCATCAATCCGCTCGAAATGCTGGGCCTGCTGAGCGGCGGAGGCGGCGAGCCACCCGCCACGCAGTCGGCGCCCGCGCCCGGCTACGGCCCGCAGGGCGGAACCGCCGCGAGTGGAGCCCCTGCGGGGGCCGTCGCACCGAGCGAGTCGAACAAGGAATTCTCCGCACGCGTCCTCGGCGACACCGAGGACGTGTGGGGTGCGGTCTTCAAGGCGATGGGCTCGCGCTACGAGCCGCCGAAGCTCGTGCTGTTCCGCGGGGCGACCGAGTCGGCCTGCGGACGCGCCGTCGCCGCCGTCGGCCCTTTCTATTGCCCGGCGGACCGCGAGGTCTATCTCGATACGACGTTCTTCGGCGAGCTGCATGCGCGCTTCGGCGCCCCCGGCGACTTCGCCCAGGCCTACGTGATCGCGCACGAGGTCGGGCACCACGTCCAGAACCTCCTCGGCACGATGCGCCAGTTCGACGCGCAGCTGCAGCGCAGCGACCAGCGTGCGGCCAATGCCCTTTCGGTGCGCCTCGAGCTGCAGGCGGATTGTTACGCGGGTGTATGGGCGTTCTTCGCGGAAAGGCGCGGCCTGATCGACGCCAACGACGTCGACGGCGGACTGCAGGCTGCGGCCGCGGTGGGCGATGACCGCATCCAGAAGATGACCCGGGGTTACGTCGCCCCCGATTCGTTCACGCACGGCTCGGGTACGCAGCGGGCGCGATGGTTCAGGACCGGGCTTCAGTCCGGCGACCTCCGCGACTGCAACACCTTCGGCTCCCGCGCGCCCTAGCGCCCGCGGCGCGGCGGCTTCCGTGGCCCCGCCGCGGGCGCCGGATGCTCCGCTTGCGGTGTGCGCGGCGAATGCCTATGATGGGCCGGCAAGGAGGGCATGCCATGAAGACATTGCTGCTGCTTTCCACCCTGGCCGCCGGAATCCTCGGCGCCGGATGTGCACCCGTTGCCATGACCCGGAGCGATGCCGGCACTTCCACCGCCTGCGACGCCGCGCGGATGGCGCGGGTCCAATATGCCGCGCAGCGCGCGTACACGGACGTCCACTGGGTCAGCTGTCCGCTGGTCAAGCAAGGCGCCGGCTGAGTCCGGCGCGCCGGACGGCGCTTCCCCGGCGGCCCCGCCGTGACGCGGCGCGTACGGCTCCGGGCGGGCTGCGGCTGGGCGACAGGCAAGTCGTGGCGCAGGTAGAATGCGGGCCACCGCATCCAGGAGTCCGCCATGACCTTTCGCACCGCCCGTACCTGCCTCGCCTTCGCCGTCGGCCTCGGCGCCGCGTGTTCCGCGCTGGCGCAGCAACCCGCCGCCCCGGCCGCGTCCGCGGCGGCCGCTCCCGTACCCAAGCACGCCTGCGTCCACCCGGGCGATTTTCCCGGCAAGCTCGCCAGCGAATTGCGTCTCAAGAGCTGGCAGAAGGAATTCGTCGCCTACGTCGACTGCCTGAAGAAGTTCTACGACGAGCAGCAGGCACTCGCGAAGCCGCACGTCGATGCCGCCAACGCTGCCGTCGTCGAATACAACAACGGCGTCAAGGAATACAACGAGACGATGCAGAAAGCGAAGGAGGACTGACGCCCTCCCCGGCGCCCCGAGAGCGCGCGGCACAGGCGATGCAACGGCAGAATGGGACCGCGGGCGCCTCGCCCCGCCCGGCGCGGCCGGGATGAGCGGCGCGCCCGATCGAGCCGCCGGCGGTCGTGCGGTTGCCATCGCCGATGCGTCGCCCGGGCAGATCGCCGAGGTCGTCCTCGAAGGCTTCAACCGCCACTACGCGCTGTTCCGCGAGTGCGCGCGCGCGGCCAGGCGACATTTCGAATCGGCCAACTGGCTCGCGATCGGTCACGTCGGACGTGACCGCATCGACTTCTACGACCGGCGTGTGGCCGAGACCGTCGAGCGCATCGAGCGCGATTTCCGCTTTCGGCGCCCCGACAGCGGAGCCGACGACGATTTCTGGGCGCGGGTCAAGCGCCAGTTCATCGGACTGCTGGTAGATCACCGGCAACCCGAGTGCGCCGAGACGTTCTTCAACACGGTGTCGTCGAAGCTCCTGCACCGGATGTATTTCCACAACCGGTGCATGTTCGTGCGCCCGGCTGCGTCGACCGAGTACCTCGATGCCGATGCGCCGTCCTACCGCAGCTACTACCCGCGGCAGCAGGGATTGCGCAACGCGCTGATCGACCTGGTGCTCGATCTCGGGCTGTCGACCCCTTTCGCCGATTTCCGCTGCGACCTGATCCACGCGCTGTCGGCGATGCGCCGCCGGCTGCCGCGGCCGTTCGTCATCGACGCCAATTTCCAGGTCCAGGTCCTCTCGAACCTGCTGTTCAGGAACCAGACCGCATACGCGGTCGGACGCGTGGTCAACGGCGTGCACACCTGGCCGTTCGTCGTCGCGGTCAAGCACGGTCCCGATTCCCTGCTCTACGTCGACGCCGTCCTGACCGACCCGGCGGAGCTCGCCTTGCTCTTCTCGGCCAACCGCGCGTATTTCCTCGTCGACATGGAAGTGCCGTCGGCCTATGTCGCATTCCTGCGCTCGATGCTGCCGGACAAGACTGCCGCCGAGCTGTACACGATGATCGGGCTGCAGAAGCATGGCAAGACGCTGTTCTACCGCGACTTCCTGCATCATCTGAAGCATTCGACCGACCGCCTGGTCGCGGCCCCCGGCATCCGGGGCCTGGTGATGGCGGTATTCACGCTGCCATCGTATCCGTACGTGTTCAAGGTGATCCGCGACCGCATCGCTGCGTCCAAGGACACCGACCGGGCGCGCGTCAAGCAGAAGTACGCGCTGGTCAAGCACCACGATCGCGCGGGACGGATGACCGACATCCTCGAGTATTCGGATGTCGCGTTTCCCCTCGACCGCTTCACGCCCGAGCTGATCGCCGAGCTCGAGGACGCCGCACCGTCGCAGATCGAGCGCGACGGCGATCATGTCGTCATCCGCCATGTCTACATCGAGCGTCGCCTCGCGCCGCTGAACCTGTTCCTCGCCACCGCCGACGACGGCGAGCGGGTGCGGGCGATCCGCGACTACGGCATCGCGATCAAGGAGCTGGCGGCGGTCAACATCTTCGCCGGCGACCTGCTGTTCAAGAACTTCGGCCTCACGCGCTACGGCCGCATCGTGTTCTACGACTACGACGAGATCGAGTACCTGACCGACTGCCGGTTCCGGAGCATCCCCCCGCCTCCCCCCGGCTACGACGAGATGTCCAGTGACGTCTGGTACCCGGTGGGGCCGCACGACGTCTTTCCCGAGGAATTCGCGACCTTCCTGCTGACCGATCCGCGGGTGCGCGAAGCCTTCACGGCATTCCACGCCGACCTGCTCGCGCCCGGATGGTGGCAGCGCACGCAGCAGGCGATACGCGAGGGCCGGCAGACCGAGGTGCTGTCCTACCCGGAGAGCGTCCGCTTCCGTCCACCGGTCGCGCGCGCACGCATCGGCGCCTGATCGCTGCGCCGGCGGTGGTGTTATCCTCGATTTGCCGTTCCACTTCCCGGAGTCCGTGCATGTTCCTGCGACCCATTCGCGTCTGCTGCACCCTCGCCGCGCTCGCGCTCTGCGCCTGCCAGACCGGTCCCACGGCGAAGGAGATCGAGGAGGCGAAGCAGACGATCGACTGCCAGCACGCGAGCGAGCGCTTCGTGATCCGCTTCGCCGAAGGGGAGGCGAGAATCCTCATGCCCGACGAATCGCGGGTCATCCTCTACCAGGTGCCCGCGGGATCGGGATTCCGCTACATGAACGGCTCGATGGAGTTGCGCGGCAAGGGGCTCGACGTCCAGCTCCTGCGCAGCCAGTCGGCGATGCGTCTCGCCTGCAAGCCATACGAGATACCGAAGGCCAAGTAGGCCGACGCGCGCGGCCGCTACCTCAAGGCCGAGGGGGCTTCGCGCGAGCCTCCGGATCGACGTCGAGGTATTCCCAGAATTCCTCGCGGATCGGGTGCGGAACGAAATTGCCGATCCACGGCTGGTGCAGGCTGTCGGCGATCAGGTGGTAGGTCATCCGCCAGGGCGCGTAGGCGATCGCGATCCGGGTCATCCGGTCGAAGAGCTGGGTGCGCTGTGGCGAGTCGGGCAGGCTGCGCGCCTGCTCGAACAGGCGGTTGAATTCGGGCAGGTCGAACTGCGCGTTGTTCTCCTGCGCCGCATTGGGCCCGTAGAGCAGCTGCATGAAATTCTCGGCATCGGGATAGTCAGCGTTCCAGCCGTCGCCGCGCGTCTGGATCTTGCCCAGCCGCGCCATCTTGCGCAGCTCCGCCAGGCGGTCCTGCCGGAACACCATCCGGATGCCGATCGCATCCATGTTCCGTTTCCACAGCTCGTCGCCCTGGCGCGCCCCCGAGCCCGGCGTCGACCAGCGGACGATGGTCAGCGGCTTGCCGTCGGGCATCTCGCGGTAGCCGTCGCCGTCGACGTCCTTGTAGCCGAATCGGTCGAGCAACGCGCGCGCAGCGGCCGGGTCGTAGATCTGCGCCTGCGTCTTCAGCGCCGGGTCGTAGCCCGCGATGTCGGGCGGAACCGGTCCGGTTGCCGGGACCGCTCGACCCTTCAGCAGCACGCGGATCAGCGATCCGACGTCGTAGCCCATCGCGATCGCGCGGCGCAACGCGATTTTCGCCGGCGTGTAGCCGCCGACTACCGGGTCCTTCATGTTGAAGTACGTCCAGTAGGTATTCGGCCGGATCAGGATGTCGTGGACGATGCCGCGCGCGGCGAGCGCCGGCTTGAGCCTGCCGTTGTCCAGTGCCTGATCCACGAAATCGACGGGAATGCTGTCGAGCGTGTCGACCTCGCCTTTCAGGAATGCCAGCCAGCGCGCCTGCCCCTCCTCGATGACGCTGATCTCGATGCGTCCCGCGAGCGGAAGGCGCTTGTCCTTGAGCGCGTCGGCGACCGGCTGCGACTCGGGCGGAATCGGACCCGCGGGCACGTAATGGGTCTCGCGAAAACCGGGGTTGGCGACCAGCTCGATCCTGGTGCTGCGCTGGTAGGCTCCGAGCATGTACGGACCGGTGCCGACCGGGTGCGCACCGATGTCGTTGCCGTAGGCTTCGACGACCTCGCGCGCCTGGGCGGCGACGTTGGGCACCGCCAGCGCGTAGGGAAAGCGCAGGTCGGGGCTGATAAGGCGGATGCGCAGCGTATAGCGGTCGACGGCCTCGAGGCCCGCGATCGGCGAGTCGTAATCGAAATGCCCGGTCTTCGCCGCCTTGGCGCGCGCCTCGTCGCCGCCGACGATCCTGCCCTCGAACAGCCACAGCCACGGCGACTTGACCGCGGGGTCGAGGATGCGCTCGATGCCATACGCGAAATCCTCCGCGGTCAGCTCGCGGCGCTTGCCCTTGAACGCCGGATCCGGGGTGAAGAAGATGCCTTTGCGGACCTTGCAGACGTAGGTCCTGCCGCCGTCCTCGACCGCGGGCATCGCCTCGAGCGCACGCGGAACCAGCCTGACCGGTCGTGCGAGGTAGTCGTAGTCCAGCATCGTGTCGAAGACGTTCTCGATGATGCTGTCGGAGGCCGCGTCGGAAGCGAAAGCCGGATCGAAGCTCGTCTCCGCGCCTGGAAACGCGATGTGAAGGACCTTGGCCGGATCGGCGGCAAGGGCTCGTGACGCGGGGATGGTGACGAGCAGGACAAGAAGCGCCAGGGTGCGCGAGAATCCGGAGGGCATCGATTGCGGCGGGTCGGCGACGATGGCGCGCATCGTAGCATTCGATGCATGACCGGGCCCGAGCCCGAACCAAGGAGTCGCGATGGAGATGAAGCGGATGAGCGGCGGCAACCTGCGCGCTGCCGGTTACGACGAGCGCGAGCGCAGGCTGGTGGTCGAATTGACGTCGGGAACGCTCGAATTCAGCGGCGTGCCCGGCGAGGTGTGGCGCCGGTTCTCGGGTGCGTCGTCGCCGTGGAGCTACTACCGCGACAATATCGAGGAGGAGTACACCACGCGGCGCATACGTTGACGACGCGGATCGCGCGTCTGCCGCAACACCCGCCTGCCTCGGCCGGCGCCCAGCGCGAACGCCGACTGCAATGCGCATCCCCGCCCGCGGACCGACGCCCCGGCGGGGATGCAATGCAGCGACGCTGGAACGGCGAATTACTGGATCGTCAGCTTGCGGGCCGTCGCAACCGGCTTCTTGCACAGCGTCAGTTCGAGCACGCCCCTGTCGAATTTCGCCGAGCTCGTCGTCTCGTCGAGCTCGAGGGGCAGCGTGAAGCTGCGGAAGTAGCGTCCTGACTGGCGCTCGCTGCGCAGCACCCGCGCACCCTCGGCGGGCTCGGCTGCGGCCTTCACCTCGGCGGTGATCGAGACCTGGTTGCCTTCGATCGCCACCTGGATGTCTTCCTTGCTGACGCCCGGCATGTCGGCGTGGACGATGTAGGCGGTGTCGTTTTCGCTCACATCGATGCGGATGCTGCGGGGCGCATCGCGCTCGGCCGGGACCGGGCGGAAGAAGCTGCGCAGCAGGGTGTCGACGGCACTGTCGGCAAACGGATCGTAAATCTGCACTCTGGTCATGGCGGATTCCTTTGCGTTGTCGGTGGGCCATGGCGGCAGGGAGCGCAGGCTGCGCTCGCTGCCGGCGTACGGCTGTACTCGCAATCTAGGGCCCGCCCGCGCGGATTCAAGCCCCCGGCTGCCCGAGCGGGTCTCCGATGCGCGCAGGAAGGAACTGGCCGATAATGGCCAACCATGAACCTGCCGGACCCGACTTCCGCCCCGACCCCCGCCCAGCGCAGCGAGCTCGACGCCCGGCTGCGCGAGCGCCAGCGCACATTGCGCGCCGACGTCGCCGCCAAGCTCAGGACCCAGGAAGACCCCCATCTGGTCGGCCTGCGCAACCGGATGGAGGACACCGACGACTGGGCCGCGGCCGACGCCATGGCCACCCAGGACATCGCCCTGGTGTCGCACGATCTCGCCGAGCTGACCGAGGTCGAGCGGGCGCTGGCGCGCATTGCCGACGGCAGCTATGGCGAGTGCGTCGACTGCGGCAATCCGATCCCCCACGCACGCCTGTACGCCTATCCGACGGCGACGCGATGCGTCGCCTGCCAGGAGCGGCGCGAGGCTGCCGAGCGCCGGGGCGGCGGGCCCGGCGAAGCGCGCTAGCGCCGCTTCGCTTTCGCGCCTGCCGAAGCCTTCGTCCGCGAGGCGCCGCCGTGGGCGGCGAGCCAGGCGAAGAACTCGCGGTACCACAGCCGCGAGTTCTGCGGCTTCAGGATCCAGTGGTTCTCGTCGGGGAAATAGACCAGCCGCGCGGCGACGCCCTTGGCCTTGAGCGAGTTGTAGTACTGCAGCCCCTGCGTCGCGGGCACGCGGTAATCGAGCTCACCGTGGATCACCAGCGTCGGCGTCTTGGCGTTCTTCACGTAATGGTGCGGTGACTGGCGCATCACCCGCGGCTCGTCGTCCCAGTGGAAAGCACCTAGTTCCTTGGCGAAGAACCTGTAGCCGTCGGTCGCCATCATGCCCACCCAGTCGTAGCAGCCGGCATGGCAGACGAAGGCGCGATAGCGATCGGTATGGCCGTTCATGTAGGCAACCATGAAGCCGCCATAGCTGCCTCCGGTCGCCGTCAGCCGGTCGCGGTCGATGTAGCCCTGGCGCAGCAGGAAATCGGTGCCTGCCTCGGTGTCGGCCAGTTCCTTCTCGCCGTAGCGCCCGGTGATCGTCTCGAGGAACTTCTGCCCGAATCCCGACGAGCCGTGATAGTTGACGGCAGCGACGACGTAGCCCTGTCCGGCGAACACCTGCCCGTTCCAGCGGTAATGCCAGCCATCGTGATGGGAAGCGTGCGGTCCGCCGTGGATCGAATGCATCAGCGGCCATTTCTTTCGGGGATCGAAGCCCGGCGGATAGGTGACGAACATCTGCACCGCCTCGCCGTTCCAGCCCCCGACGGTGAATTCGCGCACCTCGCCCAGCGCATGGCGCGCGAGCAACGCCCGGTTGAGCGACTCGATCTGCCGTTCGCCGCTGCCGTCGCCCAGTGCGGCGAACAATGCGGCCGGATGCATCGCGCTGTCGCGCGCGTACACCAGCACGCGGCCGTCCGCCGAGCGCGCGAATCCCGCGATCGTCCCGCCCTGGACGAGCTGCGTCGGCAATTCGTTGGACAGCGGATGGCGCCACAGCCCGACGCGGCCGCGGTCCTCGACCAGCGACAGCAACGCCGCGGAATCCGGGGTCCACTGAAGGTGTTGCGTCGCCCGGTCGAATGCCGGGGCGATCACCGCCACCTTGCCCGACCTGCGCTCGATGATGCGCAGCTTTCCCTGGTCGTTGAACGAACGCTCGGTGTCGTAGGCGTGATAGGCGATGTAGCGGCCGTCGGGTGAGTAGCATGGATGCTCGTCCGACATGCCGCTCGCGGCGGTCAGGTTCCGCCAGCGCCCGCGCTTCAGGTCGACGACTGCGATGTCGGCGCGGTTCATCATTCCCGGCTCGGCATTGGGATCGATCGTCAGCGCCAGCTCGCGGCCGTCGGGCGAGATATCGTAATGATCGGGCGTCGGCTCCCAGGGCTGCAGCGCAAGCCCCGTCCCGGCGAGCGCGTCGCGGCAGCGCCCGGTCGCGACATCGCAGACGAAGACGTGCGGCTCGCGCCCGTCGGTCAGCCAGTGGTCCCAGTACCGGTATTCGCCGCGCTCGCTGACATGCGCCTTGACCTTGTCGTCCTTGCGCGCCTTGAGGCGCTTCGCCTGCGCCGCGTCGCCGTCGAGATCGCGCCACACCCACGACACGAATGCGATCCGTTTGCCGTCGGGGAACCACTTGACCGCGGTCGCCCCCGTCGAAAGGTTGGTGAGCCGCGTCGCTTCTCCGCCATCCGGCGCGATCAGGTAGACCTGCGCCTCGCTGTCGTCCTTGCGCTTGGCGGTGAAGGCGATGCGCGACCCGTCGGGCGACCAGCGCGGATCGCTGTCCTTGTCGCCTGCAGTCAGCCGGCGTGGCTTGTTCGCTGTGCGGGAGGCACCGCCCGCGTGGCCGGTCGGGAACAGCCACAGCTCGGTGGACCCGACGTTCCCGTCCATGTCGTAGGACGTCACCGGTGCACAGGCGAGCCCCCCGTCGGGAGCGATCGTCGGCGCGCCAATGCGCTTGAGCGCCCAGAGCGCTTCGGCGTCGAGGGGAGGCTTGCTGTGAAGCGGGCGGACCCGGTGCTTCGCGGGCATGCGTGATCCCTGTCGGAGTAGAATGAAAGGCGCGATTCTAGCCCGGGTGCCGCGCGGCACCCGTCCGCGGCCGGCTGCAGACGGACCCGGGCTTCGCGCCGACTCCCCCGGAAATCGCCGGTCGACCGCGGGATTCGATCATTCACCTGCCCGCCTGGACTTTCATCGAACAATGACTGCAATGAACTACCGCCGGCTCGGACGCTCCGGCCTCAAAGTGAGCGAGCTCTCGTTCGGATCGTGGGTGACCTACGGCAACCAGCTCGACGAGAGCATCGCCCGCGAATGCATGGCCGCTGCGCACGACGCCGGTGTCAACTTCTTCGACAACGCCGAGGTCTATGCGAAGGGCCGCTCCGAGACGATCATGGGGGATGCCCTGAGGAAGCTCGGATGGCGCCGCGAGTCCTACATCGTGTCGACCAAGTTCTACTGGGGCCTCTATGACGGCCCGAACCAGAAGAACACGCTGAACCGGAAATACCTGATGCAGGCGATCGACGGCTCGCTGTCGCGCCTCGGTCTCGACTGCGTAGATCTCGTGTTCTGCCACCGCGCCGACCCGGAGACGCCGATCGAGGAGACCGTGCGCGCGATGAACGACATGATCGTCGCGGGCAAGGCCCTGTACTGGGGAACGTCGGAATGGAGCGCCGCCGAATTCGCCGCTGCGTGGGCGATCGCCGAGCGCCACCATCTGCACAAGCCGGTGATGGAGCAGCCGCAATACAACCTGTTCCACCGCGACCGCGTCGAGAAGGAATACCTGCGGCTCTATGCCGACTATGGCCTGGGAACGACGACGTGGAGCCCGCTTGCATCGGGCCTGCTGACCGGCAAGTACTCGGACGGCGTCCCGGCGGATTCGCGCGCTGCGCTGAAAGGCCTCGAATGGCTGGCGGAGCGAATTCTCGAACCCGGCCGCATCCAGCAGGTCAAATCGCTCGCGCCGATTGCGCAGGAGCTAGGATGCACGCTCGCGCAGATGGCGCTCGCGTGGTGCCTCAAGAACCCCAATGTGTCGACGGTGATCACCGGCGCGAGCCGTCCGTCGCAGGTGACCGAGAACATGAAGGCCCTGGACGTCGTTCCGAAGCTCACCCCCGACGTGATGGCCCGCATCGGGGCCGTCGTCACCCCCTGACACGATTGCCGACGCCCGCTCCCGCATCGACCCTGATCGCCCCCGACCGCCGCTGACGGCACGCCCGCATGAACCCGCTCGAATCCTGGACTGAAGAGCAACGCTCTGCCTTCCTGTATCGCGCGTGCGCCGACGCGGAATCCGGAACCGTCCGCGCCGAATTGTTCCGGCGCCTCGCCGGCGAGGCCGAAGCGCAGGCGGCGATCTGGCGCGCCCAGCTGACGGCGCGCGGCCATCCTGCGCCGGGGCCGTTCGTGCCCGACGCGCGCACGCGCCTGGTGGCGAGACTCGTCCAATGGCTGGGACCGCGTCGCCTGCGCAGCGTGCTGGCCGCGATGAAGGTCCGCGGCATGACGATCTACGGCACCGCGCCGCCCTCCGCGCCCGGTCATACGGCGCCGACCGCAGGAGCGCAATTCGAGCGCCGACACCGTGGCCTGGGCAGCGGCGGCAATCTTCGGGCAGCCGTCTTCGGCATCAACGACGGCCTCGTGTCCAACGCGAGCCTGATCCTCGGCGTGGCCGGCGCGAGCACCGACGTGAAGGTCGTCGTTCTGACCGGTGTCGCCGGCATGGCCGCCGGCGCATTGGCGATGGCCGCCGGCGAATACGTGTCGGTCCAGTCGCAGCGCGAGCTCTACGAATACCAGATCGGGCTGGAGCGCGACGAGCTGAAGGAATACCCGGAAGCCGAAGCCCAGGAGCTCGCATTGATCTATGCGGCGAAAGGACTGCCCCCCAAGCAGGCCGACCGCCTGGCCAAGCGCCTGGTCGCGGACCCCGAGCACGCGCTCGACACACTGGCCCGCGAGGAACTGGGCCTCAACCCCGGCGAGCTCGGATCACCGCTGGGGGCCGCTTCGAGCTCGCTGGTATCGTTTGCGGTCGGCGCGTTTGCACCGCTCGCGCCATACGTGTTCGGCGGCGGCGCCCACGCCCTGCCGTGGACGATCGGCATCACGGCCACCGGGCTGTTCGGCGTCGGCGCGGCGCTGTCGCTTTTCACCGGCCGCAATGCGCTTTACTCCGGTGCGCGGATGCTCGCGCTGGGCGCGATTGCCGGCGCGGTAACCTTCGCGATCGGCCGCGTGCTGGGCGTCGCGGCCGCGTGATCGCCGGGCTGCGCATCCCCCAGTCACGCGCGTCGTCCTGACTGCGGCATGGTCGCGTCAAAGGGCGTTGTCAAGCTCAAGCCGGGCCGCGAGCGATCGCTGGCGCTGCGGCATCCATGGATATTTTCCGGCGCCATCGCCACGGTCGAAGGCAATCCCGGGCCCGGCGCGACCGTCGATGTCATCGCCGCCGACGGTGCATTTGCGGCACGCGCCGCCTGGTCGCCTGCATCGCAGATCCGCGGCCGGGTATGGAGCTTCGACCCGGATGCGGTGATCGACGAGGCTTTCTTCACGCATTCGATCCGGCATGCCGCCAGGGCACGCGCGGCGATGCTCGATGACGAGCACACCGGCTGTCGCATCGTCCATGCAGAATCCGACGGGCTGCCCGGCATCGTCGCCGATCGCTACGGCGATACCGTCGTCGTGCAGCTGCTCTCGGCGGGCGCCGAGGCCTGGCGTACTGCGATCGCCACGGCCCTCCAGCAGGCGACCGGCGCGCGCTGCGTGTTCGAGCGCTCCGACGCCGACGTCCGCAGCCTCGAAGGCCTCGCCACCCGCACCGGACCGATCCTGGGCGCCCTGCCCCCGGCAGTCGGGATCGTCGAAGGCGGGCTGCGCTACGACGTCGACGTCGAACATGGGCAGAAAACCGGCTTCTACCTCGACCAGCGCGACAACCGCGCGATCCTGCGTCGACATGCCGCGGGCAGGCGCGTCCTGAACGCGTTCTGCTATTCGGGCGGCTTCACCCTTGCCGCGCTGGCGGGCGGCGCGGCATCGGTGCTGTCGATCGACAGCTCGGCGGAAGCACTGGCGATGGCGCACGGCAACCTCGCCCTCAACCCCGGGCTCGACGCCCGGCGCGCGCAATGGCGCGAGGCCGACGTCTTCGGCGAGCTGCGCAACCTGCGCAATCGCGGAGACCAGTACGACCTGATCGTCCTCGATCCGCCGAAATTCGCACCCACTGCCGCGCATGCGCAGCGCGCGGCACGCGCCTACAAGGACATCAACCTGCTCGCCCTGAAGCTGCTCGCCCCCGGCGGGCTGCTCGCGACGTACTCGTGCTCGGGCGGGATCGACGCCGCGCTGTTCCAGAAGATCGTCGCCGGCGCGGCCGTCGATGCCAGGGCCGACGCGGCGATCATCATGCGCATGGGGGCTTCGGCCGATCATCCGGTGGCACTGAATTTTCCCGAAGGCGAGTACCTGAAGGGCCTGCTGGTCCTGAAACGCTGACCGCGCGGACAAAAAACAAGGCCGCAACGGGTTGCCCCATGCGGCCTTGTCATCTCGATCGGACGGACAGGAGATCGCCCGATCGTGTTCGGCAAGTCGTCCTGCTAGTACCGGAACCCCGTGGTCATTTCGCCTTCATGCATTCGGCGCGGACCTTGTCCGCCTCTTCCTTCTTCATGCCCTTGGTCTTGGCGTTGCATTCGGCCAGCTTGCTCTTGGGCTTTTCCGCGGCGGGCGCCGGCTGCGCCTTCAGGCACTCGTTGACGAAGGCCTGGCGTTCCTTGCCTTCGAGCTTCTTCTCGCCCGCCTGAGCCTGGC
>DATIQL010000264.1:0-15264 GCA_035470905.1 Casimicrobiaceae bacterium
TCAAGCAATCGCATGACAACGACATGAGTCGTCAGTAGAATGGCGCACGCTTTGCTTCGCATACCGGTGGCACGCCGCCGTAATTGAGGGCCCTACCCATGCACCTGCTTCGAATCCTGAGTCGCGCCGCCGTGATCGCGGTTTCCTCCGCCTGGATGCTGGTCCCCACAGTCTCGTCCGCCGGCGCCCTGACCTGCACCCCGACCAGCCTTTCCGTTTCTGCTGACGGGCAGGGCAACCTCTCGGTGAACTGCACCGATGCTACGTCGACGCCGACAGGCGTCTGTGCGATCACGCCGGCAACGAGTTTCCTGACCTCGGTGACCAGCAGCGCCACAGTATCGCAACCATTTACGGCGAACGCCGCCTGCGGGTCGGTCACCAACTGGACCGTCACCGGAACCGGCGGAACGTTCAGCACGACCAGCGGCAGCTCGACGACCCTCTCGCTTCCCGCGATTGCGTTGGGCGGTACGGCGGCGTCCTATACAGTCACCGCCGCCGGCAGTTCCTCGGGCACCCCGACCAGCGCCACCGCGTCGGTGACCGTGAATCCCGTGCCTGCGGCTCCGCCCCCCGGCACCACGATCAGCTGCTCGGGCTACTCGACGCAGGTGGTCGACATTCCCTGGGGCGCCGTCGGCAGCGGCAACGTCCGCGTCACGACCAAGGGCTTCACCAACGGCATGATCACCGTCGCCCGCTTCACCACCCCGAACGTCACGATCCCGGCGGGCTCGGTCGTCCGCGCCAAGGTGGCATCCGCCGAATCGAACTCGTCGACCGGGCCCATCCTCCGGACGGCGGCGTTCTCGGACACGCCCTGCGTCTTCCCCAGCCCGAACCCGATGGGAGCGTTCGCGACCGTCGCCGGCAGCACGTCGCCGTCGGTCACCTACCAGGTCAACGGCACGTCGATCTACTACCCGTTGCTGAAGCCGAACACGACCTACTATTTCAACATCAAGAACGAGTACAAGGGCGCGCCCACCTGCCCGTCGTCGTTCTCGAGCTGCGACATGTATGTCGAGCTCTCCAAGCCGACCGGCTGGTAAGTCGCGCAATCCTTCAGTCGTGAACGATGGCCCCCTCGCGGGGCCATCGTCGTTTCGGGGGACGGAACGCCTGTGACGACGTCAAGGCACGGCCCGTCTCCCGAGGGGGCCGAAGGCATAATGGCGGATTCGCCGAACCCGATGACCATGCTCGATTCCGTATCGCGTTTCGTCGCCGCTGCCGCGCTCGTGCTCGTGCCTGGATTCGCGGCCGCAGCCTCCACCGCCGCACCCGCGCAGCTTCCGCCCGACGTCTTCGCCAGGAGCCACTGGATGGACCTGACCCGCGCCGACTACGACGCGGCGCTCCAGAAGCTCCCGGAAAACCTGCGGTGGGATTTCGCCACCAGCCCCAAGCGCATCCAGGACCTGCTGAACGGCCTGCTGCTCACCAAGACGCTGGCAGCGCAGGCCCGCGCGCATGGGCTGGGCGACGACGCCTTCGTCAAGGATCCCGCGGCAGACCCCGAACGCAGGCTGGCGGATGCCGAGCTGAAGCGCATCGACGAAGCATCCGGCGCGGCATTCGATGCGAAGAAAGCCGACTTCGAAGCCAAGGCGCGCGAGCAGTACCTGATCGACCGCGACAAGTACGCGCGGCCCGAGCAGATCCGCTTTTCCGACATCGCCGTCGCCATCAAGGACCGCGGCGACGACGCTGCGCACCAGCGGGTCGAGGAGGCGCGGCAACGCCTGCTGGCGGGCGCCGACTTCGCCACCGTCGCGCGCGAGTACTCGGACGACCCGAAGGCGAAGGACAATGGCGGCGCGATGCCTCTGGTCTCCACGAAGCAGCTCGCGCCGGAGTTCGCCAAGGGCGTGTTTGCGCTCACCAGGGTCGGCGAGATTTCGGAGCCGATCAAGGGCCCTGCCGCCTGGCACGTGGTGCGCCTCGACGAGCGTCGCCCGGCGGGCACTGCGCCCTTCGAGGAAGTCCGCGACGGAATCATGAAGCAGCTGCGTGACCGCTACCTTGCGCAGCAGCGCGAACTGCGCATCCAGGCGGTCTACCGCGACCCCGACCTGCAGATCAACCAGCCGGCAATCGACGCGCTGGTCAACCGCATCGACCCCGCCAAGCTGAAGGCCGGCGCAGCGGTCAAGCGCGGAGCGCCGGCAGCCGGACCGGCGGCGCCAGCCGCAGCCGCTGCTGCGCCCGGGTCGACCCTCCCCGCCCAGCAGCCCGCGCCGGCCCCCGGGCAGGCGCCGCAGCCAGCCTCCGCGCCGAAGTGAGCGCGAAGTGAGCAGACAGGCCGCGACCTCCGTGTGACGGATCGCACCACCCGCGAAACCAGCTTGCACCGCGCACCGGCGCGCGCATCGCGCGGGGGCATAGGCGCGCGCGAGCGTGCGCTGTTCGTGAATTTCTATCGTCGCGAGCTGACGCTGCGCTATCTCGGCAGCACCACCGGCTTCGCCTGGGCCCTGGTGCATCCGCTGGTGCTGCTCGGCGTCTACCACTTCGTCTTCACGAGGATCTTTCACGCGACGGGTTTCGCGGGACAGAGCTTCCTCGCGTTCGTCGCGGTCGCGCTGTGGCCCTGGCTCGCGGCGCAGGAATCGATGCAGCGGGGCACGGTCAGCATCGCGGGTTATGCCGGAATGATCCGCAAGGTCGCGTTTCCGCACGAGATCGTCGTCTATGCGTCCGTCGCCGCGACGTTCACGCTGCAGCTGATCGGCTACCTCGTCGTGCTCGCAGTGCTGAAAGCCACTGGCGAGGCGGTCCACCTCCAGGGCCTCCTGATCGCCTTGCCGGTGTGGGCGGTCGTCCTGGTCGGCGTCACCGGCATCGCGCTGTTCCTGTCGGCGCTGCAGGTGTTCATCCGCGACATCGAGCACATCCTGATGCCGGTGCTGATGATCCTGATGTACCTGACGCCCATCCTGTATCCGCTGACGCTGGTTCCCGAGCGCGTGCGGGCCTGGATCGCGCTCAATCCTTTCGCGTGGATGGTCGGGCGCCTGCGCGACGCGCTGCTCGGGGGAAGTCTCGCGCTGCAGTGGAGCGACGCCGTCGCGATCGCCATCGCGCTCGCGCTTTTCGGCGCGGGTCTCGCGGTGTTTCGCCGGCTGTCGCCGCACTTCGAGGACTTCGTATGAAGCCGCTGCTCGCCCTCGACGGCGTCGGCAAGGACTATGCGAAGCTCCAGCCCCGCGGCGGCCGCACGCGCCTCGTGTGGGACCTGCTGCGCGGCCGTTCCGCCGCGCATGTCTTCCGGGCCCTCGACAGCGTGTCGTTCGAGATCCGGCGCGGCGAATCGCTGGGCGTCGTCGGCGAGAACGGCGCGGGCAAATCGACACTGCTCAAGATCATCTCCGGCGTCATCCAGCCCACGCGCGGAACGATGAGCGTCGACGGGCGCGTCGGCGCGTTGCTCGAGCTGGGCTCGGGGTTCCATCCCGAGTACACGGGGCTCGCCAACATCGAACTCGCCGCGGCGCTGCTGGGCCTCGCGCCCGCCGAGATCGCGGACAAGCGCGAGGAGATCGTTGCCTTCGCCGATATCGGCGAGCACATCCGCGATCCGATCAAGCAGTATTCGTCCGGCATGATCGTGCGCCTGGGTTTCGCGGTGGCGACCGCGCTCGCCCCCGACATCCTGATCACCGACGAGGTGCTGGCCGTCGGCGACGAGTCGTTCCAGAAGAAATGCATCGCCTGGATGGAGTGCTACCTGTCGGGCGGCGGAACGCTGCTCTTCTGCTCGCACAGCATGTATCACGTGCAGAAGCTCTGTCGCCACGCGCTGTGGCTGAAGGACGGCTGCGTCCAGCGATACGGAACGGCGGACGACGTCACCCGGGACTACCTCGCGTATCACGAGGAGAAGGAGGCGCGCGCCAAGGGCGCGATCCCGCTCGTCGAGGCTGCGGGTGCGGGTCTTTACGCGATCCAGTCGCTCGATCTCGGTGCCGAGGACGTCGAGCGTGGCAGCGATGTCACCGTGCGCGGCGAGGTTTACTCCCCGGACGGACGCGCGCCGGTGATCGTCGTCGGCATCGTGCGCGCCGACGGCACGCCGGTGTTCGGCGTGGCCTCCGACATGGATCGCATCGCACTCGCGAAGCTTGCCGACGATCGCTACGGATTCGAGCTGACGCTGCTCGCCCTTCCGCTGCAGCCGGGCAAGTACTCGGTCCGGGCGCATGCCGCGGACCCCGAAGGGGTGCGGGTCTTCGACCACGTCGAGCGTTCGCTGACCGTCCGCGGCGCGACCCGCGAGCTCGGCCTCGTCCATCTTTCGCACCGCTGGCACGACGGTGTCGCCCGCTGACGGATACACGCGACGGCGCGCGCATGACGATGCCGTCCGCTGAAACGTCGCGGCGCCAGATCGGCGAGTGCCTGCTGCTGCCGGCGCTCGCCGCGTCGTTGCCGTGGCGGGTCGCCTGGCCGCTGCTGCGCGCGCTGGCGCGCCGGGGGTTCTTCTTCGCCGATGGGGCGGCGCGCGCAGCCCAGGCAGCGGCGCAGCGAGGCTTCGCCGAGAACCCCGCGTCATGGGCGTACTCGCATCGACTGATGCGTATCGTCGACCAGATCGATCCCGCGATCTCGTCGTCGCGAGGCGACCGCTGGATGGAAAGCCACCTGACCGTCGACGGCGATCCGCTGCCTCCCGGCCCCTGCATTCTCGTCGGGTTCCACTACGGCACCGGCTTCTGGTCGCTGCGCCACCTGCGGCGATGCGGCTACCGCGTCTCGTTCCTGTCGCGGCCGATCGACGCCTCGCTGGCGCCGGGACAGCCGCTTCGCCTTGCCTTCATGCGCTGGCGCATGCGGCAGGTCGAGAAGGCGGGCGGCGCGCCGGTGATCTACGTTGGAGGCAGCGTCGAGAGGATTCGCGCTGCCCTGCGCGATGGCATTTCGATTCTGGGCATGGTCGACGTCCCGCAGCCGTCGTCGACCAGCCGCGCGCAGGTGTCGTTTCTGGGAGCCATCGCCCGGTTCCCAGACGGACTGGTGCGGCTCGCTGCAGCGGAGAAGGTCCCGCTGGTCGCCTATCTGGCCCGGCTCGATCCGCAGTCGGGCCGACGCCATCTGACGCTGGCGAGGCTTCCGATCGGCGGCGAAGACCCGATGCAATCGCTCGTCGCTCTACTCGAACGTGCGGTGCGCGACGATCCTTCGGCATGGCACCTGTGGGAGCAATGGCCGCTGTTCATCGACACGCCACCCGCGAGATAATCGCGAGTCGCCCGCCGGGCCTCACGACCTCGGGTGCCTGACGATCGATCCTCCGATGCCCGATTCCAACAGCTTCACCGGCGAGCGCTTCATTCCCGGCGTCCCCGGCGAAATCGCCTACGAGCACTGCCATCGCTACGCGTTCGCGCGCCGCGTCGCGCGCGGGCGTCGCGTGCTCGATGCGGCTTGCGGCACGGGCTATGGGTCGGCGCTGATGGCCGACGTGGCGTCCAGCGTCATCGGTGTCGACATCGACGCCAGCGTGATCGCGGACGCGGCGGCAACTTACGCTTCGCACCCCAACCTGCGCTTCGAAGCTGCGTCGGTGACGGCGATTCCACTGCCCGACGCCAGCATCGACCTGGTCGTATCCTTCGAGACCATCGAGCACATCGGCGCCGGCGACCAGCCCCGGATGCTGGCCGAGTTCGCACGGGTGCTCGCGCCCGGGGGCCTGCTGATCCTCTCCTCCCCCAATCGCGTCGAGTACAGCGACCTGCGCAATTACCGGAATCCGTTTCACGTCCACGAGCTCGATCGCGACGAGCTCGCGCAATTGCTGCACGCCGATCTTCCTGCACAGCAGTGGTACCGGCAGCGCCGGTACCTCGGTTCCGCGCTGTGGGCCGAGAACGCAGGACCCAATTTCGAGGTGCTGGCCGGCAATGTCGAATCGGTGCGGGCCGCGACGCCGCCGGAGGCGCTCTATTTCGTCGTCGTCGCGGCGCGCGAGCACGAATCGCTGCCAGCCGGGTCGCCGTCCCTCTCGCTGTACGCCGATGCGGGGGACAGCGAATGGGAGCGCATCGACAGCGAGGCCCGCAAGGTGCTCCGCCTCGACCGCGAGTTGGCGCAACGCGACCAGGAACTTGCGCAGCTCGCGCAGCGCGTGCATGCGCTCGAGGACACCGTGCGCCAGCGCGACGTGCGCATCGCGCTTCTCGAAGCCGAGCGCGACGAGATGCGCCGCCAGATCGAGGCACAGGAGCGCCTGATCGCCTATCGCCAGTCGGTGCGCTGGTGGCTGGTGCTGCCGTGGCTGCGGCTGCGCCGCGCTTGGGACCGGATCCGTTCGAAATGACGAGGGCAAGGCAGTCGCCGCGCATCGACATCGTCGTCGATGCCCGCGCTCCCGCGGATCGCGTCTGCCGCTGCGTCGAAGCCGTGCTCGCCGATGCGCACGGCGGCTTCCGGCTGCTGCTGGTCGATGCCGCGCCGGAGGATCGGGCCCGCGCCGGGCTGGTCGAGACCCTGGCGCGACGCGGACTCGACGGGGTCGCCGTCCTGCCGGGGGAGCGCGAGCCCGGATTCGCTGCCGCCGCCAATCGCGCCGTCGCCGATTCCGACGCCGACGTCGTCCTAGTCGATTCCGCGATGATCGCCACACCCGGCTGGCTCGAGGCGCTCGCCCGCTGTGCAGCGTCGGATCCGCGCATCGCCACCGCAGTCCCCTTTTCCAATGCCGGCGGGATCTGCTCGTTCCCGCAGCTCCTCGGCGACGATCCCTGGCCGGCGGATCGCGACCCCGGGCCGACGCTCGCGGCGCTCGCCGGCGCCGCAGTCCCGACCTATCCCGACCCGCCCGTCGGAACCGGGCCGTGTCTGTACGTGCGCCGACGGGCACTGCGCCTCCTGGGTGGTTACGATCCCGGCTTCGTCACGCTGCGGGGCACCCAGGCCGACTTCTGCATGCGCGCCCTGCGCGCCCACTGGCGCAACACGCTTGCCGACGATGCGTTCGTCGTCCACGCCGCTGATGGCGGGGAGCGGCGCGCCGATGCGGGCTCCGGGGACGGCGGCGCGGGCATCCGGGACGGGGGCGACGACGCCGGGGACGAAGCGAAGGCGCGCGACGAGGCGATGCTCGCGCTCCGGCATCCGTATTTTGCGGAGGTCGTCGGCGCGTTCGTGACCATCGATCCGCTGCGGTCGCTGCGCGAGGCGGCATTGTCCAGGATGCTGGTTGCGGGCCCGATGCCGGGCGTCCTCCACGTGATCCACGATCACGGCGGCGGTGTCGAGACGCACGTGCGGGCGCTGATCGAAGCATCGCGCGAGGGCTGGCGGCATTGCGTCGCGACTGCGGTCGGGGACCGCTGGCAGGTCGACGAATACCCGGGCGACGGCGCGAGGCGCCGGTTCGAGTTCGTCCGCTGCGACGGCGAGTCGTGGCACGATTTCATCGGCGGCATCGCGGCGTCGTTTCGGATCTCGCTGATCCACATTCACCATCTCCTTCATGCGCGCGAGGGCGTCGTCGTCGCGCTGCAGACGCTGGGCGTGCCCTGGGGCATCACGGTCCACGACCTGTGGCTCGCCTGTCCGACGGTGACCCTGTCGCAGGCGGATGGCCGCTATTGCGGCGGCGTGACCGATGCCACCGTCTGCAGCCGCTGCCTCGATGCGCAGCCCACGTTCGCCGGGACCGACATCGTGCATTGGCGGCGCGAGCATGCGGCGCTCGCCGCAGGGGCCGCGTTCCTGATCGCGCCCTCGCAATGGGTCGCCGCGATGTTCGTCCGGTACTTCCCCGACGCGGCGTCGCGCATGCAGGTCATCGCGCATGCGACCCCCGCCGCATGGGCGCGGCAATCCGAGGCCGACGTCGCCGGCGAGCCGCTGCGCGCCGTCCTGCTGCCCGACGACGACCTGCCGACGGTGGCGATCGTCGGAGCGATCGGCCGCGACAAGGGCGCGAGGCGCGTGGAGCGGCTCGCGCAGCGCATGCGCGAGCGGGGCGAGCGCCTGCGGCTGGTCGTCATCGGTTACCTCGACGTGCAGCACGATCCCTGGCAGAGCCTCGATGCGGTGCTGACCGTCCACGGTCGATACGCGGCGCAGGACCTGCCCGCACTGTTCGCCCACTATCGCGTCGCATTCGTCGCCTACCCGTCCGAAGGACCCGAGAGCTTCAGCTATACGCTGTCGGAAACCTGGGCGGCGGGCGTGCCGGCGCTGGTCCCGCCGATCGGCGCGCTCGCCGAGCGTGTCGCGCAATCGGAGGCGGGCTGGGTGATGACCGACGACGAGTGGCGTGACGACGACCGGATGCTCGACCGTATCGTCGCGCTGGCCGGTGCGGACCTGGCGGGCGACAGAGCGCGCGCGGCGGCGAATGCGCAGGCCGTGGCGCGGGCGCTCGCGGCGGTGAATGTCGACGCAACCACGCAGCTTTACGCGAAGGCGCTCCCGCGCGCAGGTGTGCAGGCGCGTCAGGGCGCTGCAGCGTTTCCGCCCGCCCGCCTGCGCGACGCCCTGGGCTACCGGGCCTGGGAGCCGCCGTTGATCGACCACCCGCCGCGCGAGCTGCCGGGCCACGCCCGGGCCGGGGCTGCCGGGGGACCGGGGCGGACGATCCTCGGGCGGTGCCTCGAGCGCGTCGGACCCGCGCGGGTGATCAATGCGCTGAGGGCGCGCCGGACGAGCAGGTCGTGAGTCGCGAGCGGTATGGACAGTGGCTCGCGCGCGGGCGCGGGCATCAGGCCGAGGGCCGCGCCATCGACGCGCTGCTGTGCTATCGCCGCGCGTTGCGGGAAGTCGCAGGGGCTGCCGATGCGCGTTTCCATCTCGGTGAAATCGCCTGGCAGCTGGGCAACCCGGCCGACGCGATTGCGCACTGGCAGGCGGCCATCGACGCCGCGCCGCAGCACATCGCGAGCCTGCAGGCGCTGGCCGATGCCTGCGCGAGCGTCGCCAGGTTCGATGCGGCACTCGATGCGGTCGAGCGCGTCCTGGTGCTGCAGCCCGGCGATGTGCGGGCGGGCGCGCTCGCCACGCTGCTGCGCGCCGGGCGCGGCCCGGTCGCGGACGAAGCACTGGCGAGCGCGCTGGGTTCGGGCGCCCCAGGCGGTGGCCCCTGGCCGCTCGGCTTGCTCGCGCGCGTCGTCGAGCGCATCGGAGTGGCCGGCGACGCGGCCGCGGCGCCGCAGGTCCGCGAGCGGCTGCTCGAGCTCGCGCTGGCCTCGCCGGCGACGCAGGCCAACGGCGATGCGCTGCGGACGATCGCACTCACGCTCGCGAAAGCCGGCGACCGCCAACACGCGCCCGCTTTCGCGCAACGCTACGCTCATGCCTGCACTGCAGCGCAGCGTACGCCGATGCCGCTGCTCTGGCCGCAGCGCAGCGCCGGCCCGGCCCTGCGCGCGGGCCTGCTCCGCCTTCCGGATGACGCACTCGCCGACGCCCTGCAGGCGCAGCTCGGGAACTCATTCGCTGCGGACCGGTGCTCATGGACCGTGCTCACGCTCGGCGCTCTGCCCGCATCCCCTGAAGCGGCGGCGCGGGCGATCGCGGCGCTCGATCTCGACGTGCTGATCGATGCCGGGGGCCTCGCGCATCCCGCGGGTCCGCTGCTCGCGCTGCAGCCGGCGCGCACGCTGTGGGGGCTCGCCCGTCACGACGTTCCGGCGGTCGAGTCGCTGGTCGATCGCGTTTTCCACCTCGATGGCGCAGGAACGGCCAAGACCGGGGCCGGCCCGGTCGTTGCGGGCATCGACGCGCTGGTCGCCGCGCTCGCCGAGCGCCATCGTGCCGTCGCGTCCGACCCGGCGGCACAGGCGAGTGCAGCCGAGCTCGCGGCGCACTGGGAAGCTGCGGTGCGCGCCCACCAGTCCGGCGATGCGCCCGCAGCCCGCGCCGAGTACGACTGGGTGCTGGGCCGGCAGCCCGCGCATGCACCGGGGCATTACCTGCGCGCCATCCTCGACCGTGACCAGGGGGCGATCGACGCTGCGGTCAGCGGACTTCG
Organism: Casimicrobiaceae bacterium; assembly: GCA_035470905.1. Taxonomy (GTDB): domain Bacteria; phylum Pseudomonadota; class Gammaproteobacteria; order Burkholderiales; family Casimicrobiaceae; genus VBCG01. The sequence continues at coordinate 9,992 of DATIQL010000264.1, forward strand.
TGCAGCGCTCGCGGCGGCGCCGGGGTTCGACGACGCACGCGCCGCGCTCGCCAATCTGCTGATCGACGGCGGCGATCCCGGCGGCGCCCGCGAACTCGTGCGCGAAGGGTTCGCGGGGTCCGCACAATCGGCGGCGCACTCCGCGGCACTCTGGCGCGCACTCGGGCAGGCCGAGCTCAAGCTGGGCGATGCCGCCTCGGCGACCGCGGCCTTCGCCGAGGCGATCGCCCGCGAACCCGACAACGCCGAGGCCCACTACAACCACGGCGTGGCGCTGCAGATGCAGCGCGATCTCGCCGGCGCTGCGCGCGCCTACCAGCGTGCACTCGCCTTCCGTCCCGAGCTCGATGCCGCCGAGTTCAACCTCGGCGTGGTGTTCGATCAGCAGGGGCACGCCGGCGCGGCCATCGCGGCGTTCACGCAGGTGCTCGCGCGTGCGCCCGGGCACGTCGCGGCGTACAAGGCGCTGGGCGAAACGCTGCTGGCGGCCGGGCGCGTCGACGCCTGGGCGGCGAATTTCGAGCGTTTCGAGCGACATTGCCCCGACCATCTCGCCGTCGCCGTCCAGGCCCTGGAGGTCTGCGCCTACCGCGGCGACTATTCGCGGCTTGCGCGCTGCCTCGACGACCTGCGGCGCGAGCGCTACACGGCAGGGGATGCGGGCGAGATCCTCGACGCGCTGCAGCAGCTCGTCTACCTGCTGCATTTCTTCGATGTCGAGCCCGGGCTGATCGCAGGGTACGAGCGCACGCACGCGGAGCTCGCGCGCCGCATCTACGGCGATCCCTGGCCTCGCGCCACGCCGCGTCGGCCCGGACGGCTGCGGATCGGCTACCTGTCCGGTGACTTCCGCAACCACGTGATGGGCAAGATGATGTGGGAGGTGCTGCACCGCCACGATCGCGGGCGTTTCGAGGTGTTCGGTTACGCGACGACCGACACCCGCGATGCCTGGACCGAACGGATCCGCAGCACGCTCGCGCACTTCGACAGCGTCGCATCGCTGTCCGACGACGATGCCGCAAGGCGCATCGGAGAGGACGACCTCGACCTGCTCGTGGACCTGTCGACGCACACCAAGGGCGCGCGTCCGGGGATCCTCGCGCGCAAGCCGGCGCGCGTGCAGATCACCCACGTCGCGAGTGCGGGCACGACCGCGCTCGCCACGATCGATTTCAAGCTGACCGACCGTCATGCCGACGTGGAAGGCGACGATGAATCGCGGTCCGGAGTCGAGGGGCTGCTCGCGATGGAAGGCTGCGTCTATCCATGGCGCAGCATCGAGCCCGCACCGGGCGGGCTCTACCGCAGGGACGCGTTGCGCATATCCGCCGCCGCGACGGTGATCGGCGCGTTCAGCGCGCCGCTCAAGCTCTCGCAGCGCTGCCTCGCGACCTGGCGCGACGTGCTCGCGCGGATTCCCGGCGCCGTGCTCGCATTCTCGCCGGTCGATCCCGCGCTGCGCGGCACCTATGTCAGGCTTGCGGCGAGCTCGGGCATCGATCCGAAGCGCATCGTCTTCATTCCGCAGGGGCGCGACGATGCCGAGAACCAGGCGCGCTACCGGCTCGTCGATCTTGTGCTCGACCCGATGCCCTACGGCGGCGTCAACGGCACGATGGAAGCGCTGGCGATGGGCGTGCCCGTGGTCACGCTGGTCGGGCGGCGCCATGCGGAGCGCAGCTCGTATTCGATCCTGACGAATCTCGGCGTCACCGACACGATCGCCCGCACGGGCCCCGAGTACGTCGACATCGCGGCCCGCCTCGCCGGCGAACCCGGATTCATGCGCGAGGTTCGCGACCGCATTGCGCGGGGTCTCGCGCATTCGCCGCTGACCGACATGGCGGCGCATGTCCGGAACCTCGAGCACGCCTACGTCGCGGCGCTCGCGCAGGCCGCGCCGGAAACGCTCGTGGCGGCGGAAGGCCCCGCGCCGACCCTGCGCGCCGATGGCTGACGGGACCTCAGCCGCGTCGCTCGGGCGCGCCCGCGCCCGGCTTGCCGCAGGCGACGTCGCCGGCGCGCAGCGCGACGCCGAAGCCATCCTGCGGTCGGACGACGCCAGGTCCGCGTCGGCGGCCCACCTCGTGCTCTCCGCCTGCGCGAAACGGCGGGGCGACGACGCTGCGCAACGTCTGCACGTCCAGAGCGCACTGGCGCTCGACCCGGACAGCGCACTGGCGCATTTCGCCGCGGCCGAGTTTCAGGAGCGCGATGGCGCGCCGGCTGCGGCGATGGCGAGCCTCGAGAAGGCGGTGGCCCTGCAGCCGGGATTCGTCGCCGCGCACCAGCAACTCGGGATCCTGCGTGGCGAGGACGGCGATGCGAAGGGCGCCGCCGAGGCCTTCATGCGCGTCGTGACCCTCGATCCGCGCAATCCGCGCGGCTACAACAATCTCGGCAACGCGTTGCGCACCCTCGGCAGGCAGGAGGATGCCCGCCGGGCCTTCGAGCGGGCAGTCGAGCTCAAGCCCGATTACGAGCTCGCGATCGCGAATCTCGCCGTGCACTGGCGCGATGCAGGCGACATTCCGCGCGCCGAGCAACTCGCCAGGACCGCGCTCGCCCGCAGGGCCGGCAAGCCGCCGCTGCGCGCGCTGGTCGTGCTGCTCGCGGGGTTGCTGCGCGAGCGCGGTGCGCTCGACGAGGCCGAGCCCCTGTACGAGCAGGCGATCGCGATGGCGCCCAAGGCTAGCGCAGGTGAATGGTTCAACCTCGGACGAGTCCATGCGGAGCGCGACGACCTCCCGCGCGCCCGCGACGCGTATCGCCGGTCGTTCGAGTCGGATCGCACCGATCTGCGCGGCGCATTGGGCGCCCGCCTGTCGCTGCCGATGATCTACGCCGACGCCGCCGAGCTGCGGGCGGCGCGCGATGCGTATGCGGAGGGGCTGGCCAGCCTGCACGCCGACGTCGAGAGCCTCGTCGCCGGTCTCAGTTCCGACCAGGTCATCGACGGCCTGCGCTGGACGAATTTCTTTCTCGCCTACCAGGGGCACGACGACCGCGAGTTGCAGGCGCGATACGCGGCCTTCGTCGCGCGAGCGCTCGAGATCGGCGCGCCGCAGTGGCGTGCACTGCCGGCGGCCGGCGCGTCGTCACCGGCGCCATCGTCATCGCCCGGCGGGCCCGCGGTCCCGCAGGCGCCGATGCGCGGTCCGTCCGCCAGGTTGAGGGTGGGCTTCGCATCGGCTTTCTTCCACGTCGGAACGGCCGGGCGGTATTTCCGAAGCTGGATCACCGACCTTCCGCGTGAGCGCTTCGAGGTCTTCGTCTATCACCTCAGGCCCGGCCTCGACGACATCGCCAGCGAGATCAAGGCGCGCGCCGACCGCTTCGAGGAGTTCGGCGGAAGCCGGGCGCGTCCGTCGGTCGTGGCGCCGGCGATCCGCGACGACGCGCTCGACGTCCTCGTCTATCCGGAGCTCGGGATGGACCACACGTCGTTCGCGCTGGCAGCGCTGCGGCTCGCCCCGCGCCAGCTCGCGGGCTGGGGTCATCCGGTGACCACTGGCCATGCGACCATCGACGGCTTCGTGAGCTGCGGCGGGATGGAGCCGGAAGGGGCGAGCGCGCACTACACCGAGCCGTTGCTGACGCTGCCCGGCGTCGGCACCTGCTATCGGAGCCTCGCGCTGCCCGATGCCGGATCACGGGCGCGGTTCGGCCTGCCCGAGCGCGCGCCACTGCTCCTGTGCCCGCAGTCGCTGTTCAAGGTGCATCCGGACAACGACGACCTCTACGCCGAGGTGCTGGCGGCGAATCCGGAGGCGATGCTCGTGATGTTCGACGGGCGGCATCCGCGGGTCACCGGCATTTTCGAGCAGCGGATGGCGCGCGCACTCGACGCGCGCGGCGTGGCTCGGCAGAGGCTGCGCATCCTGCCGCCGGTGCCCCACGACGACTACCTTCGGATCAACCTGCTCTGCGACGTGATGCTCGATACGTTGCACTGGTCGGGCGGGAACACGAGCCTCGATGCGCTCGCCTGCGGCCTCCCGGTGGTGACGCTGCCCGGTGCGTTCATGCGCGGAAGGCAGAGTGCGGCAATGCTGCGGATCGTCGGCGTTCCCGAGCTCGTCGCGGCGGACCGCAGCGGCTATGTCGAATTGGCGACGCGACTGCTGCGCGATCCGCAGTGGCGCGGCGCTCTCGCCCGGCGCATACGCGACGGCCGGGGCCTGCTGTTCGACGCCAGGGCACCCGTGGAGGCTTTCGCCAACCTGCTCCTCTGTCCCGCTCCCTCTCCCGCTTGCGGGAGAAGGTTGGGGTGAGGGTGCTCCGAAAAACCGCGACGCAGCACGCCATTTGCTCCCCCTCTCCCGCTTGCGGGAGAGGGTAGGGGTGAGGGTGCTCAGCGCGCCAGTGCCTCCCGCAGCGCGGTGACCGCACTCGCCCAGTCGCCGGTCGTGCGCTGCCGGAACAGGCGCGCCGTCGGATACCACGGCGTCGTGTCGCCGACCGTGCCCCAGCGCCAGTCCGGCGCGAACGGCAGCAGGATGAAGACGGGTTTGCCCAGCGCGCCGGCGAGGTGGGCGATGCTGGTGTCGACGCTCACGATGACATCGAGCGCGTCGATCAAGGCTGCGGTGCCTTCGAGATCGTTGCGCGCCTCGAGCAGCGCCAGCGCCGATGCCGCGGCAGGCACCTGCAGCACCTGCTCCGCGCCTTCTCCCTTCTGCAGCGAGAACCACGCGATGCCGGGAAGCGCGAACAGCGGCGCCAGCGCCGACAGCGGGAGCGAGCGCCGCCGGTCGTTGGCATTGTGCGGGGAACCCGACCACGCGACGCCGATGCGCCGCACCGCGCCGCGCTGCGCTGCGTCGTCCCCGGCGATCTGCATCGCAACCTGGTCGCGGCGGGCAGCGTCGACCCGCAGGTAGGGCACCGCGCAAGCCCTGTCGTTCGCGCCGACGTCGAGCACGCCGGGGACCGACAGCAGCGGGATCCAAAGATCGCACGCCGGAAGCGCATCGCCCGCGGTGACGGTTGCGGCGACCCCGGGCACAGTCGCGAGCAGTCGCTGCAGATGGGCAGGCGCCTGGACGACGACCTGCGCACCGCGTGCAGCGAGCGCCCGGGCGTAGCGGACGAACTGGATCGCATCGCCAAGACCCTGCTCGGTGGTGACCAGCAGGGTCTTTCCCGCGAGGTCCCCGCCCTGCCAGCGCGGCGCGGGAGGGGCGGGAACGCGTGCGGCGAGCTCGGGAAGGCGCAGCCGCCATTCGTATTCGCGCCAGCCTTCTGCATGGTCGCCGTGGGCGAGCAGC
>DATIQL010000265.1:0-10098 GCA_035470905.1 Casimicrobiaceae bacterium
CGCCGGCAGGCGAATCGATCTTCGAAAGAGTGCAGCGATGAACATCAATCTCACCATGCTGATGCAGGCCGTCGGTTTCGGCCTGTTCATCTGGTTCACGGCGAAATTCATCTGGCCGCCGCTGACGCGTGCGGTGGAGACCCGCCAGAAGCAGATCGCCGATGGCCTCGCAGCGGGCGAGCAGGGACGGCAGAGCCTAGCGAGCGCCGAGAAGCGCATCGCGGACCTGATCGCCGAGGCGAAGGCCAAGGCCGGCGAAATCGTCGCGACCGGCGAGAAGTTCAGGTCCGAGACCATGGACCAGGCGAAGGTCGAGGCACGCGCCGAAGGCGAGCGGATCATCGCCGCCGCCAAGGCCGAGATCCAGCAGGAGGTTGCGCGCGCCAAGGAGCAGTTGCGCAACCAGGTCGCCGATCTCGCGGTCGCGGGCGCGTCGAAGATCCTCAAGCGCGAGGTCGACGCGAAGGCGCATGCCGACCTTCTCGCGGCAATCCGCAACGAGCTGTAACGGACGCGACGAGGATGGCTGAGCTATCGACGATTGCGCGGCCCTACGCCGAAGCGGCGTTCGAGCTGGCGCGCGAGGACTCGACGCTTCCGTCGTGGTCGCAGATGCTGCGCTTCGGGGCCACGATCGTGGGCGACGGGCGGGTCGCGGCGGCGCTGGACAATCCCCGGCTCGACGCCGGCGCCAGGGAATCGCTGCTGCTGTCGGTCGCGGGCGACCGCTTCGACGCGAAGATGCGCAATTTCGTGCGCGTGTTGGTCGAGGCCGACCGCATCACCCTGCTGCCGCAGATCTCGGCGCAATTCGACGCGCTGAAGGACGCCGCCGAGGCGACGGCCAAGGCGACGATCGAATCCGCATTCGAGCTGACCGACGCGCAGGTTGCCGAGCTCAAGGCGGCGCTGGAAAAGCGCTTCGGCAGGAAGATCGAGGCGACCGTGACCATCAACCCCGAGCTCATCGGCGGTGCGCGCGTGACGGTCGGCGACGCGGTGATCGACGGGTCGGTGCAGGCGAAGCTCGACGTCATGTCGACGCAGCTTCGCGCCTAATGACAGGGAACACATCATGCAACTGAATCCTTCGGAAATCAGCGAAATCATCAAGGCGCGGATCCAGAACCTGGACATGGGCGCGGAAGTGCGCACCCAGGGCACGGTGGTGTCGGTCACCGACGGCATCTGCCGCGTCCACGGGTTGTCGAACGCGATGCAGGGCGAGATGCTGGAGTTCCCCGGCAACACCTACGGCCTCGCGCTCAACCTCGAGCGTGATTCGGTCGGCGCGGTGGTGCTGGGCGAATACGAGCACATCAGCGAGGGCGATACCGTCAAGTGCACGGGCCGCATCCTCGAAGTGCCGGTCGGGCCGGAGCTGATCGGGCGCGTCGTCAACTCGCTCGGACAGCCGATCGACGGCAAGGGCCCGATCAATGCGAAGGAATCCGACGTCATCGAGAAGGTCGCGCCCGGGGTGATCTGGCGCAAGAAGGTGGCCCAGCCGGTGCAGACCGGCCTGAAGACGATCGACTCGATGGTGCCGATCGGCCGCGGCCAGCGCGAGCTGATCATCGGCGACCGCCAGACCGGCAAGACTGCGGTGGCCGTCGACACCATCATCAACCAGAAGGGCAAGGACCTGATCTGCGTCTATGTCGCGATCGGGCAGAAGGCCTCGACGATCAAGAACGTCATCCGCAAGCTCGAGGAGCACGGCGCGATGGCCTACACGATCATCGTCGTGGCGACCGCATCGGACTCGGCGGCGATGCAGTACATCGCGCCTTATTCCGGCTGCACGATGGGCGAGTACTTCCGCGACCGCGGCCAGGACGCGCTGATCATCTACGACGACCTGACCAAGCAGGCGTGGGCCTATCGGCAGGTGTCGCTGCTGCTGCGCCGTCCGCCGGGCCGCGAAGCCTATCCCGGCGACGTGTTCTATCTGCACTCGCGCCTGCTCGAGCGCGCCGCCCGCGTCAACGAATCGTACGTCGAGCAGTTCACGAAGGGCGCGGTCAAGGGCAGGACGGGATCGCTGACCGCGCTGCCGATCATCGAGACGCAGGCCGGCGACGTGACGGCGTTCGTCCCGACCAACGTGATCTCGATCACCGACGGGCAGATCTTCCTCGAGGCCGACCTGTTCAACTCCGGCATCCGTCCGGCGATGAACGCCGGCATCTCGGTCTCGCGCGTCGGCGGCGACGCGCAGACCAAGCTCATCAAGAAGCTCGGCGGCGGCGTGCGCCTGGCGCTCGCGCAGTACCGCGAGCTCGCGGCGTTCGCGCAGTTCGCCTCCGATCTCGACGAGGCCACGCGCAAGCAGCTCGACCGCGGCCGCATGGTCACCGAGCTCATGAAGCAGCCGCAGTACCAGCCGCTGCAGGTCAACGAGATGGCGCTGACGCTGTTCGGGGTCAACCGCGGCTACTACGACGACGTGCCGGTCGAGAAGGCGCTCGCCTTCGAGACGGCGCTGCGGCAGTTCATGAAGACCAAGTACGCGTCGATCATGGACAAGATGGAGCAGACCAAGGACATGTCGGCCGACGACGAGAAGGCGCTCGCGGCGGCGATCGACGACTTCAAGAAGACGGGAACGTACTGACCCCCCTCAACCCTCACCCCTCACCCTGTCCCTCTCCCCTCCGGGGAGAGGGTACCGAGCGCGAGCGAGGTGGGTGAGGGGTGAGGGGCGAGGGGACGACGGCAGGAATGAAGGTGTCGGAAGGACTGTGGAATGGCCGGCTCTAAAGAGATTCGAAACAAGATCAAGAGCGTGCAGAGCACGCGCAAGATCACCAAGGCGATGGAGATGGTCGCGGCCTCGAAGATGAAGAAGGCCCAGGACCGGATGCGCGCGGGCCGGCCCTACACCTACCGCGTCTTCAACATCGCGATGCACATCGCCAAGGCGAACGCCGAATACCGGCACCCGTTCCTGGTGCCGCGTCCGGAGGTGAAGCGCGTGGGCGCGATCGTCGTCACCACCGACAAGGGCCTGTGCGGCGGCCTCAACACCAACGTCCTGCGCCTCGTGCTCGCGCAGCACAAGGAATGGCGCGCCAAGGGGCTCGAAGTCGATTACGTCGCGATCGGCAACAAGGGCTTCGGCTTCCTGCAGCGCATGGGCGGCAATGTCGTCTCGCACGCCGTGCAGATCGGCGATCGGCCCCAGATGCAGAAGCTCGTCGGCCCGGTCAAGGTGCTGATCGACGAATACCTGGACGGGAGGGTCGACGAGATCCACATCTTCTCGACGGTGTTCGTGAACACGATGAAGCAGGAGCCGCGCCATGGGCGCGCCGTGCCGATCCCCGCCGAGTTCAGGACCCCGACCGGCGAGGTGCGCAAGGTCGACGTCGCGGACCGCGGATGGGACTACATCTACGAGCCCGACGCCCGCGAGCTGCTCGACGGCATGATGCGGCGCTACATCGAGGCGCTGGTGTTCCAGATGATCAACGAGAACATCGCGTCCGAGCAGTCGGCGCGGATGGTCGCGATGAAGGCGGCATCGGACAACGCCGGGAAGATCATCGACGAGCTGCAGCTGATCTACAACAAGACTCGCCAGGCCGCGATCACGAAGGAACTCTCCGAGATCGTCGGCGGTGCCGCGGCTGTCTAGTCAAACCAGGGATTTGAAATGGATCAACCAGCGATGAACCAGGGAACGATAGTCCAGTGCATCGGCGCGGTGGTCGACGTCGAGTTTTCGCGCGACCAGATGCCCAAGATCTACGATGCGCTCAAGATGGACGAGATCGGGCTGACGCTCGAAGTCCAGCAGCAGCTGGGCGATGGGGTCGTGCGCACGATTGCGCTCGGCTCGTCGGACGGCCTGCGCCGCGGCATGCAGGTGGTCAACACCGGCTCGCCGATCTCGGTGCCGGTTGGCGGCGAGACGCTCGGCCGCATCATGGACGTGCTCGGGCGGCCGATCGACGAACGCGGCCCGGTGGCCAGCGAGAAGCTGATGTCGATCCACCGCACTGCGCCCGCATTCGACGAGCTTTCGCCGTCGCAGGAGCTGCTCGAGACCGGCATCAAGGTCATCGACCTCGTGTGTCCGTTCGCCAAGGGCGGCAAGGTCGGCCTGTTCGGCGGCGCCGGCGTCGGCAAGACGGTCACGATGATGGAGCTCATCAACAACATCGCGACCGCGCACTCCGGGCTGTCGGTGTTCGCCGGCGTCGGCGAGCGCACGCGCGAAGGCAACGACTTCTACCACGAGATGATCGAAGCCGGCGTCGTCAACAAGGACGATCTCGCCAAGTCCAAGGTGGCGATGGTCTACGGCCAGATGAACGAGCCGCCGGGCAACCGCCTGCGCGTCGCGCTGACCGGCCTCACCATCGCCGAGTCGTTCCGCGACGAGGGCCGCGACGTGCTGCTGTTCATCGACAACATCTACCGCTTCACGCTCGCGGGCACCGAGGTCTCGGCGCTGCTCGGCCGGATGCCGTCGGCCGTGGGCTACCAGCCGACGCTGGCCGAGGAAATGGGCCGGCTGCAGGAGCGCATCACGTCGACCAAGACCGGCTCGATCACGTCGATCCAGGCCGTCTACGTGCCTGCGGACGACCTGACCGATCCGTCGCCCGCGACGACCTTCGGCCACCTCGACGCGACCGTCGTCCTTTCGCGCGACATCGCGGCGCTGGGCATCTACCCGTCGGTCGACCCGCTGGACTCGACGTCGCGCCAGATCGACCCGAACGTCATCGGCGAGGAGCACTACAACTGCACGCGCCGCGTGCAGCAGACGCTGCAGCGCTACAAGGAGCTGCGCGACATCATCGCCATCCTCGGCATGGACGAGCTGTCGCCGGACGACAAGCTGGTCGTCGCGCGTGCGCGCAAGATCCAGCGCTTCCTGTCGCAGCCGTTCACCGTCGCCGAAGTGTTCACCGGCTCGCCGGGCAAGTACGTTTCGCTGAAGGACACGATCAAGGGATTCTCGATGATCGTCGACGGCGAATGCGACCAGCTGCCCGAGCAGGCGTTCTACATGGTCGGCACGATCGAAGAGGCGTTCGAGAAGGCGAAGACGCTGCAGTAGGCGTCACCCGGGAAGGCTCCACATCATGGCCAACACCATTCACGTCGACGTCGTCAGCGCCGAAGAGCAGATCTACTCCGGCGAGGCGGAATTCGTCGTGCTGCCGGGGGAGATGGGCGAGCTCGGCGTCTATCCGCGCCACACGCCGCTGTTCACGCAGATCAGGCCGGGGACGGTGCGCATCAAGGTGCCCGGCTCGGACACCGAGGAGCTCGTGTTCGTGCAGGGCGGGTTCCTCGAGGTGCAGCCGCACATGGTGACCGTGCTCGCGGACACCGCGATCCGCGCCAAGGATCTCGACGAGATGGCTGCACTCGAGGCGCGCCGCGCGGCCGAGGAAGCAAGGCAGAACAAGACGTCGAAGGAGGAGATCGCGACCGCCGAAGCGGAACTCGCGTCGGCTCTCGCGCAGCTGGAGGCGATCCGCAAGCTGCGTCATCGCGCGTAGTTCGCGGTTTGAGCAGTGACGAAAGGACAAAGGGCGGCCTGCGGGCCGCCCTTTGTTTCGCCGGTGCGCCGCTGCCCGTTCGGACCCGGTACAGGAAAGCCCGTACGCTGGTAGTATGTTGCGTCGCAGCATCGCTGTTTCCCCGAGGAAGTCCCGCATGCCCAGCCTGAACCAGACGATCGAACGATCGCTGACGATCTCGCGCAGCGTCTCGAGCCTGCTCGAGAGCCGAGTCCACGACGCCGGGAAGGCGTGTACCGACCGCGTCCACCGGGCACACTCGGCGTTCGTGCAGTCGGGCGTACCCGGCAACGGCGCCAACCCGCAACAGCTGTGGCAGGACTGGTGGCAATACGGCGTCGATTTCGCCCAGCGCTCGATCCTGTTCTGGGACACGCTGCGCGAACGCGGCAACAACTGGATCGCGCACGAGGAAGCCGGCAAGCCGCCGCTGCTCGCCTACGAGTACGAAGTCATTTCCGACGGCCGCACGTTCGAGCGCCCGGTCAACTACGCGCTGCTGCGGATCGTTCCGCCGAAAGGCGTCGAAATCGACGACACGCTGCGGCCGTTCATCATCATCGACCCGCGCGCCGGCCACGGGCCGGGCATCGGCGGCTTCAAGGAAGATTCCGAGGTCGGCGTCGCGTTGAAGGCCGGGCATCCGGTCTACTTCGTCGTGTTCTACCCCGATCCCGAGCCCGGACAGACCCTCGCCGACATCACCGACGCCGAAGCCGAGTTCGTGCGCATCGTCGACGAGCGGCATCCGCAGAGCGCGAAGCCGGTGCTGATCGGCAACTGCCAGGGTGGCTGGGCGGTGATGATGCTCGCGGCCGCGCGCCCCGACATGACCGGGCCGCTGGTGATCAACGGCGCGCCGATGTCGTACTGGTCCGGCAACGACGGCGACAATCAGATGCGCTACGCGGGCGGGCTGGTCGGCGGCGCGTGGCTGTCGCTGCTGGCGAGCGATCTCGGCGCCGGCAAGTTCGACGGCGCGCACCTGGTGCAGAGCTTCGAGAACCTGAATCCCGCGAACACGTTCTGGGAAAAGTACTACCACCTGTACGACGACGTCGACGACGAGGCGCAGCGCTTCCTCGAGTTCGAGCGCTGGTGGGGCGGCTTCTACCTGATGAACGAGGAGGAGATCCGCTGGATCGTCAACAACCTGTTCGTCGGCAACAAGCTCACGCAGGGCGAGGCGCGCCTGGGCCCGGGGCGCTATTTCGATCTCAAGTCGATCAAGCAGCCGATCATCGTGTTCGCCTCGATGGGCGACAACATCACGCCACCGCAGCAGGCGTTCAACTGGATCAGCGACCTCTACTCCAGCACCGAGGAGATCAAGGCGAACGGGCAGACGATCGTCGGCCTGATCCACGAGGACATCGGCCACCTCGGCATCTTCGTGTCCGGCAAGGTCGCGAAGAAGGAGCACACGCAGATCATCGAGGTGCTGAAGTACATCCAGGCGCTTCCGCCGGGCCTCTACGGAATGGAGATCCACGAGAACGTCGCCGCCGACGGCAGCGTCGAGTACGACGTGACGCTCCACGAGCGCAAGCTCGAGCACCTGAAGCGCATGCAGAAATACGACCGCGTCGACGAGAAGCCGTTCGAGGCCGTGGCGGCGCTGTCCGAGCTGACCGAGCGCGCCTACGAGCTGCTCGTGCGCCCCGCGGTGCGCGATGCGACGCCCGAATGGGCGGCGAGGCTGCTGCGCGAGATGCACCCGCTGCGCGTGCAGCGCTGGGCGATTTCCGACCGCAACCCGCTTTTCGCCGGCCTGCCTCACGCGGCGTCGGTCGCCCGCGCCTATCGCCAGCCCCGCGCCGCCGACAACGTCGGCCGTCGGGTCGAGAAGCTGTTCTCCGAATGCATCAGCGCCGCGTTCGACCTCTATCGCGATCTGCGCGACGCGACGCGCGAGGCGGCGTTCTACCAGGTCTACGGCAACCTGATGTCGCTGCAGATGGCCGACCAGCGTGCGGTGATCCGCCGCCAGACGCCTTTCGACGCCCGCGCGCTCCCTGCCGTGCGCCAGGTCCTCGACGAGATCGACCAGGGAAGCCTGGCCGAGGCGGTCGTACGCACCGGGATCCTGATCGTCAAGGCGGGCGGCGGCAAGCGCAGCATTGCGCAGATGGAGCACACGCGCCAGTTGCTGGCGCCGACCGGCGTCCTGCGCGGCCTCGGCGAGGACGAGCTGCGCCGGCTGCTGCACGAGGAGACGCTGGTCGTCGAATTCGAGCCGCTGCAGGCCAAGCGTTCGCTCGGAAAGCTCGTGCGCAGCGCCGCCGATCGCCAGAAGCTGCACGCGGTCTTCGATTCGCTCGAAACCGGCGCCGGCCTCGATGCGCGGCAACGCAATCTGCTCACCGAGTTGCGCAGCCTGGTGCCGCTGCAGGGCGCGCAGCCGCGCCTGCCCGCGTCGCGGTCCGCGGCCGCGGGTGGCGCCGCCAAGCGCCGCAGGGGCGCGAAAGTGGCGGCGGCGAGCGCGGGCAGCCGGACGGGGACCGCCCGCACGGGCGGCCGTTCAGCCAAGCGCCGCGCCTAGCGTCGCGCACATCGCAAATCGGAAATCGGAAATCGCCGCGATGTCCGACGCCATACTCGTCGTCAACGCCGGATCCTCGAGCGTCAAGTTCTCGCTGTTCGACGTCGCCGACGCAGAGCTCGCGCTGGCGCTGCGCGGCGAGATCGACGGCATCGGCACCGCGCCTCGCCTCGCGCTGCGGGACGCGCAGGGCAAGGTCCTCGAAGCGCGCAGCTTTGCCTCGGCGGCCGACCTCGATCATGCCGGCGCGATCGGCCTGCTGCTCGAGCTGGCCGAAACCGGGGCGCCCGGCAGGCGAATCGCCGCGGTCGGGCATCGGGTCGTCCACGGCGGAACGCGTTTCGCGGCGCCGGTGCGCGTCGATGCCGGCGTCGAGGCGGCGCTCGCGGAGCTGATCCCGCTCGCACCGCTGCACCAGCCGCACAACCTCACGCCGATCCGGCTGCTGCGGGAGAGGGCAGCCGGGTTGCCGCAGATCGCCTGCTTCGACACCGCGTTCCATCACACGCAGCCCGCGGTTGCGCAGGCCTTCGGGCTGCCCGCCGAAATCACCGACCGCGGCGTTCGCCGCTACGGCTTCCACGGCCTGTCGTACGAGTACGTGGCGGCGACGCTGCCCGCGCTCGATCCGCGCGCCGCGGACGGACGCGTCGTCGTCGCACACCTCGGCAACGGCGCCTCGATGTGCGCGATCCTTCGCGGCCAGAGCGTCGCGACGACGATGGGCTTCACCGCGCTCGACGGCCTGATGATGGGCACGCGGCCGGGATCGCTCGATCCCGGGGTCCTGCCGTGGCTGCAAACCGAGCTCGGGCTCGATGCCCGCGCACTGACGCGGCTCCTCTATCACGAGTCCGGGCTGCTCGGCGTTTCCGGCGTTTCCTCCGACATGCGCACGCTGCTCGCCTCGCAGGAGCCGCGCGCGCGATTCGCGATCGAGCTCTTCTGCTACCGCGCATCGCGCGAGCTGGGCTCCCTCGCCGCCGCCCTGGGCGGGATCGACGCCCTGGTCTTCACCGGCGGCATCGGCGAGCACGCTGCCGACATCCGGGCGCGCATCATCGACGGCGCCGCATGGCTCGGGTTCCGGCTCGACGCCGGCGCCAATGCGGAGCACGCGACGCGGCTGACGCGGCCCGATTCGCCCGCACCGGCCTACGTCGTTCCCACCGACGAGGCGTTGATGATCGCGCGGCATACGCGCGCGCTGACCGGACTGTAGCGGGTCGACCCAGGCCCGCATCGCGCGGGAGTAGCATGGCGGACATGGGCACCGAGTCGCCGCCGGCCACGCGCATCGAGAAGGATTCGCTGGGCGACGTGCACGTTCCGGCCGGGCGCCTGTGGGGCGCGCAGACGCAGCGCTCGATCGACAATTTCCCGATCGGCGTCGACCGCTTCCGCTGGGGGCGGTCGGTGATCCGCGCCTTCGGCGTGCTCAAGAAGTGCGCTGCGCTCGCCAACGGCGAGCTGCGCGAGCTGCCCGCCGACAAGGTCGCGCTGATCGCGCGCGCGGCGCAGGACGTGATCGACGGCAGCCTGGATGCGGAGTTCCCGCTGGTCGTGTTTCAGACCGGGTCGGGAACGCAGTCGAACATGAACGCCAACGAAGTGATCGCCAATCGGGCGATCCAGCTCGCGGGTGGCGTGGTCGGCTCGAAGAAGCCGATCCATCCGAACGACGACGTCAATCGCGGCCAGTCGTCGAACGACACGTTTCCGGCGGTGATGCACATCGCGGCGGTCGACGAGGTCGACCATCGCCTGCTGCCCGCGCTCGAGCGCCTGCGGGCAACGCTCGACGCCAAGGCGCAGGCCTTGGCCGGCGTGGTGATGATCGGGCGCACCCATCTGCAGGACGCGACCCCGGTCACGCTGGGGCAGGTGATCTCGGGCTGGGTCGCGCAGCTCGACGATGCGCGGATGGCCATCGGCTACGCACGCGCCGGCCTGATGCCGCTGGCACTCGGGGGCACCGCCGTGGGCACCGGCCTGAACGCCCATCCGCGCTTC